>JBQCFF010000102.1:0-24740 GCA_051959485.1 Devosia sp. | reverse complement strand
TCGACGCCCATCTCGGCGAGGGCGCGCATGTCGGCCTCGAGCGGGGCGAACTCGCCATTGTCAGAACCGACGTTGAAGCCGGTGCCGATGAGATTGCTCATTGGAATGTCTCCGAAACCAAAGGATTTGGTGGGTGATGATGCGGCGGCCGTCCGAGGCCGCAAACAGATGGAGTGCGCACTCGGCGACGCTGAAATGCACCAGCGTGCCGGTCGGCATCGAACGCGTTGAAGGTCTTGCACATCTACCGGATGCGCTCGCTGAAGTTGCCCGAAAGACCGTACGATAGCGCGATTTTGGCCGCCGCCGAAGCCGGGCTGCCCCGCGTTTCTGCGGTCGCAGCAAGTGCCATGCGAGCAGCCACTTGCGTTTCATGTGTCGTGTCTCTGGAGCGAACGGTCGAGCCCGTCCGGGCGGCGCATCCCTAGCCGCGGCCCGTGACAATTCAGTCTCGGGTCCGTGAAGGAGCCATGACGATCGGACGACGATAGGGTTACGGCGCGGTGGCGGCGCCCTCACATCTCGGCTCGACAATAGGCTCGCATTCGTTCACCACCGGAGCGTGCGAAAGTTTGCAAAATAACGAGAAAGAGATTTCTCAGTTTTGCGAAAATCGTGAGGCAGCTTTATCGACTCTGCGCGCGACCCGTTGCTAGCCTCATATCAGACCGGTGTCACAGGGGACTTCGGTTCGTTGAGGGAGTGCGAAATGCGAAAACGGTATCTGGCCAGCCTTTCACTGGGCCTGCTGCTTGCGGGGGCTGCCATCGGCCAATCCGCAGCCGAAGAAATAAACCTTTGGGTGCGGACGTCGTCGGGAGCAGTGCTCCAGGCGCTGGCCGACCAGTTCAATTCGAGCCATGACGACAAGGTCGTCATCACGCAGATCACCGCCGAGCAGATGGTCACCAAGCTCGGCGCTTCGATCGCCGCCGGTGCCCCGCCCGACGGCGCGGTGCTCGACCTGATCTACCTGCCGACCTTTGCGGCGACCGACAGCCTCGAAGACATCACCGACTTCATCGACGGGCTGCCCTATGCCAACAGCATGAGCCCGTCCCACCTGCGCCTTGGCACCTACAAGGACCGGAAGTACGCCGTGCCGATGCTGCCCGACGCCTCGGTCATCGCCTACAACAAGGACCTGTTCGCCAAGGCCGGGCTCGATCCCGAGAAGGGACCGGCGTCGTTGCAGGAAGTGGCTGATGCCGCAGCCAAGGTCCGTGCCCTCGGCGACGACATCTACGGCTTCTTCTTCGTCGCCCCCTCCGGCAGCTGGCAGGTCTATACCTTCACGCCGCATGTCTGGGCCGCCGGTGCCGACATCCTGTCCGAGGATGGCCGTGCCGCAACCATCGACACGCCGGAACTGCGCAGTGTCCTCGGGCTCTACCACCAGATGTGGAAGGATGGCTCGACCCACCCCACCTCGCGTTCGGGCAACGGCAGCGATGCGGTCGCGGCCTTCGCATCGGGCAAGGTCGGCGTGCTGATGACGGGCTCGTACATCGTCAACCTGCTGACCAGCCAGTACCCGGATGTGAAGTTCGGCATCGTGCCGATCTCGGGTCCCGACGGCGGCAAGTCGAGCTTTGCCGGTGGCGATGCGCTGACGCTGATGAAGGGCATTTCGGCGGAGAAGAAGGCTGTCGCCGAGGCTTTCGTCGACTTCTACATGCAGCCCGAACAGCAGGTGTTCATCACCAAGGAAGCGGGCATGCCGCCACGCACTGACGTGGCTGACGAGGCCTATGCGCAGTTCGACCCGCGCAACCTCATCGCCTACGAAATGCTGGCCGATGCCAAGACGCCCTATACCTTCGCGTCGGACGAACTCTTCGTCAGCCGCACGGGCCCCTGGCTCAACCTGCTCAATCGCGCGATCTTCGATGGTGACATCGACGGTGCCATCACGGCCGGCCAGCCCGAGTTCACCAAGATCCTCGAACGGACCAATCCGGAATAACTCCTCCCGGACGGGGTCGGCGCTTCGGCGTCGGCCCTCCGTTGTCACCACCGCGCCCCGCGAGGACTGATACAAACCTATCCAGGACCGCCCGGCGCGCCGGGCGCCAGCCGCGGCAGTGGCTCGGACTCGCCTTCATTGCGCCGAGCGTCGCAATGATCACCGTCTTCTTCCTGCTGCCGCTCGGCATGACGGTGTGGATGAGCTTCTACAACTGGCCGCTGCTCGGCAAAGCCAGCTTCATCGGCGCCGACAACTACCTCGAACTGCTCGGCGACCAGCAGCTCTGGCGCAGCCTGGGCTTCACGGCGCTCTATACGGTGCTCGTCACGGTCGCGCTGTTCGCCGTCGCCATGCCACTGGCACTGCTGGTGGACAAGCCGCTGCGCGCCGCGGGCCTGTTCCGCACCATCTACTTCATGCCCGTCGTCATCGGCTTCGGCGCCGCCTCGACGCTGTGGATCTGGCTGCTGAACCCCGATAGCGGCGTGTTTGCCAAGCTCCTCCTGGGCCTCGGGCTGATCGACTCCGCACCGCGGCCGCTGGAGCAGTTCTGGCCCGCGATGGGCGTCATCATCCTGATGGTCGTCTGGAAGAGCGCCGGCTTCTCGATGGTGATCCTGCTGACGGGACTTCAGAGCGTGCCCAACCAGCTTATCGAAGCCGCAAAGATCGACGGCGCCAGCCCGTGGAGCCGGTTCCGGCTGATCACGCTGCCGCTGATGCGCAACTCGATCCTCCTGGTGCTGGTGCTCAACGTCACTTCGTCCATGCTGGCCTTCGACCAGTTCTTCATCATCACCCAGGGCGGGCCGCAGAACTCGACCATCTCGGCAGTGTTCTCGATCTTCCTCGCCTCTTTCACCTCCTATCGGCTGGGCTACGGATCGGCGCTGTCGCTGGTGCTGCTGGTGGTACTGGTGGCGATCAGCTCGATCCAGCTCGCCTTCCTCCGCAGCCGTCCGGAGGAAAGCTGATGCCCATGACCGCATGGCAGCGGCGAGGCCTCTATCTCGTCTGGATACTCCTCGCGGCGCTCTTCCTTGCGCCGATGATCTGGTCGATCGCCAACTCCTTCAAGCCTGCCGCCGCCGCCCTGGCCGATCCCGTCTCGCTGTTCTCCGACCGTCTTTCGCTCGAGAACTACGCGCGACTCCAGACCGTCGGCGCGGGCTGGCACGTCTATGCCACCAACTCCGTGCTCATCGCCGTCGGTACGGTCGTGCTCACGCTGCTGATCGCCGTGCCGGCGGGCTACGGGTTCTCGAAGTTCGAGTTCCCCGGCCAGTTGGCGCTCTTCGTCGCCGTGATGGCGACGCTGATGATCCCGTTTCAGTCGATCCTGACGCCGCTGTTCCTCGTGCTGAAGTTCCTGAAGCTGCAGAACAGCCAGCTCGGCCTCGTGCTGATCTACACCACGTTCCAGCTGCCCTTCTCGATCTTCATGATGCGCAACGCCTTCGACGCCGTGCCCAAGGCGCTGGTCGAGGCCGCGCGGATCGACGGCGCCTCGCAATGGACGCTGCTGGTCGGCATCATGGTGCCCATCGCCTTGCCGGGTGTCGCCACGGTGGCGCTGTTCGCGTTTCTCAACGCCTGGAACGAGTTCCTCGCGGCGCTGATTTTCCTCTCCGACCAGAACAAGTTCACGCTGCCCATCATGCTGGTGAACGTCTCGTCGGGCCTCTACGGCATCATCGACTGGGGCGCCCTGCAGGCGGGCGTCACGATCACCATGCTTCCCTGTCTCGTCCTCTTCCTGCTGCTGCAGCGCTACTATGTGCGCGGCATGACAGCCGGCGCCGTGAAATAACCCAGAGCCATCATGTCAGACCTATCCAACCCGCCCCGTATCGAACGCTACCTCCCGGCCGACCATACAAAGGTCGATTTCGCCGGTGGCTTCTGGGAAAGCTGGTCCGAAACCGTGCGCAAGGTGACGGTCCCGTCCCAGCACAGGCGGCTCGATGAGGAGGGCTTTCTCGAGGTCCTCAATTTCCGCGACCCTCCGGCACCGCTGGTCCGGCCGATCCAGCCGAGCGGACTATCGATGCAGCACTTCTTCGACAGCGACTTTGGCAAGTGGATCGAGGCGGCGAGCTACACGCTGCGCAACCACCCCAACCCGCAGCTCGAGAGCAAGATCGACGACATCGTCGACAGGCTCGCTGCCGGGCAACTTCCGGATGGCTATCTCAACTCCTGGTTCATTCGGCGGGAACCCGACAAGCGCTGGACCAACCTGCGCGACCTCCACGAGATGTACTCGATGGGGCATCTGCTCGAGGGCGCCGTGGCCTATTTCGAGGCGACGGGGAAGCGACGTTTCCTCGATGTCATGCTCAAGCTGGTCGACCATATCATCGACACGTTCGGCCCCGAGCCGGACAAGCAGCAGGGCTATGACGCGCATGAGGAGATCGAGATCGCGCTGATCAAGCTGTACCGCGTCACCAAGGATCCGCGGCACCTCGAGCTCGCGAAGTTCTTCATCGATGCCCGCGGCCAGATGCCGTCCTACTATGACGATGAGGCCCGTCGCCGCGGCGACGATCCCAAGAACTACATCTTCAAGGACTACTCCTACAGCCAGGCCCATATGCCGGTCCGCGAGCAGACCGAGGTGACCGGTCATGCCGTGCGGGCGATGTACCTGTTCTCGGCCATGGCCGACGTGGCGGTCGAAACCGGCGACATGTCGCTGCTGGCGGCTTGCGACCGGCTGTTCGACAACCTGACGACCCGCCAGCTCTACGTGACCGGCGGCCTTGGCCCGGCCCATTCCAACGAGGGCTTTACGCGCGAGTACGACCTGCCGAACGATACGGCCTATGCCGAAACCTGCGCCGCGGTGGGCCTTGCCTTCTGGGGCCACCGCATGGCCCAGATCGACCTCGATGCGCGTTTCACGGACCATGTCGAACTGGTGCTGTTCAACGGCGCACTCTCCGGCATCTCCCGCGATGGCGAGCACTATTTCTACGACAACGTCCTCGAGAGCCACGGCGAGCACCGGCGCTGGAAGTGGCACTACTGCCCGTGCTGCCCGACCAATATCGCGCGCCTGCTCGCGTCGCTCGGCAGCTACTTCTACACGACGCGCGGTACCGACCTGGCGATCCACCTCTATGGCTCCAACACGGCCGCGCTGACCGTCGATGTCGAGAACGTCACGGTGACCCAGGCCACGCACTACCCGTGGGACGGCGACGTGCGGATCACCGTCTCGCCCGACGTCCCCAGGCGAATGGCAATCAAGCTCCGGGTGCCGGGCTGGTGTCGCAAGGCTACGTTCGAGGTGAACGGCGAGCCGGTGCGACCGGTCGTCAGCAAGGGCTACGCGACGATCGAGCGCGAGTGGCGGGCCGGCGACAAGATCAGGCTGCACATGGACATGCCGGTCGAACGACTGAGCGCGCACCCGGCCGTGACGCAGAACGCCGGCCGCGTGGCACTGAAACGCGGCCCGATCGTCTACTGTCTCGAAGAGGTGGACAATGGCATTGCGCCGCAACGCTTCGTCCTCAAGGACAATCCGATCCAGAGCGAGTTCGTGCCCGGCCTGCTGGGCGGCGCAGTCGTCCTTGCCGGCGAGGCCGAGGTGACATCCGCCGACGACTGGAGCGGCACGCTATACCGGTCGAGTCCGCCCTCGCGTGAGCCGCGCCGCTTCCGCGCGATTCCCTATCACCTGTGGGCAAACCGCGAGCCTGGGGGGATGCAGGTCTGGATCCGCGCGGATGGCGCCTGAGGGACAACGGAGCGCGAGGACGTGGAAACGTTCGCCGGACGCCCTGGCGCGAGATTTCAGCTACCTGCGACACGGTCGCTCGGCTAAACAACGACCGCCGGGCCGCGCGCGGCGATGTTAGGCAACGACAATGAGCAGTTTAGACCCTGCTAGGACCGCCAGACCACCGACGCTGGCCGACGTCTCAAAACGGGCCGGTGTGTCGATGGCAACGGCTTCGAAGGCGCTCAACGGCCGCGAGCGCGTGAGCGAAGCGACCCGCCGGCGCGTCGAGCAGGCCGCGCGGGACCTGGCCTATTCGCACAGCGGCAACGTTCGCCCGTTTCACGGCAAGTCGGGGACCGTCGGCCTCCTCACCTCCGACCTCGAGGGACGCTTCAGCCTTCCCATCCTGCTGGCCGCCGAAGACACCTTCGGGGGAGGGCAGGTCTCGGTGTTTCTCTGCGATGCGCGCGGCGACGTGATCCGCGAGAAGCACTACATCAACGAACTGCTCAGCCGGAACGTCGATGCGATCATGGTCGTCGGCAGCAAGACCGACCACCGGCTGCCCATTGCGCCCGACCTTCCCGTACCCGTCGTCTACGTCTACACGCCCTCCGCGGACCCCCGCGACCTCTCGATCACGCCGGACAATGTGGGCGGCGGCCGCCTCGCGATCCAGCACCTGCTGGAGACGGGGCGCAGGCGGATCGCGCATATCACCGGCCCGCAGAACGAACGCGCCAGCATCGACCGCGCTGCAGGAATCCGCAGCGTGCTGAGGGCGCAGAACCTCGAACTGGTCTATGAGACCTCGCATGGCGAATGGACCGAGCGGTGGGGCCGCTCCGCCTGCGCCATGATCCTCGACCAGGGGCTCGAGATCGACGCCATCGTCTGCGACTCCGACCAGATCGCCCGCGGCGCCATCGACGCCCTGCGGGAGCGCGGCAAGGCGATCCCGCGCGACGTGGCGATCATGGGTTTCGACAACTGGGACGTGATCGTCGACGGCACCCACCCGACGCTCACCAGCATCGACATGAACCTGACCCTGCTCGGTCAACTGGCCGCGACGCGCCTCTACGAAGCCATCGACGGCAAGCCGCTGCCGAGCGGCATCGACTACCAGCCCTGCCGCCTGACCATCCGCGCCTCGACGGTAGGCTAGGCAACCCACCTCGCGTTGTAGCCGAGCTCTGCCTCGACGGCCGCGGCGCGGCAAAGGAGGGCCGCATCGGCGTCCAGAGGGCCGATCAGCTGCAGACCTACCGGCAAGCCATCGCTCATGCCGCAGGGGAGGCTGATGGCGGGGTGGCCGGTGAGGTTGGCGAGGCCGCTGGAGAGCATTTCGCCGTCTTCGCCGACTTCGATCACGGGGTCGGTGTGCGGCGCGACGAATGGGACGCTCGGGCTGAGCAGGACGTCGACCGTCCTGAACTGCGCCTCGACCCGATTGCGCATCTCGTCGCGAAACCGCATGGCGCTGACGTAGTCGGTGGCCGGAACGGCGAACCCTGCGCGAATCTGGGCCAACGTCTGCGGCGCGTAGCCCGCCGGGTTTTCCTGTTCCAGTTCGCGGTGAATGACCGATGCCTCGGGATGCAGGATCGTACCGAGCGCGGCATTGGCGCGAGCTTCGCCCTCGATCGCCACGACGCTGACGATCGCACCGCCCTGCTCCAGCCGGCGCAGGGCGTCCTCCATCGCGCCGCGTACTCCGGGCGTCAGCTCGCGCGATTGCGCGTGCCGCGCAATGACGCCGACCCGCAGTCCGCGCAGTGCGACCGGCGCAAACGGCTGCCCACGCCCGCTCATTGCCGCAAGCGCCAGGGCACTGTCCTCGACGCTGCGGGTCAGGGGCCCGGCGTGGTCGAGGCTCCACGAGAGCGGGAACACGCCGTCGAGCGACACCAGACCAAAGCTCGGCTTGAGCCCGACGATGCCGCAATAGGCGGCCGGGATGCGGATCGAGCCACCGGTGTCGGTGCCGACGGCCAACGGGACGATGCCGGCTGCCACCGCGGCGGCGGAGCCACCGCTCGAGCCTCCGGAAGTGCGCGTGGGGTCGTGCGGATTGTTGGTCTGGCCGATCGCCGGGTTGGCGACGCCGTAGGCGTATTCGAGCAGGTTGGTCTTGCCGATGATGATGGCGCCGGCCTCGCGCAGACGCCGCACGAGGTCGGCGTCGCGACCGGCAATGGCCGGGGGCCGCACTTTCGAGCCGAAGCCCGTGGGTTCGCCGGCGACCTCGATCAGGTCCTTGATGGCGATGGGAATACCGTGCAGCGGGCCGCGGCCGTGGCCCTGCTCCAGCTCGGCGCCGAGCCGGTCCGCATCATGGCGCGCCGCGGTGTCCATGACGTGGGCGAAGGCGTTCAGCCTCGGCTCCCAGGCGGCGAGGCGTGCAAGCGATTGCTCGACTACTTCGCGCGGGGTCAGCGATCGGTCGCGATAGCGTCGTCCCAGATCGCCGATGCCGAGGAACGCCGTTTCCATCTCAGGTGGCCCCCAGCCGCTCGAACAGCCGCGACCAGGCCGTCATGCCGAGGCGGAAATTGCTGAGCCGCAGGAACTCGTTGGGGGCGTGGTAATCCTCGTCCGAGGTGGAGAACGAGAAGAAGATGGTGCCGACGCCAAGGTGCTTCTGGAAGACGCTGCCGATGGGGATCGTGGCGCCCATGGCAACGCGCAGGGGGCGAGCGCCGAGCAGTTCCTCGAGCACATCCTCGGCCACCTTCAGGCCGGGGAGGGCCGGGTCGAGCGAAAAGGCCGCGTTGCCGGGACGATGATCGACGATCTCGAGCCGGTAGCCGCTCGGCGCGGCTGCCCGCAGATGGGTGACGATCGCATCGTACACCTGGTCCGGATCCTGCCCGTGTACCAGCCGGCAGGTGATCTTGGCCGATGCCACCGACGGGATGACCGTCTTCGTGCCGGCACCGGCATAGCCACCGGTAACACCGTTGAACTCCAGCGTCGGCACCAGCCACTGCCGGGTCAGCAGCGCCGCGCCGCTGGGGAGAGGTTCGGGAACGGCCGCGCCGATCTCCTCGAAATAACGCGCCGCATCGAAATCGACCGCCAGGATGGCGTCCTCGATCGCCGGATCGGGCGGCGTTGCCGTATCGGCGAAACCAGGCACCGCGACATTGCCGTCGGCATCGTGCAGCGACGCCAGCATGCGGACGAGGGCACGGATGGGATTGGGAGCTCTGCCGCCATGCCGGCCGGAATGCAAGTCCTTGGCCGCCCCATGCAGCACCACGTCGAGGGCCACCAGCCCGCGGCTCGCCACCGTCACCGATGGCAGGTCGGCGCGCCACATGGCGCCGTCCGCCGAAACCACGAGGTCGCACTGCAGCCGTTCGCGCAGTTGCGCCACCGCTGGCTCGAAGTTCGGGCTGCCGGACTCCTCCTCGCCCTCGATCAGGAACTTGACGTTGAGGGGCAGCCCCCCTGCCAACGCCGCGTAGGCCCGCGATACTATGATCGGGATCAGCAGCGGACCCTTGTCGTCGGACACACCGCGCGCATAGAGCCGGTCATTGCGAATGGTCGGCTCGAAGGGCGGAGTCTGCCACTTGTCGAGCGGATCGGGCGGCTGCACGTCGTAGTGGCCGTAGATAAGGATCGTCGGTGCGCCCCGCCGGTGCGCCGCTTCGGCGAAGATGAGGGGATGGCCGGGCGTCTCGACCAGCTCGACGCTGGGAAACCCCGAGCGCCGGAGCGCGTCGGCCATGAAGTTCGCGGCGGCGCGGATGCCGGGTTCGAAGGCCGGGTCGGTGGAGACACTGGGCAACCGGCATAATGCCTCAAGCTCGCCGATCGCCTCGTCCACATGGGCAGCGAGATAATCCTCGACCGCCGAGCTCACTTGCCGCCGTCCACGCTCAAAACCTGCCCCGTGACCCAGCCGGCTTGCTCGGAGGCAAAGAACATCACCGCGGCGGCGATGTCGTCGGGTGTGCCGAGGCGCTTCATGGCGATGTTGTCGAGCAGCTTCTTCTGGCCTTCGGCCAACATCGCTTCCCACTGGCGTTCAGTGGTGGGATTGGAACGGACGAAGCCCGGCGCCACGTTGTTGACGGTGATGCCGAACGGCCCGAGTTCGTGCGCCAGCTGCCGGGTCAGCCCGATCTGCCCCGCCTTGGCGCTGGCATAGGCCTGGATGCCGGTAAGGCTGATGCCGAGCCCGGCACCCGACGAGATGTTGATCACGCGGCCCCAGTTCCGCGCCTTCATCCCGGGGGTCACGGCCTGCGTCATGAAGAAGGCACCCGAGACGTTGACGTCGAAGATCGTCTGCCAGTCGGCGGCCGAGACCTCCTCGAGGGGCCGCCCCACCTGACCGCGCACCCCGCCGGCATTGTTGACGAGAATGTCCGGGCTGGCTTCGAGCGCGCCCACCGCTTCCTGCACCGCGTCGCGATCCCCGACATCGAGCAGGAATGTCTGCAGCTTGCCGCCGCCCAGCCTGCTCGTTTCGGCCAGGCTTTCGGCATTGACGTCGCATGCGAATACCCGGGCTCCGTTGGCGAGAAAAGCCAGCGCGATGGCGCGGCCGAAGCCGTGCGCAGCGCCGCTGACGAGGACGGTCCTGGCAGAAAAGTCGATGTTCACTTTGCCCCCTGCCCGGCTCCGGCCAATTCGCTGAGGTTGTCGGCCGAGAACGACCGCTTGCCCTGCTCCATCTCGACGATCATTTCGACGAGCCGCGCCGTCAACGGCGTCGGCACGCCGAGCTGGCGGCCGGTGCTGACGATCGGCCCGAGCTGTGGCTCGACCTCGGTCTGCCGCTTGCGGATCGCCAGGTCGCGCCAGATGCCCGAGTGGGATTTCGCCGAGCGACGGTTGAACGCCACCATGTCGTCAAAGCTCTTGTCGATCAGGATTTGCGGCGCGCCCGGCATGAAGGCGGCCGGATCGAAGCCGTTGAAGGCTTCGGTGGCAACGCCGTTGGCCTTGGCCACCGCTCCCACCTCCTGCCCCAGCGCCGCGAGTACGGGGCGGAACTTCGGTTCGGCGAGGCAGTCGGCAATGCTCTCGTTGGTGAGCGCGGTGGCGAATAGCTGGGCGCCATAGATCAGCTTGCCCCACAGGTAACCCCAGATGTTGCCGGTGAGGACCGCATTGGGTTCGAAATCCTGCAGCAGCCTGTGAATGCCCGCGATGCGCTCGGTCGGCGCGCCGTCGAGCTCACCCACGACCACCGCCCCGCGGCCGGAATACTGCACCACGCCCGGTTCCAGGTAATCCGCCCCGAAATTGACGAAGCAGCCAACCGTGCGCTGCCGCCCGATCGCGTCGGCGATGGTCAGCTCGTTGAGCCCGTTCTGCGCCGAGACCACGTAGCCGTCGGCCGCCAGATGCGGGGCGATGGCGCGGCTCGCGGCGGCGGTATTCAGTGCTTTCACGCAGAGGAAGATGCGCTTGTAGGTGCCGCGGAGGTCCTCCGGCAAAGCGGCCTGGGCCCGAACGGTCGCTTGCATCAGCGGGCCGACGATCTGCAGCCCGTTGGCGTTTATCGCATCCACGTGATCGCGCACGGTGTCGACGAAGATCACCGCGTGGCCGGCCTTGATCAGCCCGGCACCAAGCGAGCCGCCGATGGCGCCCGCGCCCCAGATGACGATCGGATCGGTCACGCCCAGCCCTCTTCGAGCAGGGCTCGCGTTTCGAGCGTCGCGACGTCCCAGATCTGCTGCATCTCGGTGTCGGGTCGCTCGTAGTAGCCGCCGAAATTGCCGTCGCCGAGATACTTGCGCACCCCGGCCGGGTCGAGCACCCGCATGTAGGCGAGGTCGATCATCGGCTTCCGCTGCGTCGGCTGGGTCACGCCCTTGAGCCGCGTCCAGGCGAAGTTCTCCATCCACGAAGCGTGCGAGGCGACGGTGTCGATCTCCTGCACCTTGGCGAAGGTCTTTGGCGCATTCCACCAGTTGTGGAACTTCACCTGCACGCCGGGATTGTCGGCCATCCACTCGATGGCGAGGCTGCCGGCTGGCGAGTTGCCGCCATGACCATTGCAGATCAGCACGCGCCTGAAGCCCTGCCGCGCCAGCCCGTCGAGGACATCCCTGACGATCGCGATGTAGGTCGCGGTGCGCAGGCTGATCGAGCCGGGATAATCGAGGAAATACGGCGTGATGCCATAGGGCAGAACCGGAAACACCGGAACCCCGAGTGGCTCGGCCGCGTCGAGCGCAATCTTTTCCGACAGGATGGAGTCGACCGACAGTGACAGGCCGGCGTGCTGCTCGGTGCTGCCCAGCGGCAGCACCGCCCGGTCGTCGCGCTTCAGGTACTCCTCGACCTGCCCCCAGTTCATCTCGGAGATCTTCATGATGCTTGCCTTTGCATGGACAGGTTGGCGGGCTCGCCCGATTGCGTGACGAACGGCATGACGAGGCGCTCGATGTCGCCGGGGTCCGGGGTGTGCCGGTATTCGAAGGTCTGCGCCCCCCGGCCGGCGAGCCTGACCGCTGCCTCGGCGCCGGTGGAATAGACCACCACGTTGGCCCGCCCGATCGCCTCGGCGTTCTGCGGATCATCGATGTTGACCGCCGCGATGTCCTGCACATGTGGCGCAAAGCGCCGGACGCCCGACTTGATGATCGGCAGGAAGTCCGGAAAGCGCGACACCACCGTCACCCGCGCCATCGGATCGAGCGACGCCAGCGCTAGCCGGGTCGCTTCGGACGGGATGAAGCGGATCGACACGACCTTGGTGTTGGGCAGCAGCGCCGAAACTTCGCGGTGGCGGTTGGAGAAGGTCAGCGCCAGGTCGGCCGAGCCGGCCCGGTTGCGCAGTTCGGGGTCACGCTGGATATCGTCGAGGCTCATCGGCTCGACGGTCGCGCCGTTGCCGAGGCGCGCGGCGATGAATTTGGCGTAGCTCGCGGTCGCCTCGGGAAATAGCCCGATCATGACCACGCTGACCCGCCGGCCGCGGCTGAGCCGATAGCTGAGGCGAGCATTGATCAGGGCCCCGAGGTCGCTGGTGCCGATGCCCATGTCGAGCCCCCGGTCGATCAGTTCGTCGATCTGCCGGTGCAGCGACATCACCGCCGGCTGCGCTGCCATGCGCGCCTGCGAGCTGTCGGCCACATAGGTGCCGGCACCAGGACGGGTCTCGATCAGCCCCTCCTGCTTGAGATCGCGATAGACGAGGCTGACCGTCATCGGCGCCACGCCCACCACCTCGGCCAGATCGCGCACGGATGGCAGCGGCTCTCCCACCACGAGCTCGCCGCAGGCAATTCCGTACTCGATGATGCCCTTGAGCTGCAGTCGCAGGGGCACCTGCAACGCGCGGTCGATGCGAAAGTCCATTAGATCATCCTGTCTGTCCTAATGTGCTAGCACGCTTGTCGAATGCGCAACAAGCCGTCCTAGCGGCCTTTCCCCGATTGCCGGATTTGCAGCGTATCGGCACCGTTGACAGGAGGAAATCTGCATGGAACGTTACAGTCAATTATAACACTCTCACCGTGAAACTCAGGGGGACGCGACTATGAAGATGGTTTTCCGAGCCGCCGTTGCGGCAACGCTGCTTGTCGGCATCAGCCTTCCGGCCTGGGCCGTCGAGCGAGGCGGCACCATGGTGTATGGGCGCTATGCCGACAGCCTTTTCCTCGAGCCGGTGCTCAACGACGGCAACGTCGACATCTGGATCCTGAGCAACCTCTACGACACGCTGATCCTGCCCACCGATGACGGCCAGGGCCTGGCGCCGGGGCTCGCCACTGACTGGAAAGTGGCCGATGACGGCCTGTCGGTGACGCTGACCATGCGCGACGGGATCAAGTTCTCGGATGGCTCGCCGATCACCGTCGATGACGTGAAATGGTCGCTGACCCGCGCCTCGACCCCCGAAGTCGGCATCTGGAGCTTCCTGCTCGAATCCGTCGAGTCGGTATCCACCGAGGGCGACAAGACGGTGATCCTGCACCTCAAGCACCCCGATCCGGCCATCCTCTCGGCGCTGACCGTGTTCAATGCCGCGATCATGCCGTCGAAGCTGATCGAGGCCGAAGCCGGTGCCGACGACATCGCCAAGGCCACCGCCTTCGCCGAGCACCCGGTCGGATCTGGCCCGTTCATGTTCAAGTCCTGGACCAAGGGCTCGGAGATGCAACTGGTCAAGAACCCGTACTACTGGGACAAGGGCGAGGACGGCGAGCCGTTGCCTTACCTCGACGGCATCGACTTCCAGGTGATCCCGGACGACGCCACCCGCATCCTCAAGCTGCAGTCCGGTGAACTGCAGGGCGCCGAGTTCATCCCCTATGCTCGCGTCACCGAGCTGAAGGCCGACGCCAATCTCAACATGGAGCTCTATCCGTCCACGCGCGTGCAGTACGTGACGCTGAACGTGCGCCCCGAACTCGGTGGCAAGCCCAACCCCCTGTCCGACGAGAAGGTGCGCGAGGCGCTCAATTACGCCACCAACAAGGAAGCGATCATCCAGATCGTGACCCACGGCGTCGGCACGCAGATGACATCGTATATGTCGGCGGCAACGCCGCTCCATACCGGCGACACGCCGCTATGGCCATTCGACCTCGAGAAAGCCAAGGCCGCCCTCGCTGCCTCGGGTTACCCGAACGGTTTCGACGTGACCCTGCTGGTGCTTGCCGGCAATCAGGACGAAGTCGGCATGTCGACGGCGCTGCAGCAGATGTGGCAGGCGATCGGCGTCAAGATCAACATCCAGCAGGTCGATAGCGCGACCCGCACCGACCAGTATCGCGCCGGCACGTTCCAGATGCGCCTCGCCGCCTGGACCGACGATATCGCCGACCCCAACGAGATCACCTCGTATTTCGCCTACTCCCCGACCATCGACGCGATCCACACTGGCTGGAAGAGTGAAGAGGCCGACGCGCTGTTCGTCGCCTCGCAGTCCGAAACGGACACGGCCAAGCGCGCCGAGCAGTACGCCAAGATCCAGGAGATCTTCAACACGACCGGCCCGATCGTGCCGCTCTACGAGACGCCGTATCCGGTGGGCCTCGCCAAGAGCGTCCATGGCTTCAACCAGATACCGCTCGGCAACAACATCTTCCGCGCCACCTGGATCGCCAAGTAGCCTCGCTCGGCATCCACCTGCCCGTGGCTTCGGCCACGGGCACCTCTACCCAGTGCCCTGCCCTCGGAGACGGACCCATTGCCGCTGCTGTCCTATATCTTCCGGCGCGTGCTGCAGCTGATCCCGACCCTGATCTTCATCCTCATCGTCGTGTTCGCGCTGGTGCGGCTGCTGCCCGGCGACCCGGCCAGCGCCATGCTCGGGGACCGGGCGCTTGATGCCGACGTCGAGCGCATCAACCGCGAGCTGGGGCTCGACCAGCCGTTGCCGGTGCAGTTCCTCTATTTCGCGGGCCAGGTGCTGACCGGCGATCTCGGCCGCTCGATCTCGCTCAAGCTGCCGGTGGCCGAAGTCATTGCCCAGCGCATGCCGGTGACGCTGCTGCTGACCGCGATGGCTGCCCTGATCGCGCTGATCCTCTCGGTGCCGCTCGCCTTCCTTGCAGCCACGCGGCGCGACGGCGTGGCGGATACGGCAATCCGCGGCGTTTTCCAGGTCGGGCTGTCGATGCCGGTCTTCTATCTCGGGCTGGTGCTGCTGACGGTGTTTGCCGCCGTGCTGCGCTGGTTTCCGGTCGGCGGCTACGGCGACACCTTCCTGGATCACGTCTACCACCTCTTCTTGCCGGCGGTTACGCTGGCCCTGAGCCTTGCTGCGGTGCTGATGCGCAACCTGCGCGCCGCGATCATCGGCGTGCTCGGCGCCGAGTATGTCGATTTCGCCCGCGCGAAGGGATTGCGGGCGCGGCTGGTGTTGCTGCGGCACGTGCTCCGCAACGCGCTGATTTCGACGGTGACGCTGTTCGGGCTTTCGATCGGCACGTTGCTCGGCGGCGCGGTGATCACCGAGACGGTGTTCGCCGTCCCCGGGGCCGGCCGGCTGATGATCGACGCCATCTACGGCCGCGACTATCCCGTGATACAGGGGCTGACGCTCGCCCTCGCGGTGCTGGTATCGCTGACTTTCCTGCTGACCGATATCGTCCAGGCCTGGCTCGACCCGCGAGTGGCGCGATGACGCTGGTTGCGCCCGCCCCCGCGGCCACGCGCCGCCGCATCCGCATCGGCCGGCTGCCAGTCACCGCCGTCGCTGGTGCCGGCATCCTGCTGGTCAGCCTGTTCCTCGGGCTGTTCCCGCAACTGGTCGCCCCCTACGATCCGACGGTTTTCGACTACAACGCACTGCTGGCACCGCCGAATGCCGCCCACTGGTTCGGCACCGACAGCTTTGGCCGCGACGTGTTCAGCCGCGTCATCTACGCCTACGGGCTCGACCTGCAGATCGCCATGTTCGCCACCATTCCTGCCTTTACCATCGGGGTGATCGTTGGCGCGCTGGTCGGCTATTCCGGCCCGCTGGTCCAGGCGATCTTCGGTCGCATCGTCGATGCGGTGATCACCTTCCCCTTTCTCGTGCTGGTCATCGCCATCGTCGCGGTGCTCGGGCCGGGACTGCTCAACATGTATATCGCCGTCGGCGTGGTTGGCTGGGTGTTCTACGCCCGGCTGATTGCCGCCGAAGTCCGGGTGCAGAAGCGGCTCGATTACGCCGATGCCGGGCGGGTGATGGGCTATCGGCCGTGGCGCATCATCTTCATGCACCTGCTGCCCAATTCGATTACTCCCGCCATCGTCTACCTGATGACCGACATGGCGCTCGCCATCCTGCTTGGTTCGAGCCTCGGCTATCTGGGTCTCGGCGCCCAGCCGCCGGCTTCGGAGTGGGGCGTGCAGATTGCCGACGGCAAGAACTTCATGAGCACCGCCTGGTGGATCGGCGTGTTCCCGGGCATCGCCATCGTTGTCACAGGCCTCGGCTTCTCGCTGCTCGGCGATGGACTGGCCGAACTGCTGAGGACGAAGAAATGAGCGCAGTCATGGTCCCTCCTGCCGCGCCGGTGCTGTCGGTGCGCAACCTGACCACGACCTTCTCGACCTCGGCCGGCCGGATCGCCGCCGTCGACGACGTCAGTTTCGACGTGATGCCCGGTGAAGTGCTGGGCGTGGTCGGTGAGTCCGGGTCGGGCAAGAGCGTCACGCTGCGCTCGATCATGCGGCTGATCCACTCTCCCGGCCAGGTCAGCGGCTCCGCCAGCTGGCACGGCCGCGACCTGCTCGGCCTCACCGAACGCGAACTGCGCAAGGTGCGCGGCGGCGAGATCGCCATGATCTTCCAGGAGCCGATGACGGCGCTCAACCCGGTGCTGCCGGTCGGGCTGCAGATCGAGGAAAACCTCAAGGCCCACACCCCGCTCGACCGCAACGGCCGCCGCCAGCGGGCCATCGAGCTGATGGACCTGGTCGGCATCCCCGAACCGGCACGGCGGCTGAAGGACTACCCGCACCAGTTTTCGGGCGGCATGCGCCAGCGCGCCATGATCGCCATCAGCCTTGCCAGTAACCCGCGCCTGCTGCTGGCCGATGAGCCGACGACCGCGCTCGACGTGACCATCCAGGACCAGATCCTGAAGCTGCTGCTCGAGCTCAAGCGCGAGCTTGGCATGTCGGTGGTGTTCGTTACGCACGACCTCGGCGTGGTCGCTGCCACCTGCGACCGGCTGGCGGTGATGTATGCGGGACGGATCGTCGAATCCGGGCCGGTGCGCGCCGTTTTCGCCCAACCGCGCCATGCCTATACGCGTGGGCTGCTGGGTTCGGTGCCGCGCTCGGGCGCCGAGCGCACGATGCTGCTGTCGATCGAGGGCACGCCCCCCAGTCTCGCCGCCATTCCTGCGGGCTGCGCCTTCAATCCGCGCTGCAGCTTCGCCACGGAGGTCTGCCGCCGCGACAAGCCCGAGCTTGTCCCCATCGACGGTGATCGGCTGGTGGCCTGCCACCATCACGACCAGGTTGCCGCCGCGGGGTCTCCGATCGCATGAGCCCGCTGCCGCAAAAAGTGCTGATCTCGGCGCAGGACGTCAGCAAGGAATTCCGGCTGCCACAGACCCTCGGCCGGCGGCTGCGCGGCCAGCCCCCGCTCGCCGTGCATGCGCTCAATGGCGTCAGCTTTTCGCTCCATCACGGCGAAACGCTCGGCATCGTGGGAGAGTCGGGTTGCGGCAAATCCACCCTCGCCCGCTGCCTCGTGCGCCTGTTCGATTGCGACGAAGGCAAGGTGCTGTTCGAGGGCAAGGACATTGCCGATCTGGCAGGAGATGAGCTGCGCGCCTTCAACCGCCGGGCCCAGATGATCTTCCAGGACCCGTATTCCTCGCTCAATCCGCGCATGACGGTGCGGCAAATGTTGGGGGAAGCCCTCTCCGTGCATCGCATGCGTCCCCGTGAAGAGATTCCGGCACGCATCGCCGAACTGCTCGATCTGGTGCGGCTGCCCGCCGATGCCGCCGACCGCTACCCGCACGAGTTTTCCGGTGGCCAGCGCCAGCGCATCGGCATCGCCCGCGCCCTTGCGGTAGAGCCCGAGGTGCTGGTGGCCGACGAACTGGTGTCGGCGCTCGATGTTTCGGTGCAGGCGCAGGTCGTCAACCTGCTGTTGCAGTTGCAGGAGCGGCTCCACCTCACCGTGGTGTTCGTCGCCCACGACCTGCGGCTGGTGCGCCATATCTCGCACCGCGTGGCGGTGATGTACCTGGGCCGCATTGTCGAGATCGGCCCGACCGAGCAGCTATTCTCGTCGCCGCGCCATCCCTACACCCGCGCCCTGCTCGACGCCGCGCCGGAACTCGATCCGGGCAACCGCACCACCCGCGTGGCGGCGCGTGGCGAGTTGCCGAGCCCGATCCACCTGCCCAAGGGCTGCGCCTTCCACACCCGCTGCCCGCACGCCTTCGATCGCTGCACTACCGAGCGGCCATTGCTGACGCCACGCGGCAACGCCCACGAGGCCGCCTGCCACCTGACGGAATTCGGCCTGCCCAGCGCCGCTCCCATTGCCGAGGAAATCAGCGTTTCATGAGCTACTCCGCCTTCGAGACTGCAATGGCGCAGGTCAACGACCTGCTGAGCGTGGTCAATCTCCTGAGTTGGGACGCCCGCACGCAGATGCCGGCGGGCGGCGTCGTCACCCGTGGGCAGCAGGTATCGACGCTCACCGCGATGACGCGCGACCTGGCCACCGGCGACAGCATGCGTCGCACCATCGACGCGGCGCGCGCCGAGGTCGCGGGGGTCAACGACCTACGCCTGAAGGCGCTCTACCAGGCCGAGGCCGAGATCGGCGTGCTGGCTCGCATCCCGGCCGCGCTGATCGCCGAAGCGGCCGAACTCAAGACGCTCGCGCACTCCGCCTGGGCCGAGGCCCGGGCCACGAACGACTTCACCGCCTATGCTCCGACGCTGGAGCGGGTGTTCGCCATCCAGCGGCAGGTCGCCGGCGCAATTGGCTACACCGACCACCCTTACGACGCGATGGTCGGCCTCTACGAGCCCGGCATGACGCTGCGGCAGTTGCGCTCCGTGCTCGATCCGCTGAAGGCCGCGCTGGTTCCGCTGATCGAGCGAGCCCTGTCCGCGCCGCCGCCGCGACAGGATTTCCTGTCGCGCAGTTATCCGATTCCGGCACAGAAGGCGTTCGGGCTGAAGCTTGCCGAGAAATTCGGCTACGACCTGAACCGGGGGCGGCTCGACGACACCGTCCACCCGTTCGAGATTTCCTTCACCCGCAACGATGTGCGGATCACCAGCCGCTTCCGTGAAACCTGGCTGCCGGCAGGCTTCTTCGCGCTCTGGCACGAGGCCGGCCACGGCATGTACGAGCAGGGCGTCGCGCCCGAGTTCACGCGCTCGATCTTTGCCACCGACATCGTCAACCTCTACGCCGTGGGTGGCGCCAGCTTCGGCATGCATGAATCGCAGTCGCGACTGTGGGAGAACCGCGTCGGCCGTTCGCGCCGGTTCTGGGAGCTGCATTATGGCGAGCTTCGCGACACCTTCCCCGAGCAGTTGGGCGACGTCAGCGCCGAAGAGTTCTGGCGCTCGGTGAACGCCGTCCGGCCCGACTTCATCCGGGTCGAGGCCGACGAGCTGACCTACGACCTGCACATCATCCTGCGCGCCGAGATCGAGGCCGCGATGATGGCGGGCGAGGCGAACGTCGGCGACCTGCCCGGCCTGTGGCGCGACAAGATGAAGACCTATCTCGGCCGCGACGTGCCCAGCGATACGCTCGGCGTGCTGCAAGATGTTCACTGGTCGCACGGCTATGTCGGCTCGTTCCCGACCTACACCGTCGGCAACATCATGGGCGCGCAGTTCTACGACAAGGCCGTCCAGCAGCCGGCCATCGCGGCGGGCCTCGAGACGGGCGACTACGCCCCGCTCAAGGACTGGCTGACGGACAACATCTACCGCCACGGCCGCTCGTCATCGCCTGCCGAGACGCTGCAGCGCGTCACCGGCGGCCCGCTTGATATCGGCCCCTACGTGGCGCGCCTCACGGAAAAAGTCGCGATGCTGACCGCATGAGCACCCGGCCGGCAATCGCGATCCATGGCGGCTGCGGCGTGATGGCCAAGCTCGGCCTGACCGACGCCGAATGGGCTGCGGCCCGCGCCGACCTGGCGTCGTCACTGCGTGCCGGCTGGGCGGTGCTGCAGGCAGGCGGTTCAGCGGTCGAGGCGATCGAAACAGCGGTCGTCGCCATGGAGGACTCGCCGCAGTTCAACGCCGGCCACGGCGCGGCTCTCAACGCCGACGGCGTGCACGAACTCGATGCTTCGATCATGCGCGGTTCGGACCTCGCAGCCGGAGCGGTCACCCTCGTTCGCCACATCCGCAATCCGGTGAAAGCCGCACGAGCCCTGCTCGAAGGCAACGGCCCGGTCATGTTGGGCGGGACCGAAGCCGATGCCTATGCCAGGCTCGCCGGGCTCGAGATGGTCGAGCAGGGCTATTTCACCACCGAGCGTCGGGTGCAGGCCCTCGCCAGCCTCAGGCAGCGGCACCTCGAGGGCACCATCAAGGCCGCCACCGAGTCCGAAAAACACGGCACCGTCGGGGCCGTCGCGCTCGACGCCGCCGGGCACCTCGCGGCCGCGACATCCACCGGCGGTTGCAACAACAAGCCGCCGGGCCGCATCGGCGACAGCCCGATCATCGGCGCCGGCACCTATGCGCGCGACGGAGTTTGCGCCGTTTCCGGTACCGGTGCGGGCGAGTTCTTCATCCGCCACGCCGTCGCCCACGAGATCGCCAGTCGCATCGCCTACCTGCACGAAGAGATCGCGGCAGCCGCCCGCCACGTCATCCTCGGCGACCTGCAGCGCTACGGCATCGGGGCCGGTGTCGTCGCCATCGATGCCAGCGGCAATATTGCAGCGCCCTACAACACCGACGGCATGTTTCGCGGGTGGATCACCCAGGATGGCCAGATGCGCGTCGCGACCCACGACGAAGTGCTGGAGGTCCCCCTGTGAGCGACATCGTCACCGCCGATATCTACGACGTGCATCACGACGCCCTCGAGGTCTGTGAACTGCAATTCCGCAGCTTTGGCCAGCGCCGCTCGTTCTTCGGACCCTGCACCACGCTGGCGACCTTCGAGGATCACCTGCCGGTGCTCGAGGCGCTCTCGGAGCCGGGGCGAAACCGCGTCCTCGTCGTCGACGGCAAAGGCTCGCTGCGCATTGGCCTGATGGGCGACCGGCTGGCCGAAATCGGCGCCAACAACGGCTGGGCCGGGCTCGTCATCAACGGCGTCATCCGCGACAGCCCCGGCATCGACAGGCTCGGCATCGGGGTCAAGGCACTGGGAACCACTGCACGGCGAGGCTGGACGCAGGGGGCGTCGGAGCGCGACCTGCCGCTGCTTCTGGGCAATGCAAAGTTCTCGCCCGGCGACTGGGTCTATGCCGACCCCGACTGCGTCATCGTCAGCAGGATCGAACTCGACCTGTCCGCCCTCACCGCCGCCCCTCTCATCCCGGAGACCTCTCGATGATCGCCCTCCCCCCGTTCAAGACCGGAAGGCCGCGCGTCGAGCAGGGACACGTGCAGCCGCTCGATGGCATCGATATCCCGTTCACCGTCATCGAGGGGACGCGCCCAGGCCCGGTGCTGCTGGTCACCGCCGGCGTCCACGCCTCGGAGTTCTGCTCGATCGAGGCCGCCATCCGCCTGCAGCAAACGAAGCCCGAAGAGATCAAGGGCACGCTGGTGATCCTGCCGATTCTGAACATGCAGGGCTTTCGCAAGCGCTCGATCTACATCATGCCCGAGGACGGCAAGAACCTGAACCGCCAGTTCCCCGGCAGGCCGGATGGCACGCTCAGCGAAAAACTCGCGAACTGGCTGGTGACCTCGGTGTTCCCCCACGCCGACTGCTATCTCGACCTGCACGGCGGGGATCTCGATGAATCGCTGCTGCCCTTCACCATCTACCCGCGCCACAGCGAGGCCTCGCGCGCCCTCGCGGTCGCCTTCGGCCTGCCGATCGCCATCGCATCGGACGGCAGGACGCACTCGATTTCCGGCGCCGCCGACCTCGGCATTCCGAGCCTCCTGCCCGAAATGAGCGGCAACGGCCTGTGGACCGATGACACGGTGGGAGAACTCACCGCCGGCATCGACCGCATCATGAAGCACCTCGGCATGATCGATCGCGAGGTGAAGCCGGCGCCGCAGCCGACGCCGGACTTCGTCACCATGTGGGTGCCAGTCGCGGCCGCCACCGGCCTCTGGTACTCGGCCGTCGAAATCGGCGCCGAGGTCACCACTGGCCAGTCGATCGGCCAGATCAGGGACCCGTTCGGCAAGGTGCTGTCGACCGTCACCGCCGAAAAGCCCGGCAAGGTGGTCTATCGCATGACCAGCCTCAGCGTGAACGCCGGCGAAGCCCTGCTCGGCATCGGCAGCCCGCTCACTGACTGAACGGCCGGTATCACCTTCCGGATTGCGCTGAGAGCCATTATCAGACGGCGTTTTTCGCCGCGCCGCGCAGGTAGAGCGCCGCCCGGTGCAGCAAGCCAAGTCACGCCGAAATCGACCTTCGGCGCGTCATCGGGTGCTGGTGCGGGGCGCCGAAGCGCCCCGCGGGGTGGCTAGAAGTTGAAGTTGGCGATGTTTTCCTTGGTGAAGATGAACGGCGCACCGAGCAGGATCTCGGAGCCGTTGATCACCTGCAGCTTCCCGAGCTTGCCGGCTTCGACCGAGGTGGCGCCCGGCGCCAGCGTGCCGTCGGCGGTGGCACGCAGCACATAGGCGGCAGCGTAACCGAGGTCGACCGGGTTCCACAGCACGACGGACTTCACGCAGTCGGCGTCCACATAGGGCTTCATGGCATTCGGCGTGGCGAGGCCGACAACGGCGATCGAGCCGCACTTGCCCGCCTGGGTGACGGCGTCGGCGGCGGCCGGGGTCGCCACCGAAGTCATGCCGAGGATGCCCTTCAACTCATCGCCGTACTTGTTGATGAGCGTGTTGGCCTGGTTGAAGCTCAGGATGTTGTCCTCCTGCGCTTCCACCGTTTCCAGCCACTTGAGTTTCGGGTGGCAGGCGGCGGCATAGGCCCCCATCTCGGCGATCCAGCGCGCCTGGTTCGGCGTGGTGAAGGTCGAGGTGACGATGGCGAAGGATGCATCCTCGCCGGCTTCGGCCGCGAGGCTGTCGATCATCGCCTTGGCGATGCCGTTAAACTCGGCCTGGTTGACGAACCACTGCCGCGCATCGGGCTCGGAGTTGGCATCGTAGCCGACGACGTTGATGCCGGCGGCGAGGGCCTTCTTCAGCACCGGCGCGATGGCCACCGGGTCGTTTGCGGCGAACAGGATGCCGTCGACGCCCTTCGTGATGTAGTTGTCGATCACGGTGATCTGGTCGTCGATATTGGCTTTCGTCGGGCCGTCGGTAGTCGCCTTCATGTTACCCATCTCGGTGGCGGCTTCGGCGATGCCTTTCGAGGTCGCATCGAAGTAGCCGATGCCGATCAGCTTGGGCACGTCGACGACCGTGAGTTCCTTGCCCTTGCGGTCGGGTGGATTGGTCGGCTGCCCGCCGTCGTAATCCTTGGCCACCGGTGTGGCGGGCGTGCCATCGCAGGCGAGCGGATTGGTTGGCAGGTCGTCGCCGCCGGTCCAGGCCGATTGGGCCTGCGCCAGGCTGGTCGACAGCGAAAGTGCGGCGAGCACCGCGATTGTCGTTCGAAGCATAGTCTCCTCCACAAAGGCGCCGGCCGTTTGCGGCAAGGCCTGGCGCAACGGATTACCGGGTGCCGCCCCGGTAGACGAAGTTCGAGACAAGGATCGTGAGGATCAGCACGGCGCCGATCAGCACGATGGTTCCGTCGCTTTTCACTCCGGCAAGCGACAGGCCGTTCTTCAGCGCCTGGATCAGGATCAATCCAAGCACAGTGCCGACGATGGTGCCCCGCCCGCCGAAGATCGACGTGCCTCCCAGCACCACGGCGGTAATGGCGTCGAGCTCGATGCCCGTCCCCATGTCCGAGCGTGTCGTGGAGACCCGCGACACGAATATTATCGCTGCGAGGGCCGCCGCGCAGCCCGACGCGGCGTAGATCGCCCTCTTCACCCAGTCGACGCGCAACCCCGAGAACCGAGCCGCCGTCTCGTTCGAGCCGATGGCATAGGTGGCGCGGCCCCAGGTGGTCATGCCCAGCACGATCGCCGCGGCAATGGTGACGATCAGGAACAGCCACAACTGCGTCGGCACGCCCAGCACCTGCCCCTGGCCCAGCACGTAGAACCACTCGGGGTAGCCGCGCACCGAACGCGCCTCGGACACGCCCTCGGCGATGCCGCGATAGAGCGCCAGCGTGCCGAGGGTGGCGATCAGCGGCGGCACCCGGAAGCGCGTGATGATCAGCCCGTTCAGGAACCCCGCCGCCGCGCCGACCAGCAGCGTCAGCGCGATGGCGAGCTCCAGCGGCAGTCCGACATTCTTCCACAGCACGCCCAGCAGGATCGCCGACATGCCCAGGATCGACCCCACCGACAGGTCGATGCCGCCGGTGACGATGACGAAGGTCATGATCAC
>JBQCFF010000101.1:0-10685 GCA_051959485.1 Devosia sp. | reverse complement strand
CATGCCGAGCTCGGGGTCGAAGAGCAGTTCCTTGTAGGCAAGGATCTCGTCCACCGCGCGTTGCGACCACTGCGCGCCGCCGCCGACCTTGGCGAGGTGGGCGTAGAAGGGAGGATCGAAATGCATGCAATCCAGCCAGGTGCCGGCGCCCGGATCGCGCATCTGCTCCTGCTGCTCCGCCGTCAGCGCCGGCCCGCCATAGGGCTGGCGCAGTGCCCGCAGCGTATCTTCAAAGGTAATTGCCACTCCGCGCACGCGGCGGCGCGAGTACAGATGCTCGGCCAGCTCGATTACCGCCTTGAGCAACACCTCGTCGCCGGTACGCTTGACGATCTCGCACATGACGTGTCCGGGAGCCGTGTTGTCGTCAAGCTGCCAGGGCGTGCGGCGGGTGGACCACGCCCGGAAGAACCCGTGCGAGAAATCCTGCCAAGTAGAAATGCCCAGCAGGTCACCGGCCGCGACCAGGCCCTCGAAGCCGACCGAGTCGCCGTAAAACCATCCCTTGAAATCGTGTTGTTGCAGCCGCTCGGCCACCCGCTTGAACAGCAGGCGCTGGGCGTCGTTCGGTTCTGTCATGTCGATCCTTCGTGGGCGCGCTCACTCGGTGAGCGAGAAACCCCTATTAGCGTCGATGATGGCGCTCTGGATGAGAGACCGCATGGCCTTTTCGGCTTTGTCGGCATCGCCGGCCGCAAAGGCGTCGTACACCTCCTGGTGCAGCTGGTTGGTCTCTTCCATTCCGACCAGGGCAGTAGTGGAGCCGCGGGCCTGCATCTGCACATCGATCATCAGCGACAGGGCCGCCTCGATCACCGAGAAGAGCTGCTCGAGAATCTCCGATCCCACGGCCGCGAGGAAAGCGCGGTGGAATTCAAGATCGTGCGTGATGAAGTGCTGTCGCTGTTCTTCGGGCGTGACTGTCTGCAGGTGAAGCACGGCGATCTTGCCCTGCCAGGCCGCATGGATGCGCGCTTTGGCCTCGGGCGTGCCATTGGCCGTGGCGCACCAGACGACGCCGGGCTCAAGCGTGAGACGCACCTGCAGCAGGTCGCGCAACAGCACCTTGCGATCGGCGGCTTCCATGCGCCACTGGATCAGATCAGGATCGAGCAGGCGCCAGTTGGAGCGCGGCATAACGGTCGTGCCCGCCATCTGCCGGCTGCGCACCAGGCCCTTCGCGTTGAGGATGCGGATCGACTCGCGCACCACCGAACGGCCCACCTTGAGCTGGTCCATCAGCTCGGTTTCGGTGGGCAGGGTTTCGTGTGTCTTCCATTCGCCGGCCACAATGCGACGCCCGAGGCCACCGACAACGGTGCCGAGGACGCCACGAACTTCCATGAGGCCGCCGATCAGAGCGTCCTCGCGAAGGGGTGTTGAGCTTCTGGCCATGTTCAATTCGATCTAAGTTCCATCTCGCCGCGTCAAGTGTGCACTTGCCCTCGTACCCTCCTCTCGAATAGCGTCCGATCAATATGTCTGTTTATCATACAAACATGGACGCGGTATGCAAGGGTCGGCGTTCGGGAGGACAGTGAAGATGGCTGAACCGCTGGGCATTTTCCCGATGCTTTATGCCTTTTTCGACGCCCAGGACCGTCTCGACCGGGCCGCTTTTCGCCGGCAGATCGATGCCTGCATCGACGCCGGGTGCCACGGCATCGCAATCCTTGGCTTGATCACCGAGGTGAAGGCGCTGAGCCCTGCCGAGCGAGATACATTAGTGCGGTGGGCGGTGGAGGACATTGCCGGGCGGGCGCCGCTGATGGCCACGATCGCCGGGACAACGCTGGACGAGGTGCGCGCGCTGGCCGCTGGCGCCGAGGCGGCGGGTGCCGACTATCTGATCCTGCAACCGCCGCTGGGACAGCGGCCGCCCGGCAGCGAATTGCTGGAATTCTACTCGACGGTGATGGCAGGCATCGGCATCGATGTCGGGATCCAGAACGCCCCGGAATTCCTGGGCGTGGGACTTGACCCCGAAGAGGTGCGCACGCTGCGCCGCCGCCACGCCAACTTTACCCTGATGAAGGGCGAGGGTCCGGTGATCGACGTCAAGCCTTTCGTCGATGTGCTCCGCGGCGATCTCGTCGTGTTCAACGGGCGCGGTGGGCTGGAACTGCCGGACAATCTGCTGGCGGGATGCGCTGGGATGATCCCGGCGCCGGACTGCGCCGATCTGCAGATTGCGCTGTTCGACGCTTTCGCGGCAGGAAAAACGGAAGAGGTGGGGCGCCTCTATGCCCACGTTCTGCCCTACATCGTCTTCGCCATGCAATCGCTCGACGTGGCGATCTTCTATGGCAAGCGCATGTTCGCGCGGCGTGTTGGGATCGATAATGATTGCGCGTGTCGTGTGCCGCTGCTCACGCTCGATCCGTTCTTCGAATCCGCAGCCGAACGCTGGTCCCACCAGTTTGGCGCTTATGGCGAGCAAAACTAGCGAAATTGCGCCACCCGTCGAGGCTACCGCCGGATGATGGGTGTAAGGTTGACTATACATTTCGATGGCAAGGGGAGCGGTGAATGGGGAGGGTCCGAATAGGCGTGGTGGGAGTGGGCTGGTGGGCAGCAGCAAATCATCTGCCGATCCTGAAGGCGCGCGAAGATGTCGAACTGGTTGGCGTCTGCCGTCTGGGAGCGGCGGAACTGCAGACCGTGCAGCAGCAATTCGGCATTTCCTATGGCACGGAGTCTTTCGAGCAGCTGCTCGCCGAGGTGCCGATGGACGGGCTGGTAGTTGCTTCGCCGCACAGGTTGCACGGCCAGCAGACCTTGGCGGCGCTCGAGCGTGGGCTAAACGTGCTGGTCGAAAAGCCGATGACCGTGAATGCAGGAGAAGCGCGCGCGATCGTGGCATTGGCGGACGCCAGGCAGCGCCACGTGGTGGTGCCCTATGGCTGGAACTTCAAGCCGTATTTTGCTGAAGCGAGGCGCCTGATTGCCAGGGGCGAGATCGGCGAGATTCGCCATGTCTCGGGCGTGATGGCTTCCCCCATTGGTGAACTGATGTCCGGCCGGGCCATGCCGGGCACAGAGAATGAACTGTTCCGTCCCAATCCCGAGACCTGGGCCAACCCACAGTACGGCGGCTATGGCTGGGGCCAGTTGGTGCACCTCCTAGGTGGGTTGTTCTACCTGGCCGATCTCGCACCGGAGCAAGTGTTCGCCTTCACCGGCAAATCGGAACTGGGAGCGGATTTGTTCAATGCGGTGTCGTTGCAGTTCGCCGGAGGCGCCACGGCGGCGCTGTCCGGCGCGGCCACCGTGCCTGACGGGCAGCCGTTCCAGGTGGACCTGCGCTTTTACGGCACCGAGGGCATGCTGTTGCTCGATGTAGAGCGCGAGCGCTGCGTGGTCCAGCGGTTCGACAGTACCGAGATTTTGGTGCCGATCGCGTCGGGTGATGGGGCATATATCTGTATCGAGCCGGTGAACCGCTTCGTTGAGCTCTGCAAGGACGCCGACGTCGAGAACGCCGGGTCGGCGCTCGTTGGCGCGCGAGCGGTGGAAGTGGTTGAGGCAATGCTGCGCTCCGCGAGCAGCGGTGCCGCCCAGCGCGTCTAGGAGATTAGCAGCCTGGGCCAGCGCTCGAGCTATCGAGCGCGGCAGTAATGATCGCTTCGCCCGCGTTGGCGAATGAAGATCATTCCAAGCTCATCTGGCACTTCCACCGCGAGCAGGCGGTACTGATGCACGCTTTCAGATGGACAAGCCGGATCCCAAACAGAAGCTGTCGAAAGGGGCGCCGACAGCTTCATCCCCCTGCCCTGACTTCTGGCCGGCTGCCGGCGATGCACCAGAACGATGTCGGGCATCTCAAATCCCGCTAGGCTTGTCGGGCCTCCTACACGACCGTGTCCTGAGAGCGGTGGCAGCAAGGTGTCGGCTCACGACCGGGCATGCGGGCTGGCAGGAAGTGCGGGCGATAGCTTAGCCCGCGTCCCCGCCCTCTCGGACCCGCTCCCGGTCTGCCGCCTTCTCCATCTCGTCGATGGCCAACACAGAGTGGGCGTACGCGCCACCGGCGCGCATCTCGGCGGCGACCCAGATCGCCTCCATGATCTGCTCACGTGTGGCCCCGTGGCGTAGCGCCGACTTGGTGTGACCGCGGATGCAATAAGGGCACTGGGTGACATGCGCGACCGCGACGGCGATCAGCTGCTTTGTCTTGCTAGACAGGGACCCGTCGGCGAAAACCTGCTGACTGAAAGCGCGAAACGCCGCTTCGCTGTCAGGGGCCAGCTCCCGTCGAATGATGGCATGGGACCGCGGGTCTGATGGATAAATATCTTCGGTCACTTGTTCTCCAATTGCTTTGGCCACGACAAGCTGGACGGCCGTGGCCGCCAGCATCAGTGTCGTTGCCCCGCTTGGCAAACGAATAGATTTGCTCAACGAGCGCAGCGTTGTTGTTGTTCGACCTCGGCCAGCTTCGGACCGACGGGCCGCAGGTGGCTCAAAACGACAGAAGGGTAATCTCGGTACCGGGAGCCCTCAGCAGGCGCCAGCAGGCACACATGCCGCAGGCGCGTCGTTCTCAGCGCATCGTCTGTCTTCCTGTCTGTCCGCACAGCATCACTTCCGCTGACCCGCAGAAACAGCCTGCTTGTTCCTGACTTTCTCTCCGCCAGCTTCCCTCGCCTGTTAAGGCGTTGATTTTCGACGACTTCCTCCGACACCGCAAACAGGCGGCGCCTCGTGCCGGCGCCCGATCCTTTCCCTTCCGTTCCGGCCGCAGCAGCTTGCCCGACTCGGCTGCCGGGTGAGCGTTGGCCTGCAGACAACCGGCGCTAGTGCGCCAGTTCCGGGAGGTTGCGGTAGTGGGCGAGCGACTCGGGATTGGCGAGGGCGGAGTCGTTGCCTACCGGCCGGCCGTGAACGGCTTCGCGCACGGCCATCTCCGAGATCTTCCCCGAGCGGGTGCGCGGGATCTCGGGCACTGCGACCACGCGGGCGGGGACGTGCCGCGGCGTCGCGCCGAGGCGGATGCGCCGCCGGATGGTCTGGATCAGCGCCTCGTCGAGGCGCACCCCGTCGCGCAGGCGGACGAACAGCACGATGCGCTGGTCGCCTTCCCATTCCTGGCCGATGGCGATGGCCTCCAACACCTCCGGGATGGTTGCCACCTCGCGGTAGATCTCGGCGGTGCCGATGCGTACACCGCCCGGATTGAGGGTGGTATCCGAGCGCCCGTGAATGGCGAAGCCGCCGGAGGGGCGCGCCTCGGCGAAATCGCCATGCGCCCAGAGGCCGGGGAAGCGCTCGAAATAGGCGGCGCGGTAGCGCGCATGGCCTGCGTCGCCCCAGAAGCCCAGCGGCATCGAGGGGTGGGCGGCGCGCGAAACGAGCTCGCCGGGCTCGCCGACGACCGCCTGGCCGGCGCCGTCGAGGGTGGCCATATCCATGCCGAGCATGGGCCCCTGCAACTCGCCGCGGCGGACGGGAAGCGTCGGCACACCGCCGAGGAAGCAGGCGCAGATGTCGGTGCCGCCCGAGATCGAGGCCAGGTGGACGTCCGGCTTCCAGCCCGCGTAGACGTGGTCGAAGCTCTCGGGCAGCAGCGGCGAGCCGGTGGAGAGGATGGCGCGCAGCGAGCCCAGGTCGTGGCTCCCGCGCAGGCTCAGGCCCGACTTGTGGCAGCCGTCGAGGTATTTCGCCGAGGTGCCGAACACCGCGATCCGCTCGGCATCGATGAGGTCGGGGAGCCTGGTGTGTTCGGGAAAGGCCGGGTTGCCGTCGTAGGTGATGAGCGTGGCGCCGCTCGCGAGGCCACTGACCAGCCAGTTCCACATCATCCAGCCGCAGGTGGTGTAGTAGAACAGCCGGTCCCCCGGTCGCACGTCGCAGTGCAGCACGTGCTCCTTCAGGTGCTGCAGCAACAGCCCACCGGCGCGGTGGACGATGCACTTGGGCCGGCCGGTGGTGCCGGACGAGAACAGGATGGCCAGCGGGGCGTCGAAACCCCCGCGATGATAGGCGATCGGCGCCGGCGCGTAGGGGGCGAGCCAGTCGGCAAGGGTGATCGCCGGGCGGCTATAGCTCGCGCCGGGCGGCGGCGCATCCAGCAATACGATCCGCTCGACATTGCCGGCTTCGGCAACGGCGTTGATGCTGGCCACGGTGTCGAAGCGCTTGCCGGCATAGCCATAGCCGGAAACCGCCAGCAGCAGCCGGGGACCGATCTGGCCGAGCCGGTCGGCAGCGCCGCTGGGCCCGAAGTCAGGCGAGCACGACGCCCAGACCGCGCCGATGGCGGCGGTGGCCAGATAGGCGGCGATTGCCTCGATGTCGTTGGTGACGATGGCCGCGATGCGGTCTCCCGGCACGACGCCGGAAGCGGTCATCGCCTGCGAGAGGCGTGAGACCAGGGCCTGGAGTTCGCTCCAGCTCAACTCGCGACGGGTACCGTCGTCGCGATGCGCGATGATGGCCGGACCGGCGCCGGGGCGGGCGAGCAGGTTCTCGGCATAGTTGAGCTTCGCCTCGGGGAAGAAGCGGGTCGCGATCTGGTCCGCCCCGGGCAGGTAGGCGCGACCGCCCTTGTTGCCGATGATGCCGAGGAAATCCCAGAGGCGCGAATGGAACGCCTCGGGCTCGGTGATCGACCAGCGGTGGAGGCCGGCATAGTCGGCCGGGTCGAAGCCGATCTCCCTCGCGAAGCGGGCGAGCGCAGTGGCGGCGATGCGCTCGGCCGAGGGTTGCCAGAGGATCTCGCCCAGTTCAGTCACGCTGCACCGCCAGCGCGATCCCCATGCCGCCGCCGATGCAGAGGGTCGCCATTCCCCGCTTCGCGCTGCGCCTCTTCATCTCGTGCAGCAGCGTCACCAGCACCCGCGCCCCCGAGGCGCCGATCGGGTGGCCGAGCGCGATGGCGCCGCCGTTGACGTTGACGCGCTCGGGATCGAGCCCGAGCTCGGCGACGACCGCGATGCTCTGCGCGGCAAAAGCCTCGTTGATCTCCCACAGGTCGACCTCGCCGGCCTGCCACCCGGCCCGCTCCAGCGCCTTGCGGCTCGCCGGGATGGGGCCGAGCCCCATCACCTGCGGATCGATGCCGGCATGCGCCCAGGAGGCGATGCGGGCGAGCGGCACGAGGCCGCGGCGCCCGGCCTCCGCCTCGCTCATCAGCACCAGCGCCGCCGCGCCGTCGTTGATCCCCGAGGCATTGGCGGCGGTGACGCTGCCGGCCGCGTCGAAGGCCGGCTTGAGCTTCGCCATCGCCTCGAGGCTCGCGTCGTGGCGGATGTGCTCGTCGGCATCGACGGTCACGGTCCCCTTGCGGGTCTCGAGCGACACCGGCACGATCTCGTCGGCGAAGCGCCCTGCCCGGCTCGCGGCCGAGGCCTTCGCCTGCGAGGCGAGCGCGAACGCGTCCTGCGCCGCGCGACCGATCTGGTGGGTGCGGGCGACGTTCTCGGCCGTCATCCCCATCGGGTAGCCGTAGAAGGCATCGTTGAGCCCGTCGCTCGCCACCGTGTCGCGGAAGCTGATGTCGCCGAGCTTCTTGCCCTGCCGCAGCACCGCGACATGCGGGGCGTTGGTCATCGATTCCTGGCCGCCGGCGACGACGATCCCGGCGCTGCCGGTCGCGATCTGCTGGTGCGCCAGCGCCACTGCACGGAGGCCCGAGCCGCAGACCTGGTTGACCAGCGCCGCCGGCGCGGCGTCGGTGATACCGGCCCGGCGGGCGGCCTGCCGCGCCGGGTTCATCCCCTGCCCGCCGGTCAGCACCTGGCCGAGTATCGTCTCCTCGACCTCGTCCGGCGCGATGCCGGCATCCGCGATCGCGGCCCTGATGGCGATGGCGCCGAGCTCGTGCCCGAGCAGGGGGGTCAGCGCGCCGTTGAGCGAGCCGATCGGGGTGCGCCGTGCGGCGACGATGACGGTAGCGGTGGTCAAAGCGATTTCCTGGTCCAGCGGGCGATGACGCCGACGATGCCCTCACGGAACAGCAGCACCGTGATGACGAAGACGATGCCCTGCAGGATCGTCACCCAGGCGCCGAAGCCGGCGAAGTAGTTTTCCATGGTGACGATCAGGGCGGCGCCGACGACGGGGCCGAAGATCGTGCCCATGCCGCCGAGCAGCGTCATCAGTACCACCTCGCCGGACATCGTCCAGTAGACGTCGGTGAGCGAGGCGAGCTGGAACACGATGGCCTTGGTGGCTCCGGCCAGCCCCGCCAGCGTCGCCGACATGACGAACACGGCGAGCTTGTAGCGGTTGACCTTGTAGCCCAGCGACACCGAGCGCGGCTCGTTGTCCCGGATCGCCTTCAGCACCTGGCCGAAGGGCGAGTGGATGATGCGGTAGATCAGCATCAGCCCGCCGAACACGATCAGCAGCACGACGAAATAGAGCGTCAGGTCATTGCCCAGATCGACGAGCCCGAACAGCCGGCCGCGCGGCACCGCCTGGATGCCGTCCTCGCCGCCGGTGAATGGCACCTGCAGCGCGAAGAAGAACACCATCTGCGCGAAGGCCAGCGTCACCATGGCGAAGTAGATGCCCTGGCGGCGGATGGCGAGCGCGCCGATGCCGAGCCCGAGCAGCGCCCCTGCCCCGGTGCCGAGCAGGATGGCCACCTCCGGCGTCAGCCCCCAGACCTTGGCCGCATGCGCGGCGACATAGCTCGCCGAGCCGAAGAAAGCGGCATGGCCGAAGGAGAGCAGCCCACCATAGCCGAGCAGCAGGTTCAGTGCCGAGGCGAAGAGCGCAAAGCACAGCACCTTCATCAGGAACACCGGGTAGAGCACGAACGGCGCGACCAGCAGCAGGGCGAGCAGCCCGGCGAAGATCAGCACGTGGTGCCGGGGCGTTGCGACGCGCAGGCTGGCGGCGACGGTTTCGGTATCGGCGATGGTCATGCGGCTCTCCCGAACAGGCCGGCCGGCTTCACGAGGAGGACGATGGCCATGATCACGAAGATCACCACGGCCGAGCCTTCCGGGTAGAAGACCCGCGTCAGGCCCTCGATGATGCCGAGCCCGAAGCCGGTGACGATGGCGCCGAGGATCGAGCCCATGCCGCCGATCACCACCACGGCGAAAACGACGATGATGAGGTCGGCGCCCATGTTGGGGTTCACCGAATAGATCGGCGCCGCCAGCACGCCGGCGAGCGCCGCGAGCCCGACGCCGAAGCCGTAGGTGAGCGTGATCAGGCGCGGCACGTTGATGCCGAAGGCGCCGACGAGGGTTGGGTTCTCCGTCGCTGCCCGGAGATAGGCGCCGAGCCGGGTCCGCTCGATGGCGAACCAGGTGGCGAGGCAGACAACCAGCGAGGCGAGCACCACCCAGCCGCGATAATTGGGCAGGAACATGAAGCCCAGGTTCGTGCCGCCCGCCAGTTCCGGCGGGATCGTGTAGGGCAGGCCCGAGACCCCGTACTGGTTGCGGAACAGGCCCTGGATGATCAGCGCCAGCCCGAAGGTCAGCAGCAGGCCGTAGAGGTGGTCGAGCTGGTAGAGCCGCGAGATCAGCAGCCGCTCGATGACGATGCCGGTGGCGCCCACGACGATGGGGACGAGCAGCAGCGCCCACCAGTAGCCGACGCCGAAATAGGTCATCAGCATCCAGGCGACGAAGGCGCCCATCATGTACTGCGCGCCATGGGCGAAGTTGATGATGTTGAGCAGGCCGAAGATCACGGCGAGGCCGAGGCTCAGCAGCGCATAGAACGAGCCGTTGATCAGCCCGAGCAGCAGTTGCCCGAACAGCGCCTGCGGCGCAATTCCCAGTAGCTCGAACATCCAGTCATCCTCGCGAAGCGGGAAAGGGGCACGCCGAAGCGCGCCCCCGGGGAGGGATCAGCCGTTGACCAACGGACAGCCGCCGTCGGCGAGCGGCCGGAACGCCTCGGCCGCCGGGATGGTGGCGAGCGTCTCGTAGTAGTCCCAAGGGCCCTTGGACTCGGCCGGCGACTTCACCTTGAACAGGTCCAGGTCGTGGGTGACGCGGCCGTCGGCGCGGACTTCGCCCTTGCCGAACAGCGGGTCGTCGGCCGGCAGTTCCTTCATCTTCGCCATCAGCGCGGCAGTGTCCTTGCCGCCGGTGGCTTCCACAGCCTTCAGGTAATGCAGCACGCTGGCATAGACGCCGGCATGCACCATGGTGGGCATCTTGCCGCCGTTCTGCTCGGCGAAGCGGGCCGACCAGGCGCGCGTCTGGTCATTGAGGTCCCAGTAGAACGCCTCGGTGAGCACCAGCCCCTGCGCCGTCTGCAGCCCGAGCGCGTTGACGTCGGTGATGAAGATCAAGAGCCCCGCCAGCGACTGGCCGCCCTGCGTGATGCCGAACTCGGCGGCCTGCTTGATGGTGTTGACCGTATCGCCGCCGGCGTTGGCGAGCCCGATCACCTGTGCGCCGGAAGACTGGGCCTGCAGCAGGTAGGACGAGAAGTCGGCGCCCGGGAACGGGTGCTTGACGCTGCCGACCACTTCGCCGCCGGCCGCCTTGACCAGGTCCGAAGTGTCCTTCTCGAGCGAATGGCCGAAGGCGTAGTCGGCGGTGATGAAGAACCACTTCTTGCCGCCGGCGGCCACCATGGCGCCGCCGGTGCCCTTGGCCAGCGCCCAGGTGTCATAGGTCCAGTGGATGGTGTTGGGCGAGCACTTCGAGCCGGTGAGGTCGGTCGAGCCGGCGCCCGAGTTCATGAACACCTTGTTCTTCTCGCGCGTG
>JBQCFF010000100.1:0-13289 GCA_051959485.1 Devosia sp. | reverse complement strand
CCCGAGGTGATCGAGGAGCTGAAGCGGCAGACCCGCGAACTCGCCCTCGCCCTCAAGGTGGGCGGCCTGATGAACATCCAGTACGCGCTCAAGGATGGCATCATCTACATCCTCGAGGTGAACCCGCGCGCCTCGCGTACGGTGCCGTTCGTCGCCAAGGTGATCGGCAAGCCGATCGCCAAGATCGCCTCGCGCGTCATGGCCGGCGAGAGCCTGGCGAGCTTCAACCTCACCGAGAAGAAACTCGACCATGTGGCGGTGAAGGAAGCCGTTTTCCCGTTCAACCGCTTCCCCGGCGTCGACACCGTGCTCGGCCCGGAGATGAAGTCGACCGGCGAGGTCATGGGCCTCGATACCGACTACCCGACCGCCTTCGCCAAGTCGCAGCTCGGCGCCGGCTCCCGCGTCCCGCGCGAGGGCACGGTGTTCATCTCCGTGCGTGACGACGACAAGCCGCTGATCCTCGAGTTCTCGCGCCAGCTCGAAGGCGCCGGCTTCAAGCTCGTCGCCACCTCGGGCACCCACAAGTACCTGGTCGAGAACGGCATCCCGGCCACCAAGGTGAACAAGGTGCTCGAAGGCCGCCCGCACATCGTCGACTCGATGAAGAATGGCGGCGTCCAACTGGTGATCAACACCACCGACGGGGCCAAGTCGATCAGCGACTCCCGCGACATCCGCCGCACGGCGCTGATGGGCAAGATCCCCTACTACACCACCATCCCCGGCGCCGTCGCCGCCGTCCAGGGCATCATCGCCTACCGCGACGGCAACCTGACCGTCCGCCCACTGCAAAGCTACTTCTGAGACCGGCGAGGCCGCTCTTCACCTCCCCTGCGGGGGCAGGGTGATCGCATGTGGGAGCACAGCGCCTGTTGCTCCCCCCTTCCGTCGGCGTCGCCGCCACCATACCCCCCAAGCGGGGGGAGGGTTGGTGGAGTGCACTTGCGATGCCACGCGTCATCCTCTCCCGCTTGCGGGGGAGGGGGACCATGCGAAGCATGGTGGAGGGGGGAGCAACAAACCCGACGTCTCGATGTTGTATTGCCCCGCCCTTCATGATGGAGGTCGGAACGGGCCGATCCGCGTCAGGCTGGCCGACCAACCCCTCCCCTCCGTCAACCTCGCTCCCCGTCACCCTCACTCCCCGTCACCCTCATCCTGAGCCTGTCGAAGGACGAGGGTGACTCGCCCCGAGCCCCCTTCCACGCCGCGGAAACCCGGACCATAGTCGCCGCATGACGCCGGCCCGCCTCGTGCTCCTCACCGCCCTCGCGATGCTCGCGTTCGCCGCGAACTCCGTGCTGGCGCGGCTCGCCTTCGCCACCGCCGGCGCCGAGCCCATGAGCTATACCGGCATCCGCCTCGCCTCCGGTGCCGTCACCCTGTTCGCCCTGCTCGCCCTCCGGCGCGCGCCGCTGCGGCCCGCCGGCAGCTGGAGGGCCGCCGCGGCGCTGTTCGGCTATGCTCTCGCCTTCTCCGTCGCCTACCTGATGCTCGGCGCCGGCACGGGCGCGCTGATCCTGTTCGCCTCGGTGCAGCTGGGCATCATCGGGTGGGCGGTGTTCCGCGGCGATCGACCCAGCCCGCTGGAATGGCTCGGCCTCGCCGTCGCCTTCCTCGGCTTCGTCTGGCTGGTGGCCCCCGGCCTCGTCGCCCCCGACCCGCTCGGCGCCCTGCTGATGGTCGGCTCCGGCCTTTGCTGGGCCGCCTACACGCTGATCGGCCGCGGCTCCGCCTCGCCGCTCGGCGACACCGCCGGCAACTTCATCCGCACCCTGCCTGCCGCGTTGCTGCTGCTCCTCGCCGGCTTGCTCACCCATCCGCCGACGGTCGGCGCCGCCCTCTACGCCGTCGCCTCGGGGGCCATCGCTTCCGGCCTCGGCTATGCCGTCTGGTACGCCGCCCTGCCGGCGCTCACCCGCACCCGCGCCGCCATCGTCCAGCTCACCGTGCCCGTCATCGCCGCGCTCGGCGGCATCCTGCTGATCGGCGAGGCGCTGACCCCGCGCCTCGTCGTCGCGACCCTCGCCATCCTCGGCGGCATCGCCCTCGCGCTGCTAACCGGCGCCCGGCGGCGAAAATGATGCTGGCAGGTGACGCGACTTCCCCCACCCAGCCGTGCCCGGCTTGACACCCAGCCCCCGACCGCTAAGGTCCGGCGCACCATGATGATGATCCGCCATTTCGCATCGGTCTTCCTGCTCGCCTGATCGAGCCTGACCGAACCGGCCCCACCAGGCCACCAGCCCGTCGCGCCAGCCGCCGACGGGCGCATGCGAACATGGAAACTCACCAATGCCTGCTCTTTCTGATGCGCAGCTCGCGCAGTTCATCGCCGACGGCTTCGTCCGCATCGACGACGCCTTCCCCGCCGCCCTGGCCGATCAGGGCCGCGCCATCCTCTGGGCCGACACCGGCGTCGATCCCGATGACCCCGCCACCTGGACGAAGCCGGTCATCCGCCTCGGCAACTACACTCAGCAGCCGTTCCGCGACGCGGCCAACACCGAGGTGCTGCACGCCGCCTTCGACCAGCTCGTGGGCAAGGGCCGCTGGCTGCCGCAGGGCGGACTCGGCACCTTCCCGGTCCGCTTCCCCTCGCCCGACGATCCGGGCGATGCCGGCTGGCACATCGACGTGAGCTTCGGCTGGGAGGAGAATCCCAGCGATTTCCTCTCCTGGCGCGCCAATATCAGCTCGAAGGGCCGCGCCCTGCTGATGCTGTTCCTGTTCTCCGAAGTGGGTGAGAAGGATGCCCCGACGCGCATCCGCGTCGGCAGCCACCGCAGCATCGCCCGCCGGCTCGCCCCGGCCGGTGAAGCGGGCCTCAGCCTGCGCGAGCTCGCCGCCACCGGCTTCTCGGAGAGCGAAAGCTGCCCCGAGGTGCTGGCGACCGGCAGCCCGGGCACGGTCTATCTCTGCCACCCGTTCCTCGTGCACGCGGCCCAGCCGCACCACGGCACCCGGCCGCGCTTCATGGCCCAGCCGCCGCTGCTGCCCCGCGAGCCGCTGCAGCTCGACCGGCCCGACGTCGCCTATTCTCCCGTCGAGCAGGCGATCCGCGAGGCCCTGGCCTGACGGCAGCAACGCACCCTTCGGCCGGCCGTACCCGCGGGCCGAAGGGAACCCTCCACCACGGTGCCCGGCATGCGTCAGGCGGCCGAAGGCGTTGCCCGCTTCCGCACCACCAGCAGCAGCCCCATCACCGGCATGCCGCGATCCTGCCGCAGCACCGTCTCGTGCCGGGCGGCGATGTCGAAGCCGGCGGCGAGGCAGGCCGCCATCGCCGTCGCCCCGTTATGCGCGTAGCGCAGCGAGTTGCGCAGCTTGAGCGGCTCCAGCCCCTCGTACAGCTCCAGCGAGAAGCCGAACACCCCGCCCGGCAGCAGCGCGCGGTGCGCCGCCGCCAGCACCGGCTGCAGCGGCCCGGTATAGTTGAGCACGTCGGTGGCGGTGATCAGTTCCGCCGGCTCCGCCGCTTCGAGGAAAGCCACCAGGTCGGCCTTCACCAGCCGGTCGTAGATGCCCTTGCGGCGCGCCTGCGCCAGCATCGCATCGGACAGGTCGACGCCCTCGAGCCGCTGCACGGCGGGCCTGAGTTCCAGCCCCATCAGTCCGGTACCGCAGCCGAGGTCGTAGGCCACGCCGCCCGGCTCGCGGCCGATGGTGGCGATCAATGCGGCAAGTTCGCCCGGCGTGCGGTAGCCCAGCCGGTCCTTCAGCGATTTCTCGAAACGGTCGGCATAGTCGTCGAACAGCGCCTCGACATAGGCCCCGCCCACCGCCTCCGGCGCCAGTCCGTAGGCCACCAGCTTCAGCGCCGCCCCGTAGACGCCCTCGCGGTCGAGTTCGGCCGACCGCCGCCACGCCTCCACCGCGCCCGGGATGTCGCCTGCTTCCTCGCGGTACCGGCCGAGGTTGGCCCAGCCCAGCGCCCAGTCCGGCACCTTCTCGAGCGCCTGCGCCAGCACCTCCGCCGCCTCCCCGAATGCACCCTCCGCCGCCAGCGCCTCGGCATAGCCAGCCCGCCGGTCGGCGATCGGGTCGCCCGAGGAGTGTTGAAGTTTGCGCAAGCTGGAATGAAGTGGTGGGAGGACTCGCCTGCGGCGATATACCACTTTCCGGGCACGCTGCGGAAGCATAGACTGCATCCGTGATTTGGCGTTGACGCCATGTCCCGAAGGGCCCTGCGCCCGCTTCCTCCACCCTCTGCCACCACTCCCATGGCAAGGGGGACTGTTCGGTCCGTCTGTTTTACTGCCTGTTGCGCCGCCTGCGCACCGGGCACTTGGCGTTGCGTGCGCCATATTGATAGACGGAAGATTTCCCGCTACAAGTTAACGGTCGAATATTGCGGCCGACACTTCGTGCCTGGCGTCCAAATGCGCCTGCTGAGGTTCATCCAAAATTCGATGGGCAGAGGCTCCTTCTGGGGTGGGAGCTGCCACGGCAGTCTGCGAAAGGGACTTATATGGCTACCGGCACTGTAAAATGGTTCAACGGCCAGAAAGGCTACGGTTTCATCCAGCCGGACGAGGGCGGTGCAGATGTCTTCGTACACATCTCCGCCGTCCAGCGTTCCGGCCTTTCCGGCCTCGATGAGGGCCAGAAGGTGAACTACGAGATCGTCAAGGACAAGCGGACCGGCAAGAACGCCGCCGACAACTTGTCGCCCGCCTGATCCGCGATCGAACCAGCTGAATGAAAGGCGCAGTTCCGGAGGGGGCTGCGCCTTTTCAGTTTGGGGCAACCCGCCGCTCGCGGCGCAGCGTTAGTTGTCGTTCCGGCAGCGTGACGCTTCATGTCATTGTTAATGGACCGGCGCCGGAACTCCACCTAGCCTCGGATGCATCGCCGGCCCCCAGGACAGGCATGCCGGTGCCGAGAGTCAAAGACCCGATGCAAGAGGTTCAAGCTCCCGCCTCCCAGGGAAGGGCGTTAGCGATGACCGATTCAGAGACCATCCGCATCAGTTTCACCTGCGCGCACTGCGGCTCGACCAACGAGCTGACGGCGACGCATGTGCACGAAACCACCGTGATCCACTGCTCGAGGTGCCGCGCCTCCGTCGCGCCGCTCGGCCTGCTCAACAAGCGGTCCGAGCCGGAGCAACCGGGCGAGCTGGTCGAGGCCTGACGGCCGGGCGAAGCTGGCCGCTGGCGTCGTGCCCCTCTTGAACCGCCCCGCCCCCGGCCCGATATGCACCGGCGCGGGTGCACCCGCTTGACCCGCGCCTCCGGCGCAGGCACACTTTACCTGTGCTTCCCCCAAATCGCCGGCCTTCACGTGAAAGCCGCCGACTTGGCCGGGAAGCTTGTCTTTTAAGTGGAGACGGCCATGGACAAGATTCCGATGACACCGGGTGGTCACAAGACCCTCAGCGAGGAATATCGCCGCCGCACTGCCGAGGATCGCCCGGCCATCATCGAAGCTATTGCCGAGGCGCGCGCCCACGGCGATCTCAGTGAGAACGCGGAATATCACGCTGCCAAGGAGCAGCAGAGCCTGAACGAGGGCCGCATCAAGGAACTCGAGGCGCTGCTCGCGCTGGCCGAGATCATCGACGTGTCCAAGCTCTCCGGCAGCACCGTCAAGTTCGGCGCCACCGTGAAGCTCGTCGACGAGGATACCGAGAAGGAAACCGCCTACCAGATCGTCGGCGACGCCGAAGCCGACATCACCAAGGGGCGCGTCTCCATCTCCTCGCCCATTGCCCGCGCCCTCATCGGCAAGGAAGTCGGCGACAGCGTCGAAGTCGCCGCCCCCGGCGGCGCACGCAACTACGAAATCCTCGACGTCAAGTACGTCTGAGCCCCCGCCTCCCTCTCCTCAGTTCCGCTAACTCGCTGCGCTCGCAAGCTCCACTATCCTCCCCCGCCAGGGGGGAGGATGTAATGGAGCCGAACCGCCTCGAGCGGTTGGAAGCTGAGCCCAATACCGCGCCTCCTCCCCCCTGGCGGGGGAGGATAGCGAAGCTTGGGCGCCTTGCGCCCTAGCGCAGCTGAGGAGAGGGGCGTCGCCCCGCCTCCCCACCGACGCACCTTCCCCACAATCATGTGGGAACCCTGCCCCGGCGCCGCCCGCGACACCCTGCCGGCCTTGAATAGACTCCATGTCGCTGCCTATTTAATTGTTTCTGTTGACTTGACGGCGGCCACTGCCTCTGACGTACCACTCAGGCAGCGCAACCAGCCGTGCTTGATGTGCGCGCCGAGGCGCGGGGGACCGCCCCGCGACCGTGGTGCTCACGTGGCGTGAGGAACTGTCGAATGCACTCCAAGCTCGTGATCATCGGCTCCGGCCCGGCCGGCTACACCGCCGCCATCTATGCCGCGCGCGCCATGCTCGAACCGGTGCTGATCTCCGGCCTGCAGCCGGGCGGGCAGCTCACCATCACCACCGATGTCGAGAACTATCCGGGCTTCGCCGACGTCATCCAGGGCCCCTGGCTGATGGAGCAGATGAAGGCGCAGGCGGAGCATGTCGGCACGAAGATGATCAACGACATCATCGTCGAGGTCGATTTCGACAAGCGCCCGTTCGTGCTGATCGGCGACAGCGGCACCCGCTACACCGCCGACAGCGTGGTCATCGCCACCGGCGCGCAGGCCCGCTGGCTGGGGCTGCCGTCGGAGGAGAAGTTCCAGGGGTTCGGCGTCTCCGCCTGCGCCACCTGCGACGGCTTCTTCTACCGCGGCAAGGAAGTGGTGGTGGTGGGCGGCGGCAACACCGCTGTCGAGGAAGCGCTGTTCCTCACCAACTTCGCCTCCAAGGTCACCGTCGTGCACCGCCGCGGCGAGTTCCGGGCCGAGCGCATCCTGCAGGAGCGCCTGTTCAAGAACCCCAAGGTCGAGGTGATCTGGAACGCCGAGATCGAGGAGGTCTTCGGCGAGGACATGCCGCGCTCGGTCAAGGGCGTGAAGGTCCGCGACACCGTCACCGGCAAGGTCACCGAGAAGACCGTCGACGGCGTGTTCATCGCCATCGGCCACTCCCCCGCGACTTCCATCTTCGCCGGCAAGCTCGACATGAAGCCCGGCGGCTACCTGAAGGTCGAGCCGGGCAGCACCGCCACCAACATCCCGGGCGTCTTCGCTGCCGGCGACGTCACCGACGACGTCTACCGGCAGGCGGTCACCGCGGCCGGCATGGGCTGCATGGCCGCGCTCGATGCCGAGGAGTACCTCGCTTCCATCCAGCTTGCCGAAGCCGCGGAATAGCACATGCTGGATTGGGACAAGCTTCGCATCTTCCACACCGCCGCTGAATCGGGAAGCTTCACCCACGCCGCCGAGAAGCTCAACATGAGCCAGTCGGCGGTGAGCCGGCAGATCTCGGCGCTCGAGGAGGATCTCGGGCTGAAGCTGTTCATCCGCCACGCCCGCGGCCTCGTGCTCACCGAGGTGGGCGAGCAGCTCTTCCGCACCGCCCATCGCATGCACTGGGAGCTGCAGCAGGTCGAGACCCAGATGTCGGAGAGCCAGGAGGTCCCTACCGGCCCCCTGCTCGTCACCACCACGGTCGGCATCGGCTCGACCTGGCTGAGCTCGCGCATCCACGAGTTCCTGACGCTTTATCCGGAAATCCAGATCGAGATTAAGCTCAACGACGCCGAGCTCGACCTCGCCATGCGCGAGGCCGACGTCGCCATCCGGCTGCACCGCCCGAACCAGTCGGAGATGATCCAGCGCAAGCTGTTCACGGTGCACAACCACTTCTACGCCTCGGACGGCTACCTGAAGGAATTCGGCACCCCCAACGCGGTGGAAGACCTCGATGCCCACCGCATCATCTCGTTCGGCGAGCCGGTCCCGTCCTACCTGGGCGACATCAACTACCTCGAGCGTCTCGGCCGCCCGGATTCCTCGCCGCGCCGCGCCGCCATGAAGGTCAATGCCATCTACGGCATGATGCAGGCGGCGCGCGCCGGCATCGGCATCGCCATGCTGCCCGCCTATGTCACCGAGGGTGAGGCGAACCTGGTCCGCGTCCTGCCGGGCATCGAGCTGCCCGCCTACGAGGCCTATTTCGTCTATCCGCCCGCCCTCAAGAACTCAAAACGCGTCGGCGTCTTCCGCGACTTCCTCGTCGGCAAGGCGCGCGAGTGGCAGTTCTGACCCTGCCCCGACCAACCCACTGATCGCTTGGCCGGAACCATCCGCCGCTTGCGTGTTTCCCCTGACAAGGAGAACCAGCATGCAAGCCATCGTGCGCCCGTCCGAGCGCTTCCCCCGCATCCTGACGCCGCGCGAGGCCGAGATCTTCGACCTCATCCTGCTGGGCAGGTCCAACAAGGACTGCGCCGAGCGGCTGGGCATCTCCGCCCGCACCGTCGAAGTGTTCCGCCGCCGCCTGATGATCAAGCTCAACGCCCGCAACTTCGCCGAGCTGATGTGGCTGGGCATCCTCGGGCAGCGGCCACCGGCAGAATGGGACGCCGAGCCGCTGCCACATCCGCACCTGCGCGGCGCCGAGATCGAGCTCGGTCCCGCGGCAGTCCGGCCGGCAGCACTGGAGTAGCGCGTCACCGCAGCGCCACGACGCGCCCCAGCGTCTGGCGGAACCCGGTGGCGATCGCGCTCAGGCCGCCGCGCGGCGGCTGCTCCGGGGGCCGACCCTCCTCCGGCTCCGCAGCCGCCGGCTCGTACAGCCCGTCGAACCGCGTGCTCGTCTCGATCAGGCGATCGGCCAGCCGGCGCTCCCGATCCCAGCTCGATCTGTCCCGCCCCTCGGCGAAGTCGAGCAGCACCGCGTGTACGAAGCCCATCTGGAACATGGCGCGTCCTCCGGTCTCGTCCGGCAACAGCGACTCCCGCCTGCTCACCCGTTCAGAAAGCGCGTTGCGAGCGCCGAAAGTCGTTCATCTGCCAGTCAGGTAGCATTCAGAGTGGCGCCCGTTTCTGGGCACCAGCAAGGCAGAATGTGGCGCAGTGCGCTGGCCGCCTGCCCATCCGGCAGCCCGCAGGCAGGGGAAAGGCGACCGGCATCCCCGGAAATCTTGCATTTCTCGGCGTTTGCTACTCAAACTGCCCCACTTATCCCCGCTTCTTCGCCGAGATTTATCCTGCGGTGCTCAAGCCTCGGGAATCCCTCCTCCGCCGGCATCGAAGGGTCGAACATGCTGCGTGCCTATTTTCGCGAGGGCGACCGCCTCGTTCCCCGCGACATCGACGTAAATACCGCCCGGAACCTCGAGCCGGCCGTCTGGTACTCGCTCCTCGATCCGACGCCCGACGAAGACCACTTCGTCGAGGAGTGCCTCGGCGTCTCCATTCCCACCCGCATGGAAATGCGCGACATCGAGCCTTCGGCGCGCCTTTACACCGACAACGGCGCGGAATTCGTGACGCTCACCGTGCTCATCTCCAGCGACCATGAAGAGCCGGCCAAGACCTCGGTCACCTTCGTGCTCAAGGGCGAACAGCTCGTCACCGTCCGCTATGCCGACCCGCGGCCGTTCCGGCTGTTCGAAGGCGCGGTGCAGAAGCCCGGCTTTCCCGGCCTCATCACCGGGGAGATGGTGATGCTCGCCATTCTCGAGGCGATCATCGACCGACTCGCGGCGCTGCTCGAAACCGTCGGCGACGACATCGACCACATCTCCCGCGAGGTGTTCGGCAACAAGTCGAAGCGCCCCGACCGCAAGTCGCGCGACCTGCAGTCGCTCATCGAGCGCATCGGCAAGAAGGGCGACGTTCTCACTCTCGCCCGCGAGAGCCTCGTCTCCATCGTCCGGCTGGCCGGCTATCACCAGGCGGTCGAGCGCGAAGTGACCAAGCTCGCCCGCGAACGCAAGCAGGGGATCAGGATCATCCAGCGCGACGCCGCGGCGCTGGGCGACCACGCCGCGTTCATGTCCAACAAGATCAACTTCCTTCTCGATGCGACGCTGGGGCTCATCAACCTCGAGCAGAACCAGATCATCAAGATCTTCTCGGTCGCCGCCGTGGTGTTCCTGCCGCCCACCCTCGTGGCTTCGATCTACGGCATGAACTTCCACATCATGCCCGAACTCAGCTGGCCGTTCGGCTATCCGCTCGCCATCCTGCTGATGATCGTCTCGGCCGTGCTGCCCTTCCTGTTCTTCAAGCGCCGCGGCTGGCTCTGACTCGCCCCGCGCCGAGCCGCGGCACCCCCCATTTGTGGGGTGGTAACACAAGGTCGCACCCTCGCGTCGGACCCAATTCGGCAGGGATATCAGCGTTTTATCAGCTATGCACTGAACGCATGGCTGATACGACCTTCGTCGTGTTGTTAGGTCAGCAGGATAGACCTATATCGCGCCTCGACAGCGGCTGAGCGCATCTCCCTCCTCCTCCCGCGCTCGCTGTTTGTTCCCTCCAGCGGGTGGCAACGCCCGCTACTTGGCCCCGCTCTCCCCTCGAGCGGGGCCTCGCTTTTTCCGGGTCCGGCACGGCGACGGCGAGCCCTTCGGCCACCCTCTCCCCTACGCAGGGCTACCAAAGTCCCACCCGGCAAAAATGCATGGCTGGCATGTAGATACCCGCATTGCTGACCAAACGGTCAAAGTCCATATTGTCAGTGTCGATGTGAGCGGCACCGTATCCTCCTCCCTCGGTCCCGCACTGCGACACCCGGTTTGAAGTTCTCTCCTCCTCCCAGGACTTCAGGCCACCCGGCAAATGACGTACTCCTCCTCCCTCGTCATTTGCCACTACTTTCGATTAGGATTTCGATCCGATCATCAGGCCCCATCTTCGGATGGGGCCTCTTTTTTTGCTTTCGACTCGAAACGGCTTTGCCGCCCGGCGCAGCCCGGGCGCCAACGCGACCCGACGTCACATCTCCGCCCAGCGCATAGCCGACCTGCCGAACCAGCGTTTGTCCGGCGCGCTGTCCCGGCCCATAGTCTGCGCAACGAGACGGCGACCACTCCTCCTCCCAGGTCCCCGTCTCAGAGATTGCGGCCTCCCTCCTCCCTGGCCGCTTCTCGCTCGGTCGCCGCTTCGGCGGCGACCACACGGGCTCCGCTCATCCCCTCGAGCGGGGCCCTTTTTCTTTCCGCGCCCGGCAAGGACTGGGCCGGCACTTCCTGCCCACCCGCACAACCGCTTCCTGCAACCGCCCGGATTCCGGGGCTTTGCGGCTGGCACGCATCCTGCATCGCATCCTGCGTCCGCCACGGAGAGCGCCATGAGCAGCGTCACCACCGTTTCCAGCGCGTCGCCCACCTACGCGCAGATTCTCGCCAACGCGCAGAAGGCCGCACAGGGCGCCAGCACCGGCTCCGGCAAGTCGGGCACCGGCGCCTCCGCCAGTTCGGCGACCACCATCACCCTCAGCGCCGAGGCCCAGGCCGCCCTTGCCTCGCTCGCACGGGACTTCGCCACCGTCGCCGCTGATGCCCGCACCCATCTCGACCAGTTGCTGGGCGAGGCGAAGCTCGCGTCCCCCCTCACGGACGGCGGGCTCGCCGTCGACCTCGGCAAGTTCGACCGCCGCGAGCTCTATGCCATCAGCACGAACGCTGGCCAGAAGTTCAGCGCCGAGGAGCATAAGGCGGCGCAGTTCGAGCTGCAGGGCCGCTTCGATGCCGCCCTCGCCGGACCGACCGCGGTCAGCCGCGTCACCGGCAGCATCAGGAACCTCTACGAGGCGGCGCTCAGCTACTTCGACGCCATGACGCCCGAGGAGAAGGCGTCATCCAGCTATGCCGAGCAGCGGGCGGCGCTCGAGGACATGCTGGCGCAGCTCAGGAACGATCCCGCCACCCTGCCCTCGTCCGGCACCGATCCGGTCAATGCCTACCTGCAGCGCCTCGCCGAGGGTGAAACGGGCGGGCTGCGCGACATCGCCGACATTGCCGCCGACGCTCGTACTACCCTGGATTCGCAGTACAAATCCGGCGGCTCCCGGGCCGACTACAAGGATTTCGACTCGCGTTCGCTGGCCGCGGTGGCGCTCAATTCCGGCGACCGGTTCAGCGCCGAAGAGGTCCGCCAGGCCAGGTCCGAGATGCGCAGCCGCTCCGGCAACGCGCTGCTCGCCAGCCTCAGGAACAGCGACGCCAGCAACCCGGCGCAGTTCGCCGAGAACGTCATCTCGCTCTACGGCGCCATGTCCGCCGAGGAACGGGCGGCCGCCGGCTGGACCGACAGCCTCTACGCCGCCGCCGTCGCCAACTACGCCACCGCCAGCAAGCTCGGCGCCATGCTCGGCGCGGCGACCGGCTCCTCGCTCTGGGGCGGCACCTCGACCGAAGGGGGCAACCCGATGAGCGTCTTCAGCTACCTCTGAGCCTATCGCACCCTGGCGCAGAAATCCTGGATGCGACTCACCGCGTCCTCGAGCTGCGCATTGCTGGCGGCGTAGCTCAGCCGCATGTGGCCGCCGAGTCCGAACGCGGTGCCATGCACCAGCGCCACGCCCGTCTCCTCCAGCAGCGCCAGCACGAACGCCGCATCGTCGGCCAGCTCGCGGCCGCCGCCCGAGGTCTTGCCGAGCAGCCGCTGCACCGACGGGAATACGTAGAACGCACCCTCCGGGGTCAGGCAGTCGAGCCCGGTATTGGCGTTGAGCCCGTTGACCACCAGGTCGCGGCGGCCCTGGAAGATGTCGCGCCACTGCTTGAGGAAGCCCTGCGGCCCGTTCAGCGCCTCGACCGCCGCCCATTGCGAGATCGAGGACGGGTTGGTGGTCGACTGGCTCTGCAGCTTCAGCATCGCCGCGAGCAGCGGTTTCGGCCCGGTGCAGTAGCCGATGCGCCAGCCGGTCATGGCGTGCGACTTGGAGACGCCGTTCATCGTCAGCGTCCGCTCCTGCAGCGCCGGCTCGACCTGGGCGATGGTGGCGAAGGTGCCGCCGTCATAGACCAGCACCTCGTAGATGTCGTCGGTGAGGATGTGCACCTGCGGATGCCGCAGCAGCACCTCGGCCAGCCCCTTCAGCTCGGCGGCGGTATAGGCCGCGCCGGTGGGGTTGGACGGGGTGTTGAGGATCAGCCACTTGGTCTTCGGCGAGATGGCGCGCTCCAGCGCCTCGGGCGTCAGCTTGAACCCGGTCGAGGCATCCGCCACCGCGAAGACCGGGTTGGCGTCGCAGAGCCGCACGATCTCGGGGTAGCTCACCCAGTACGGCACCGGGATCACCACCTCGTCACCGGGGTTCAGCGTCGCCAGCAGCGCGTTGAAGATGATCTGCTTGCCGCCGGCGGACACGAAGCAGTCGGCAGCGGTGACGTCGAGGCCGTTGTCGCGCTTGAACTTCGCGGCCACGGCCACCTTCAGCTCGGGGATGCCGTCGACGTTGGTGTAGCGCGTCTTGCC
>JBQCFF010000099.1:0-11611 GCA_051959485.1 Devosia sp. | reverse complement strand
AGCGGCTGCACCGGGGGCAGGACCGGCTGTTCAGGGACTTCCTGCCCGAGCTCGAGATCAAGCTGCCCGAGGGCAGGCTCGATCCGGCGGTGCTGTTCCCCGGCAAGGCCGACATCGTCATCGAGATCGGCTATGGCGGCGGCGAGCACCTGGCGCGACAGGCAGCGGAGCAGCCGGAAACCGGCTTCATCGGCTGCGAGGTGTTCTCGGGCGGCATCGCCAAGCTGGTCGAGAAGATCGACGCGGACGGGCTCGACAACGTCCGGCTCTTCACGGACGACGCCCTGAAGCTGCTGCAGAAGCTGCCGGATGCCAGCCTGTCCGGCGCCTACCTGCTCTACCCCGATCCGTGGCCGAAGACCCGGCACCACAAGCGGCGCTTCATTTCACCGCTGACCCTGGGCGAACTGGCGCGGGTGCTGAAGCCCGGCTCGCTCTTCCGTTTCGCCACCGACATCGAGGATTATGCGAACTGGACGCTGGCGCACATCCTGCGCTCGCCCGATTTCACGTTCGCGCCCGCGACACCGGCCGAATGGCACACGCCCTACCCGGGCTGGCAGCCGACGCGCTACGAGGACAAGGCCCGCCTCGAAGGGCGGATGAAGAGCTTCTACCTGAGCTTTTCCCGGCGCTGACAGTATCCGCGACTGGTCCTGCCGCAGTTTGGTGGCAATTTTCGAATAGATAAAGTCATACTGCGCCCGCCTCCAGAAGATCGCGGACGAAGGAACCGTATTGGGGGACGAGGGGAATTCACGGCGCCCACGAAGAACTGGGGCCGCCGAACCGGGAGTTCGCCTATGCGCCAGCCCAGCCGCGCCGTCGAGCCCGCTCGCGCCATCATTCCCGCGGTGGTCGAGGAGATGCTGTCCACCCGCAACAGCAAATGGACGCTCGTCGTCGTCCTGCACCTGCGGCATGACACGATGCGCTTCTCGGAGCTGCAGCGCGACATCGGCACGATTTCGCAGAAGGCGCTGACGGCGAGCCTGCGCGCGCTCGAGCGCGACGGCTTCGTCAGGCGGACCAGCTACGCCACCATACCCCCCCGCGTAGACTATACGCTGACCGACCTGGGTCAGGAGGCGCTCGTCGCCTTCGAGGCGTTCGAGAGCTTTGCCAGCAAGCACTGGCACCGGGTGCTCGATGCGCGGCGGCTGTTCGATGCACGGGAACTCCGCCACCCCCTCGCCTCGCTCAGGAAGGGCAGCCTCTGAGCCAGGCGAAGCGAACCGGCAGGCAACGCCCGCCGGTTCCACGTCGCGGTCGCGCCCTACTTGTCGTGGGCCGTGTCCGGCGCCAGCAGCGAGTACGGCGAGAACGGCGGCATCTTCCGGGTGCCGGTGTCGAGCTGGGTCAGCACGCGGCTCCGCGGCGCATATCCCGACATGATCGGTGCCAGGGTCTCGGAATCGAAATACTGGAACACCTGACCGTTGGCGGTCTGCACGACGGCGCGGATTTCGCCCGGTGGCCCTCGATAGACGGCGACGGCGTTGATGCCACGCTGCTGCAGCTGGGTCACGTACCAGCCACTATCGAACGAACGAGTGCCGGCCCCCAGGGCAGGAACGGCCAAGGCGCCGACCAGCAGAACGCTGGCAAGAGCGAGCGATGTCGTCTTCATTTCACGTCCCCTTTCGTTTCACTACGGAGAGAGAAATCGGACTCTCGGCCGGATGCCACAAGCCAGGAAATTCACAATGCATGGACTTGAAATTGCCAAGACAATGCAGACGGTTACGCGGAGGAACGTGACTGTCGGGCGGGAAACGGAGGGGCACGCGGGAGGGTAGGTTTCGGCGAAGCTACCGAAGGCGGCGCGGGGCTTTGCAGGTGATTTTCACCGTCCCGAGGGTGGTGGATCGCGGGAACGGGAACGTGCGAAGCTGCATCCAAGGCGGACAAGGAGAACCCGATGCAAGAGCGCGTGAAAATCAAGAAAATCCAGCAAGTCACGCACAACGTGCGGCAGTACCGGTTGGAGCGGCCGAGCGGATACAGCTTCGAGCCCGGCCAGGCGACCGAGCTGTCGCTCGATGAGGAGGGCTTCCGCGACAAGAAGCACCCCTTCACCTTCACCTCGCTGCCGGACGCCGACTATCTCGAGTTCACCATCAAGAGCTATTTCGACACCGGCGAAGACGGGATGACCGAGCGGCTCTTCCACTATGAGCCCGGCCAGTCGCTGATCCTCCGCGAGGCCTGGGGCACCATCACCTACAAGGGTCCCGGCACCTTCATCGCGGGCGGCGCGGGGGTGACGCCGTTCATCGCCATCCTCCGCAACCTCGAGCGCCGGGGCGAGCTGGCCGGCAACCGGCTGATCGCCTCGAACCGCACCGCCGGGGACATCATCCTGAGGCAGGAATTCGAAGCGATGAGCGGGCTCGGGCACCTGTGGACGGTCACCGACGATCCGGGGGCGCCGGGCGTGCTGCACGAGCGGATCGACGCGGCGTTCCTGAAGCGCCATGTGCCCGACTTCACCGGGCAGTTCTACCTCTGCGGCCCGGACGACATGGTGAAGGAGCTGCGCACGACGCTCGAGAGTCTCGGCGCGAAGACGGACGCCCTCACCTGGGAGAAGTAGCAGGCCGGCCCCCGGCCTCGCACCACCTCGCCGCTACGGCTGTGCCCAGTCGGGATGCAGCCGCCTCCACTCGTCTCGCCACTCCCGGGCGAGCTGCAGGCGGCGACGGCCGTAGCGATTCCCGGTCTCGACGGCGCTGACGATGCGGTCGGTGCGGAAATGGCGAAAACCCTCGCGCAGCACGCACCAGGCAACGATGATCTGCTTGCCTTCGTAGTAGGCGAGCTGCACCGGCCAGATGTCGCGCTCGCTCTGGTTGCCGCTCTCGTCGGCGTAGGCGACATGGAGCGCCGTCTCGCTCCGCATGGCCGAGCGGACCAGCCCGAGCACCGGCATGGCATCCTTCGGCCCGCGCATCAGCACCGGCCACAGCCCGGTGTCGCGGATGCGGTCGCGCAGGTCCTCGGGCGAGGCGGTGGCGATCTTGCCCAGCGCATTGCCGGCGGCCCCGGCCAGCCCGGCGTCGGGCTGGGCCTCGACCCAGCGGGCGCCGAGCACCAGCGCCTCGAGCTCCTCGGGCGAGAACATCAGTGGCGGCAGGAAGAAGCCGGGCCGCAGCATGTAGCCGACCCCGGCCTCGCCATCGATGGGCGCGCCGAGGCCGATAAGCGTCTGCACGTCGCGGTAGAGGGTGCGGACCGAGACCCCCTGCTCTTCGGCCAGCGCCGCCGCCGTAACCGGCCGGCGATGCCGGCGCAGCGCATCCATGACGGCGAACAGGCGTTCGGTCTTGTCCATGCCGTGCGTGGCGCCTCCGCAGTCTCGGGCGCCCGGGGCGCCGGGTCGGGCAGCTACTCCGCCGCCACCGGCCGCGCGACGCCGCTCGTCACCGGCAGCGGCGTGCCGCGGTTCAGCGCCACCAGCATGCGCCGCACCTCGGTCTCGGCCTGCCTGGCCAGCTGCTTGCGGTCTGCCCCCGCCGTCAGCGGCCGCGGCTGCCCGAAGGCCAGCGTCACCTCGCGCGTGCCGCCGGTGAGGATCTCGCGGATGTTCTGCTTCACCGACTTCGACTTGATCCAGGCGATGAACGAGCGGTCCGTCCGCCCCACCGGCAGGCCCTGCAGCTTGGTATAGGCGATGGTCAGCGGCTGGATCAGCACCTCGCCGGCGCCCGCATCCTCCATCGCATGCTGCGCCGCGCCGATCAGCGCCGAACGGAACGGCAGCACATGCGTGCCGATGTCGGACTGGCCTTCGGCGAACAGCAGCACCGCGCCACCCGAGGCCATGCGCGCACCCATCTCCCGGCTCGCCCGCTTCGCGTCGGTGCGGCGCTTGCGGTCGACATACAGCGTCTTCTGCAGCGAGGCCATGAAGCCGACGAACGGCCACCTGGCGATCTCCGATTTCGCGACGAAGGTCACGTCGGCCTTCGAGCCGATGGCGACGATGTCGGTCCACGACACGTGGTTGGAGACGATCAGCGTCGCCCGGTCGGTCGAGGGGGTGCCGATCACCTTCACCTTCATGCCGAGGAACCTGGCGCCCATCGTGTGGAACCAGCGCGGGATCGTGTTGCTGTAGCGGGGCGAGCGCGAGATCAGGAACTGGATGGGGATGCACACCAGCATGAACGGCACGTAGAGGAAGATGAAAAACAGGCTGCGCAGGACCATCACTTCTCCTCGGTCTTGACCGGCACCGCATAGAGCTCGAGCCGGTGGTCGACCAGGCGGTAGCCGAGGCGCTTGGCGATCACTTCCTGGATGGCCTCGATCTCCTCGTTGCGGAACTCGATCACCTTGCCCGAGCGGATGTCGATCAGGTGGTCGTGATGCTCGTCGGGGATCAGCTCGAAGCGCGCCCGCCCGTCCTTGAAATCGTGCTTGGTGACGAGCCCCGCCTCCTCGAACAGGTTGACGGTGCGGTACACGGTCGACAGCGAGATGCGCGGATCGACGGCGGCGGCGCGCCGGTACAGCTCCTCGACATCCGGATGGTCGACCGCCTGCTCGATTACCTGCGCGATCACGCGGCGCTGGTCGGTCATGCGCATGCCCTTGTGGGCGCATTGCTCTTCGAGCGTCAGGGGTTTGTTCATCGGGCTGCCCCGTCATCCATGGTTCGGGTTAGCCAAGATCACGCGCCATGACAATAGCCGTGGCCGGCGTGCCGTCCGGGCGGGGATAGTAGCCCTTGCGCTCGGAAATCCTGGCGAAGCCGAGCCTGGTATAGAGTTTCAGCGCCGCGGTGTTGTCCGCCGCCACCTCGAGGAACAGCTTTTTCGCCGGGCTCATCAGCAGGTCGTCGAACAGCGCCCGCATCAGCGCCAGGCCGATCCCCTTGCCGCGCCACTTCTTGTCCACGGCGATGGTGATGAGCTCCGCCTCGTCGCCCAGGTGTCGCAGCATGGCGAACCCGGCGATGCGGCGCTTGCTGTCGCAGGCGACATAGACCGGCGTGCCCTCGCCCGTGATGTAGGCGGCGAAATCCTCGCGCGGCCAGCCGCGGTAGAAGCCCTGCGCATGCAGCTTCGCCACCGCGTCGGCATCCTTGGCCTGGGCGGGCTCGATATGGAGGCCGGCGGGGGCGAGCCAGAGTTTCATGCGCCTACCCTCGCCACGCGGAACTTCGCCTGCGGCTTGGCGTCGGCACCGCGGATATAGCTGGCCTCGGGCGGGTAGGCCGCCGGGTCGAGCGTCGCCGCCAGCCGCGCCAGCGCCGCGACATCGACGAACGGCGTCGTCAGCACCTCTGCTCCGGCCGGGACCCGCGCCCGCGCCTCGGCCATCGGCAGCAGCAGCGGCTCGGAAGCGGGAATGGCCGGGCCCGAGAACGCCTGGTAGTAGGCCTCGTCGCGCCGCGCATCGAGCAGCACCGCCGCAGGCGCGCAGCTGACGGGCAGCGACAGTGCCAGCAGGCTCGGCACCCCGATCACCGGCACCCCCAGCGCCAGTCCGAGGCCGCGCGCCGCCGACAGCCCGATCCGCAGCCCGGTGAAGGACCCGGGCCCGGTCGTCACCGCGACCCGGCGCAGGTCCTTGTAGGCGATGGCGTTCCGCCCGAGCAGCGCATCGATCGCCGGAAAGATCCGCTCCGCCTGCCCCTGCGGCATGTCCTCGACGATGGTGTCGACGCGCTCGCCGACCAGCAGCGCCAGTTGCAGGCGCGGCGCGGCGGTGTCGATGGCAAGAAGCGGGGTGGTCATGCCGAAGAGATAGGCGCCTGCCGCCAAGGCAGCAAGCGCGTTATCTCATGCCGGCCGGCGCGCGGCCATCCGCCGCCCCGCGCCTCGCGCCGCTGGCCCGGCCTACGCCGTCCAGCCGCCGTCGATGACGTGCACCTGCCCCGTGGTGTAGGTGGCGCCGGCGAGGTAGACGGCGAGGTCGGCGACCTCCTCCGGCTGGCCGATGCGGCCGATCGGCTGGCGGGCGATGAACGCCTTGCGGGCGCCCTCGAAGTCGCCGGTCGCCTTCCAGCGCTCATGCAGCGACGGCGATTCCACGGTGCCCGGAGCGATGGCGTTCACCCGGATGCCCTTGTCGGTGTAGTCGGCGGCGATCGACTTGGTGAGCCCGATCACCGCGGCCTTGGAAATGGTGTAGGCGGCGCGGTTCGGGACTGCGGTCACCGAGCTCGCGACGGTCGCCATGTTGATGATGCAGCCATCCTTGCGCTCCAGCATCTGCGGCAGCACCGCCTTGATGGCGCGGATCTGCGCCCAGACGTTGAGGTCGAAGGCGAACTCGAGGTCCTTATCGGGCATCTCGAGCACGGTGCCCGACTGCACCACGCCGGCACAGTTGAACAGGATGTCGATGCGGCCGATCTCGGCCACCGCCTTGTTGACCTCCTCGGTCGACAGGACGTTGAGCACGCGGGTGGTGACGCCCGCCGTCGCCTCGAGCGCCTTCAGCCGGTCGGCGTTGATGTCGGTGGCGATCACCTTGGCGCCGGCCCTGGCGAAGGCCTTGGCCGAGGCTTCGCCGATGCCCTGCGCCGCGGCGGTGATGAGTACGATCTTGCCGTTGAGATCGGCCATGTAGGGTCTCCTTGCTTGCGTGGCGTGTCATAAGCTGCGCGCCCTGCCTTCGCCAGTGTTCGAAAGGCTAGCGGGCGCCAGCACGGCGGAGGCGGATCACTCCGCCCCCAGTTCCCTCAGGTAGAGCGCCGGCCGCGGCGCGATGCCGCGCAGGATCGTCGTCGCGCCGAGCACACCGGTGAGGACGATGGCCCCCAGGTTGACCGCCAGCAGCACCATGGGATCGACGGTGAACTCCACCTCGAGCAGCAGTTGCACCAGCAGCCAGGCGATCGCGGTGCCGACGACGCTGGCGATAATGGCGGCGAGGGCGGCGAGCACGAGGTAGTGGATCACCGAGCTCGTCAGGATCTGCGCCGACTTGCCACCCAGCACCTTGACGATCACCGCGTCGGCCTGGCGGCGGCGGCGGCCCATGGCCAGGCTGCCGAGCAGCACCAGGAGGCCGTTGGCGACGGCAAGGCCGCCGACCAGCGTGGCCGCGAGCGACAGCTGGCCCAGCGCCTCGGTGATCCGGGTCAGGGTCTCGCCGATGGCGATGAACCGCACGTCGGGCAGGTCGGCGGCCAACTCGCGGCCCACCGCGTCCTCGCGGCCGGGCGCCGCCGTGACGGCGCCGAGCAGCGTCGCCGGATAGCCTTCGAGCGCGCCCGGGGCGAAGGTGGCGAGGAAGTCGATGCCGCCCTGCCATGAATAGTCGCGGAAGTTCGCCACCTCGGCGGTGATCTCGTCGCCGAAGATGGTGAAGGTCAGCTTGTCGCCGAGCTTCAGGCCCAGCCCGCCGCGGAGCGACTGGTGCAGCGACACCTTGGGCGTACCGGCATAGTCGGCCGGCCACCACTCGCCCTGCACCAGCCGCGAGGAGTCGGGCATCCGCGCACGGTAGGTGACCGGGACCTCGCCCGACAGCAGGAACGAGGCCTCGGGGCCGCGCGGGGTCAGCGCCGTGGCCGGCTCGCCGTTCACCGCGGTGAGGCTGCCCCGCAGCATCGGGGTGGCAGTGAAGCGGGTGACGTCGCCACTGCCGTTACCCTGCATTGCCTCGAGCTGCGCCACCTCGTCGTCGAACAGGTCGGAAGCGACCAGCGTCGGGGCGTCGAACACCGAGGCACCGAGGTACTCGTTGCGCAGGTTCAGCTGCAGCACCAGCACCACCGCCAGCACCGTCAGGGTCAGGCCGATGGCGACGACGACCGCCGAGGTGTTCTGGCCGGTGCCGGCGATCTCGCGCAGGCCATGGCGCAGCACCCGGTTGCGCGCCTCCGGCAAGACGTTCAGCAGGGCGCGGAGCCCCCAGACCGCGAGGCGCAGCAGCACCACCGCCACGACGCTGACCGCGGCGAAGGTGAACACCAGTGCCGCGTCGCCGGTCATCAGCACGGCGAGCCAGAGGAAGGCCGCAGCGGCGAGCAGCAGCGGCAACAGCTGCAGCGACAGCAGCACCGAGCGCCAGTCGATCGGCGGGATGCCGAGTCCCTTGGAGCGGAACAGGTCGACGGGGCTCACCCCCTGCGCCTGCAGCAGCGGCAGGTAGGCGAAGGCGAAGGCGGTGAGGAGGCCGACGCCGCCCGCCACCAGCAGCGGCAGGGCGTGCAGGGTCGCCGGCAGCTCGACGCCGACCGCACTGCCGACGATGGGCAGCGCGATCAGCGCCACCGAACCGCCGATCAGGAGGCCGATGCCGACGCCGATCGCGGCGAGCGTCGCCACCTGCACCAGAAAATGCAGGAACACGCGCGCCTGCCGCGCCCCCATGGAGCGGAGGATGGCAATCACCGGCGCCCGTTCCGAGATGTAGGCCGACATGCCGGTCCACACCGAAACGCCGCCGATCAGCAGCGAGGCGAGGCCGACGATCACCAGGAAGCGCATGAACATGTCGTAGTAGCGCACCATCGACCCGAGGCCGTCGCGGGCCGTGCGCACCGTCCAGGCCGGATCGTTCAGCGCCGTCTCCACGGCGGCCTTGCCGGCATCGGGATCCAGCCCGCCGGCGAGCACCACCTTGTAGCGGAAATAGGTGCCGAGGCCCGGCAGCGGCGAGGTCCGGTCCGACAGCACCGAGAAGCCTTCCGTCGTGATCAGCGCCGGCAGGCCGAGGCGGAAGCCGCGCACCGGGGCATTCGGAACGCCGGTCAGGGCGCCGCGGACCTCGAACGGCGTGCCGCCGATCTGCACCACGTCGCCCACCCGCGCGCCGAGCTGGTCGAGCATCAGCGGGTCGAGCAGCGCGCCGAAATAGCCGTCGCGCCAGGAGAGGAAATCGAACGGCGAAGTGCCGGGCGGCAGCTCCGGGCTCAGCACCTGGCCCAGGAGCGGATAGGCGATGCCGATCGAGATCAGGTCGACGAAGGCGTCGTGCTCGCCCGCTTCGGCCCGCACATTGGTGTCGATGACATTGGCCAGCTGGCCGAACTGCCCGATCTTCTCGAGCTCCTCGGCGGTGGCGGCCCGGTCGGCGCGGCTCAGCTCGATGTTGCCGCCCATGATGAGCGCGGCATTGCTCTCGAGCGTTTCCTCCATGCTGGCGGCCACCGAGCTGACGCCGGCGATCAGCGCCGTGCCGACGGCGAGGCAGGCGATGATCAGGCCGAAGCGCCGCCAGTCGCCCCGCATGTCCAGGAGGCCGAAGCGGATGGCGGACCACAGCCCGGTCATGCCGGCGCCCGTGCCGATTCGACCAGCTCGCCGGCGGTCATGGTCAGCACCCGGTCGGCCCGGGCCGCGAGGCTCGGGTCATGGGTGATCATCACCACGGCGGCGTTCTGCTTGCGGGCGAGGTCGAACATCAGCTCGATCACCGTGGCGCCGCTCGCCTGGTCGAGATTGCCGGTCGGCTCGTCGGCCAGCAGCAGCTGCGGCTTGGCGATCATGGCGCGGGCGATGCCGACGCGCTGCTGCTCGCCGCCGGAGAGCGCCGCCGGGCGGTGGTCGAGCCGCTTGCCGAGGCCGACCGCTTCGAGCGCGGCCGCCGCCGCCTCGCGCGTTCTCTTCAGGCCCAGTTCAGGTTGGGCGATCTCATATGCGAGCGCCACGTTGTCGAGCGCGGTGAGCGAGGGGATCAGATGGAAGCTTTGGAACACGATGCCGAGAGTCTTGCGGCGGAAATCCGCGAGCGCATCTTCGCCGAGCTTCCCCAGGTCATGCCCGGCCACCAGGACCGAGCCATCGGTCGGACGTTCAAGTCCCGCCAGCAGCATCAGCAGGGACGTCTTGCCGCTGCCCGAAGGGCCGACGATCGCCACTACCTCGGCCGGCGCGACGGCAAGCGAGATATTCTTCAGAATGTGAAGCGGCCGCCCGCCGACGTCGAGGGTATAGTTCACGCCCTGCAAGGCGATGATGGAGGCGCGGGCGGGAATACCGCCGCCGGAGACATCGTTCACGAAATAGCCTTTTCCATTTCCGGCAAGACTGTGGCAAACGCATTTGCGGCAAAGCCGCTACTGCAATCACATGCAATCCATGACAGAATTCTGGTGCGTTTGGAAAGCGCCGGCGAGCATTTGGGGAGTGCCAATTAATGACCACCAGGGGTTTTCGCTCCTTCGCGGCTGCCGCGGCGATCGCCTTGTCGAGCCTCGCAGTGGCGCCTGCGCAGGCTGGACCGGCGGAAATGGAGTTGCTGTCGTCCTATGTGGGGAACTGGAAGGGCGATGGCGTGATGCTTGGCGGCGAGAGGCCCGAGGCCTTCCGCTGCCGCATGCAGGTGCAGAAAGGCAACCAGGCGAAAGTCAATTTCGCCGGCCGCTGCACGCTGGTGAACTTCAACCTGTCGGTGTCGGGCACCATCGCGTTCAACGACAAGACCCGCCGCTATGAGGCGGCGATGAGTTCGAACGCCGGGTTCTCGGGTGTCGCCGCCGGCCGCATCAGCGGCAAGGCCATCAGCTTCGACCTTGCTGCCAAGCAGATCGACAAGGGCGGCAACGACATGCGGATCGGCTCGAAGGTCAGCCTCATCGCCGACACGATCAACATCGACTTCGAGATCGAGTTCAACAATTCCGGCCACGTGCTGACCGCCAGGGTGCCGTTCACGCGGTAACCCTGAGCCTCGCCGCGCCGTCCGGGCCCGCTTCGCCGAGGCGGGCCCGACATCGCGTCCCCGGGATCAGACGTCCAGGTTGGCGACGCTGAGGGCGTTGTCCTGGATGAAGTCGCGACGCGGCTCGACGAGGTCGCCCATCAGTTCGCTGAACAGGCGGTCGTGGTCGTCGCTGTCCTTGACCTGCACCTGCAGCAGCGTGCGGGCGTTGGGGTCGAGCGTCGTCTCCCACAGCTGCTCGGGGTTCATCTCGCCCAGCCCCTTGTAGCGCTGCAGCGAGATGCCCTTGCGGCCGGCCGCCGAGATCGTGCCGAACAGCGAGGACGGACCGAAGATGTCGTAGGTCTCGGTCTTGCGGGCGAGCTTCGCCACGCCGCCATAGAGGTCGCCGAGCTTCTCGACGGTGGCGCGGATGCGCCGCACGTCGGCGCTCGCCAGCAGGGCCGCATCGAGCGCGTGGGTCTCGGTGACGCCGCGGATGGTGCGGCTGAAGACGAGACCACCCTGGCCGTCGGATTCGCCCTGCCAGCCGCGCTCGACCTCGTCGGCCAGCCGGTCCAGCCGACGGACGACCCGTTCGATCACCGTCGCGGTCTTCTGCGGGTCCACCATGGCATCGGGGTCGAGGCCGCCGACGATTGCGGCCTGTTCGATGATCGAGCGGTTGTACTTGGTGTTGAGGCCTTCGATGGCGTGCACGATCTCGCGCGCCTGCCGGACGATCGACAGCAGGTCCTCGCCGGCATGGGCGACGCCGTCGCGGGTGGTGAGCACCGCCTCGTCGGCGCCGGCGCCCATGAGGTAATCCTCGAGGCTGCGTTCGTCCTTGAGGTACTGCTCGGACGAGCCGCGCTTCAGCTTATAGAGCGGCGGCTGGGCGATGTAGATGTGCCCGCGGTCGAGCAGCTCGCGCATCTGCCGGTAGAAGAAGGTGAGCAGCAGCGTGCGGATATGGGCGCCGTCGACGTCGGCGTCCGTCATGATG
>JBQCFF010000098.1:0-2127 GCA_051959485.1 Devosia sp. | reverse complement strand
AGGGCATCCGCCCGGCGGTGAACGTCGGTATCTCGGTTTCCCGCGTGGGCGGCAACGCCCAGATCAAGGCGATGAAGCAGGTCGCCGGCTCGCTCAAGGGCGAACTCTCGCAGTACCGCGAGATGGCGGCCTTCGCGCAGTTCGGTTCCGACCTCGACGCCGCGACGCAGCGCCTGCTCAACCGCGGCGCCCGCCTCACCGAACTCCTGAAGCAGCCGCAGTTCGCGCCGCTGAAGACGGAAGAGGAAGTGGCGGTGATCTTCGCCGGCGGCCAGGGCTACCTGGACGATCTGCCGGTCGACAAGGTCGGTGCCTTCGAGCAGGGCCTGCTCGGCTGGCTCCGCTCCAAGCACGCCGACGTGCTGGAGGCCATCGCCAAGGAGAAGGCACTGTCGGATGACCTCCGCGCCCGTCTCAAGGCGGCGATCGACGCGTTCAAGAAGACGTTCTCCTAAGCGCATTCACAGTCACGCGCGGTCCCTTGCGGGCCGCGCTACGGGGAGTAGAGCGGCCCGATGGCTTCGCTAAAGGACCTCAAGAACCGGATCGCCTCGGTCAAGTCGACCCAGAAGATCACCAAGGCCATGCAGATGGTGGCGGCGGCGAAGCTCCGCCGTGCGCAGGAAGCGGCCGAAGCGGCCCGTCCCTATGCCAATCGCATGGGTCAGGTGCTCGCCGCACTCGGCTCGGCCTATGCCGGCCGGACTGACGCGCCGGCGCTGCTCGCCGGCACCGGCCGCGACCAGGTGCATCTCTTGATCGTCGCGACCGGCGAGCGTGGCCTCGCCGGCGGCTTCAACTCGTCGATCGCGCGCCTCGCGCGTGACACGGCGCAGCGCCTCATCGGCGAGGGCAAGACGGTGAAGATCCTCACCGTCGGCCGCAAGGGCAACGACATCCTGAAGCGCACCTTCGCCGACAAGATCGTCGAGGCGATCTCGTTCCGCGAAGTCCGCAACATCGGCTATGCCAACGCCGCGCAGGTGGGCGAGAAGATCCTCGCCATGTATGCGGCGGGCGAGTTCGACGTCGCCACGCTGTTCTACTCGCAATTCCGCTCGGTGATCAGCCAGATCCCGACGGCGCAGCAGCTCATCCCGGCCAAGTTCGAGGCCGAGGAAGCGGATGCCGGTGCCGAGGTGCTCAACTACGAGTACGAGCCGGACGAGGAAGCGATCCTGCAGGATCTGCTCCCCCGCAACATCTCGGTGCAGGTGTTCCACGCCCTGCTCGAGAACAACGCATCGTTCTTTGGCGCGCAGATGAGCGCGATGGACAACGCCACGCGCAACGCGGGCGACATGATCAAGCGGCTGACGCTGGACTACAACCGGCAGCGCCAGGCTCAGATCACCAAGGAACTCATCGAAATCATTTCGGGCGCGGAAGCGCTCTAGCAGGAACGAGGTAAATCATGGCCCGCGCAGCGACTGCAGCCGCAACCGAAAAGTCCGCCGCCCGCAAGCCGGCAGGCGGCAAGGATGCCAACCTTCCGGTGGCCGTGGGCAGCGCCCATACGGTCGGACGCGTCAGCCAGGTGATCGGCGCGGTGGTGGACGTCACCTTCGACGGCCACCTGCCGGCGATCCTGAACGCGCTCGAGACCGACAACAACGGCAACCGCCTGGTGCTCGAAGTCGCCCAGCACCTGGGCGAGAACACCGTCCGCACCATTGCCATGGACACGACCGAAGGTCTGGTCCGCGGCCAGTCGGTCACCGACACCGGCGCCCCGATCGCCGTTCCGGTCGGCGACGAGTGCCTCGGCCGCATCATGAACGTCATCGGCGAGACGGTCGACGAAGCCGGCCCGATCCTGACCACCGCCACCCGCGGCATCCACCAGCCGGCCCCGGCCTATTCGGAGCAGTCGACCGAGGCGCAGATTCTCGTCACCGGCATCAAGGTCGTCGACCTGCTGGCTCCCTACGCCAAGGGCGGCAAGATCGGCCTGTTCGGCGGTGCCGGCGTCGGCAAGACCGTGCTGATCATGGAGCTGATCAACAACATCGCGAAGGTGCACTCCGGGTACTCGGTCTTCGCCGGCGTGGGTGAGCGCACCCGCGAGGGCAACGATCTCTACCACGAGATGATCGAGTCCAACGTCAACAAGAATCCGAAGGAGAA
>JBQCFF010000097.1:0-13353 GCA_051959485.1 Devosia sp. | reverse complement strand
GCGGTGGCGATGGTCGAGGACAAGAGCTTCTCGACCCTGCCGGTGACGTTCATGACCATCGGCACGGCGCTGGCGACGGGGCCATCGGTCTATCTGCTCTACCGGCTGGGCCGGCGGCAGGGCTTCATGCTCGGCGCGGCGCTGGCGGTGCCGGGTTCGCTGCTCGCCGCCTGGGCGGCGTGGACGCACGGGTTCTGGCTGTTCTGCCTGGCGCTCGGCCTGTTGGGAGCGACCTCCGCCTTCGCCAACCAGTACCGCTTCGCCGCGGCGGACAGCGTGCCGGCTACACTCAAGTCGCGCGCGATCTCATGGGTGATGGCGGGCGGGGTGGTCTCCGGCTTCGTGGGGCCGTGGATCGCCATCGCCACCAAGGACCTGGTGCCGGGGATCAGCTTCGTCGGCACCTACGTGGCGATGGCGGGCATGGCGCTCCTCGCCATCGGCATCCTGATGCGGACGCAGCTGGCGCCGCTGGCCCGCCGCGCCCCCGGCGGGCGGGCCGGCCGGAGCTTCCGCGAACTGCTGTCGACCTTCGACGTGCTGGTCCCGATGGTGGGCGGCGCCGCGAGCTTCGGGCTGATGGTGATGGTGATGGTGGCGGCGCCGCTCGCCATGGTGACGGTCTGCGGCCATTCGACCACCGACGCCGCGCTGGCGATCCAGTGGCATATCGTCTCGATGTTTGCGCCGAGCTTCATCACCGGCTCGGTGATCCAGCGGATCGGGGCGCATCTGACGGCCGCGATCGGCTTGATGCTGATCATCGTGGCGGCGGCGGTGAACCTCACCGGCACCGAGGTCTATGACTTCGTCATCGCGCTGATCCTGCTCGGGCTCGGCTGGAACTTCGGCTTCATCGCCTCGACGGCGCTGCTGAGCACCGCCTACCGGCCGGAGGAGGCCGCCAAGGTGCAGGGGCTCAACGAGCAGATCGTGTTCGGGGTGATGGCGCTCGCCTCGATCCTGTCGGGCGTGCTGCTCAATGCCATCGGCTGGCAGTCGATCAACGTGCTGGTGATTCCGATCGCGATGCTGGCGATCTTGGCGCTGGCGTGGGGCGGCCTGGGCCGCGGCTCGGCGGCGAAGAAGCTGGCGTGAACGAAAGCTGTTGGTCGGGCAGCGTGACGCCCTCGTCCTTCGACAAGCTCAGGATGAGGGCCGGGGGGAGGGAATGAGGGCTGTGGGGAGGGCGGTTAGTCGCTGACCGACGCGGGGGACCGCGAAACGACAAGGGCGGCTGGAGGCCGCCCTTTTTCACGTCCATCGAGTTCCCTCATCCGACCCCGCCGTCACCCTCATCCTGAGCTTGTCGAAGGACGAGGGTGAGCCGAGCCGACCGGTCCCGATCAGATCGAGCTGATGATCGACTCGAGGAAGGTGCGGTCCTGGCCGAAGGAGGGGGTGCGGCGGGATTCGATCTGGAAGGACTTGCCGTCCTTGACGCCCAGCCGCTCCATGTCGGTGACCCTGTTGTTCTTGTCGAAGTAGATGACGAGAACCGTGCGCGACTTGCTCAGCTCCATGCCGAAGGCGGTCTGCTGCACCTTTTCGCCGACATAGATCCAGGCGGTCTCCTTGGCGAAGGTGTTCACCGACTGCGGCGAGCCGAGCACGGCGGTGACCAGCGCCGCCGACTGGCCGGGGCGAATCTGCTTCACGTCGTCTTCGGAGATGTCGTAGCCGCGCTGCTTGTTCTGCACGAGGCTCATGCCCGAGGAGCAGGCCGAAACGGTGAGCGACAGGACAACCGCCGCGGCGATCGGGGCAGCTAGACGGAAGGCGGTGCTCAACGGCATCAGTTTGACTTTCCCGATCTCTGTCGACTATTACCACGGCCTTGGCCGGCCGGGGACTATTAGCTGCCCCGAGCTTGATCTGGCAAGCGTGGGCGAAGCCCACGTTCCCATTCGACGCCGTCGCCAAGCAACGCTCCGAACGTGACCGGAGGCTCAACGACGATGTTGAATCTGTTCAAGAAATCCCCTGACCCCGAAGCAGTGTACGCCGTCTATCGCGCTATTGTGGCGCAATCCCGGCAGCCGGTTTTCTACGCCGAGTGGGGCGTGCCCGACACGGTGACGGGGCGTTTCGACATGATCTGCCTGCATATGTCGCTGGTGTTCCGGCGCTTGAGCGGCGGCGGCAAGGAAGCGGCGGAGTTCGCCCAGGCGCTGTTCGACCTGTTCTTCAAGGACATGGACCGGAACCTGCGCGAGATGGGGGCAGGGGACCTCAGCGTGCCCAAGAAGATCCGCAACATGGGCAACATCTTCTACGGACTGATGACCAACCTGAATGAAGCGATGGAACGCGGCGACCGCGCCGGCGCCGAGACCGTGCTCGAACGCAACCTGTTCGACGACCGCGCGTCCGGAAAGGTCGGCGAGCTCGCCGACTATCTCGAAGCCCAGTACGGGAAGCTGAAGCTGCAGCCGGTGGCGACGGTGCTCGGCGGCCGGCTCGAGCTCGGCGAGGCAGCATGAGACAGGATTCACGGCGGGTGGCGATTCCCGAAGCCAGCATCCGGCTCGATTCGATGCCGACGGCCGGCCGGGACCTCGACATCACGGTGGAGCGCGAGGCGCGGGAGGCGATCGCCGCGCAGCTCGAGGTGACGGCGGTGGACCGGCTGCAGGTGAAGCTGCACGCGGTGCGGTTCCGCGGCGGCATCCGCGTCACCGGACAACTCAAGGCGCTGGTGGTGCAGCCGAGCGTCGTGTCCCTCGAGCCGGTGACCCAGGAGATCGCCGAGGCGGTGGACCGCGTGTTCCTGCCGGGCGGCGAAAAGCCCTATGCCGGCAAGGCCGACGCGGAGGTGTTCGTCGACCTTGAAGGGGACGACCTGCCCGACCATTTCGAGGGCAACGAGGCGGACCTCAGCGATTTCATCCTCGAGATGCTGGCGCTCAGCATCGACCCGTATCCCCGGCTCGAGGGCGAAAGCGTCGGGGTGGCCGGGGATGCCGACGAGGGGGACGATTCCCCGTTCGCCGGCCTCAAGGCGCTGAAGGCGGATGGGGACAAGGGCTGACGCCGCATCTCCGCCACACCTCGCTGGCTTGTGCAGGCAAAACGAACGGTTAGATTGGCGGCGCTCCGTTGCGGGGCGCTGGAACGGCGATGAGTGAGCTTATCCGTATCTCGGTTGACGCCATGGGCGGCGACAAGGGCCCGCGCGTGGCGCTGGAAGGCGCGCGGCTGTTCTGGAAGGAACGCAAGAACGTCAGCTACATCTTCCACGGCCGCGAAGCCGAGATCGCGCCGCTGCTCGACACCGTGCCCGAGATCAAGCCGCTGAGCCGCATCGTCCACGCCGACAACGTCATCTCGATGGAGGAAAAGCCGTCGCAGGCGCTGCGCAAGGGCCGTGGCAACTCCTCGATGTGGGCGGCGCTGCAATCGGTGAAGGACGGCGAGGCGGATTTCGCCATCTCGGGCGGCAATACCGGCGCGCTGATGGCGATGGCAACCTTCTGCCTCCGCCCGATCGAGGGCATCTCGCGGCCCGGTATCGCGGCGATCTGGCCGACGCTGCGCACCGATATCATCGTGCTCGACGTCGGGGCGACGATCGGCGGCGACGCCAAGCAGCTTACCGACTTCTCGATTCTCGGCGCCGCGCTGGCCCGGGCGCTGTTCGACCAGGAACTGCCGACGGTGGGGCTGCTGAATGTCGGCACCGAGGAGATGAAGGGCCTCGACGAGGTCAAGGAGGCGGCGCGCATCCTCACCGCGGCCTCCGGCTCGGGCTTCGTCTATCACGGCTTCGTCGAGGGCGACGACATCGGCAAGGGCACGGTGGACGTCGTGGTGACCGAGGGCTTTGCCGGCAACATCGCGCTGAAGACCGCCGAGGGCACCGCCCGGCAGGTCGGCAGCTACATCCGCGACGCGCTGAAGGCCGACCTCGTGTCGATGCTGGGCGCCGCGATCGCCGGGCAGGCGCTGCAGGCGCTGAAGCGCAAGCTCGACCCGCGCAACATCAACGGCGGCGTGTTTCTGGGCCTCAACGGCCCGGTGATCAAGTCGCATGGCGGCACCGACGAAGTCGGCTTCAAGGGCGCGCTCGGCCTCGGCTACGAGATCGCCCGCAACAAGGTGATGGACAAGATCGCCGAGGGCATGCGCCGCTTCCCCACGCTCAACGTGGCACCCGTCGAGGCGGCCACCATCGAACCAGAGGCCAAACCCGCGTGACCGACCGCAAGACCATCATCCGCAGCGTCGGCGCCTACTTGCCGGCGCACGTCATGACCAATGACGATCTCTCGAAGATCGTCGACACCTCGGACGAGTGGATCCAGCAGCGTACCGGCATCAAGCAGCGCCACATCGCGGCCGAGGGGGAGAACACCTCGGACCTCGCCGCCGCCGCCGGCCGGAAGGCGATGGAGAACGCCGGCATCACGGCCGACGACGTCGACCTGATCATCGTTGCGACGACGACGCCCGACATGACCTTCCCGGCGACGGCTGCCGTGGTGCAGCAGAAGCTCGGCATGCATCATGGTGCCGCGTTCGACATCCAGGCGGTGTGTTCGGGCTTCGTCTATGCGGTGGCCACCGCCGACTCGTACCTGAAGAACGGGCTGGGCAAGCGGGCGCTGGTGATCGGCGCCGAGACGGCGAGCCGCCTGCTCGACTGGAACGACCGCACCACCTGCGTGCTGTTCGGCGACGGCGCCGGCGCGGCGGTGATGGAGATGGCGAAGCCCGGCGAGGATCGCGGCGTGCTGGCGACGGCGCTGCGCTCGGACGGGTTCCACTGGAACAAGCTCTACGTCGATGGCGGCGTGAGCTCGACGCGCACGGTCGGCCACGTCCGCATGGAGGGCAAGGAAGTCTTCAAGCATGCCGTGGGGATGATCACCGACGTGGTCTACAAGGTGCTCGAGGATACCGGGCACACGATCGACTACCTCGACTGGTTCGTGCCGCACCAGGCCAACAAGCGGATCATCGATGGGGCTGGGGTGAAGCTGGGGCTGCCGCCCGAGAAGGTGGTGGTGACGGTGGACCGGCATGCCAACACCTCCGCCGCGTCGGTCCCCCTCGCGCTGAACACCGCGGTGGCCGACGGCAGGATCAAGCGCGGCGACCTGGTGATGATCGAGGCCATGGGTGGCGGCTTCACCTGGGGGGCGTCGCTCATCCGGTGGTGACGGGCGGCGTTATCCGGGCGTCACAAATCACCCTAGCCTTTGATTGTTAAGCGAGATTGCCAGTGCCTTACGGTCGCGTTAAGGTTTGCGCCATCCGTAGGTGGGGGCGCCTCACGGTATAGGTCCGCTGGGCAAACCGAGGGGCAACAACAATGACGCAGAAGACTGTGACGCGTGCAGACCTCGCCGAGGCCGTGTACGAGGCCGTAGGGTTATCGCGTACCGAGTCGGCGGAACTGGTGGAGCGGGTGCTCGACCTCATCGGCGAGGCGCTGGTGGAAGGCGAGAACGTGAAGCTGAGCTCGTTCGGTTCGTTCCAGGTCCGCTCCAAGAACCAGCGCATCGGCCGCAATCCGAAGACCGGCGAGGAAGTCCCCATCCTGCCGCGGCAGGTGCTGGTGTTCAAACCCAGCAACGTGTTGAAATCCAAGATCAACAAATCTATGGTCAAGGCTGGAAAATAAGAGTCTTTCCGAGCCGGGGGAGTCCTTTTGGAGAAATCTCCAGACGCCTTTCGCACGATCTCCGAAGCGGCAGACGAACTTGATCTGCCCCAGCACGTGCTGCGTTTCTGGGAGACGCGGTTCTCCAGCATCAAGCCGCTGAAGCGTGGCGGCGGCCGGCGCTACTACCGCCCGGAGGACGTGCTGCTGCTGCAGGGCATCCGCACGCTGCTTTACGACCGCGGCTTCACCATCAAGGGCGTGCAGCGGATCCTGAAGGAGCAGGGGCCGCGCTACGTCATCGCGGTGGGCGAGGGACGTCCGGTCGAGCAGCTGCCGCCAACGGCGCTGGCTCCTGTCGAGGAGCCGGAGCTGGAGGCCGAGTCGGAGCCCGAATACGTCGAGGTCGATCCGCCCGAGCCCGTGATGGCCGACGACGGTACGGCGGATGCCGCCGACAAGCCGCGCTTCCAGCTCGCCAGCCTGATGCCGAAGACGTCGCGGGGACCGGTGCTGACTGCGGCCGACCGGGAGAAGCTGTCGGACGTGCTGCGCGAGCTGCTCGACTGCAAGCGGCTGCTGGAGCGAGCCCGCGAGTAGCGGCTAGCCTCTAGTCGTTGTCCGAACCCGAACTGTCGGACCTGTCGACGCCGTCGGCCTCAAGCACACCGTAGGATTGTGACGGGCTGGCGCCGCCGTCGGAAACGGCGCCGTCCACGCCGAGGCCCCGGCGCAGCAGCTCGCGCACGGCGGCGGCGCGACTTGGCATGCGGTTGGCGAAGCGAAAATCATCCAGGGCACGAAGTTCGTCGGCCTCCAGCATTATCTGGAGCCGTTCGCCGCGCTGTAGCGGGTTGCCCTTGAATGTCGTTTCGCTCATGCCTTCCCTGCGCCCGTGGAGTTACTCATTTGACTAACTCTGCCGCCATAATGCCAAATCTGACGGAGAGTTCCACTCAAGAATGAGTAGGGCCCTCATTTTGACAAATCGGCGCCAACGTCGGGACCGGCTAACTCCGTTTTTAGTCGACATGGTCAGGCTCAGGGTCGATCATGGGGCATGCTCAACAACCAAGACAGCATGTCACAGGCGGGCTGCGAGCCGCTCAAGCTCGGCACCATCCTGATCCTCGAGGATGAGGTGATGGTCTCGATGGCCATGGAGGCCGTGGTGCGGGACATGGGCGCCGATCAGGTGCTGGTGCTGGCCGATGCCGCCCGCGCCCTGGACCTGGTCAACTGCACCAGGATCGACATGGCGATTCTCGACGTACACCTGGGGGCCGGAACGAGCTTCGCGGTGGCCGACGCGCTCGAGGCGCGCGGCATCCCGTACGTTTTCTCCAGCGCCCTGGGGGCGACTGCGGTCGAGGGCCGGTACCGGGATCGGTCGATGCTGTCGAAGCCGTTCCCCGACGAGGAACTCCGGACCCACCTGATCAACCTGGTCCGCCGCTGAGGGGCGGGGGCTCGCCCTGCAAGTGGCGCTGGAACGCGCCGGGCGGTCGCGCTAAACACCGCTCATGTCCAGGACCACTGCCGCAACGCTGGCGCTCAGCCGGGCCGGCGTCAGCTTCACGCCGTTTCCGTACGACTACGATCCGGAGGCCCCGCGCGTCGGGCTGCAGGCCGCCGAGGCGCTGGGGCGTGACCCGGCGCAGGTGTTCAAGACGCTGATGGCCGAAGTGGACGGCAAGCCGGTGTGCGTCGTGGTGCCGTCGGACTGCGAGGTGAGCATGAAGAAGCTCGCCGCGACCTTTGGCGGCAAGGCGGCGAGCATGATGAAGCCGGCGGATGCCGAGCGCATGACCGGCTTCAAGGTGGGCGGCATCAGCCCGTTCGGCCAGCGCAAGACAGTGCCGACGGCGATCGACGAGACGGCGGAACTCTACGACGAGGTGCTGATCAACGGCGGGCAGCGCGGGCTGCTGGTCGGGCTGGCGCCCGCCGAGGCGGTGCGCGTGGCGGCGATGAGAATCGCCGACCTCTTGGCCTAGGGAACGCCTTCCGGCGACGGCAGCGACGCGCTAGGGTCACCTCAGGCAGCTTGGGGGGCGCACAGATGGCCAGCATGTTTCTTCTCACCTATTCCGCACCGGTCCGCGACCTGCGGATCGGCGACGAACTGATCACCCAGGGCACGATGGGCACCGACCTGTTCGTGCTCGAGAGTGGACAACTGGCGGTGGAGCGCGACGGGGTGAAGATCGCCACCATCGACCAGGCCGACTCGCTGATCGGCGAGATGGGCCTGCTGCTGCACCGGCCGCACAGCGCCACCGTCCGCGCCGAGACCAACAGCAAGGTGCGCGTGGTCGCTGACGCGATGCGCGTGCTCGAGCGTCACCCCGACATCACGCTACGGCTGGCGAGCCTGCTCTGCCATCGGCTGGACGAGACGAGCGGCCTCGTCAGCGAACTCAGCCGCAAGGTTTCGGGCGCCGCCGAGAAGACGTTGGTGGGGCGCATCCTGTCGAGCCTGGTGACCACGCCGGCGCGGCGTCACGGGTAAGCGCGCGACGCCGGGTCCGGGGCGGCGGCGCGGCAGGTGGCGTCACAAAATCGCCTCTTGCCCCCCACCCCCGGTTCGGGTAGGCACATCGCCGATGTCGGGGTGTAGCGCAGCCTGGTAGCGCATTTGTCTGGGGGACAAAGGGTCGTCGGTTCAAATCCGGCCACTCCGACCATCTCTCTCCCTAGCCTGCAAGTAGCCTTCAGAGGATAGATCGCGATGGATAGTCCCCCCAGCGATCCGATTCCGGCTGAATCGGCTCTGATCAAGGAGAACCTCTCGCGCTGGCCGCAGGCGGCGGGCGGCGAGGCGGTGCTGATCAACCTCAGCGAGAACCACACCTTCCGCATCGACATGCCCGACGGGCACAGGTTCGCCCTGCGCCTGCACCGGCCGCGCTACCAGTCGCGCCGTGCCATCGGCAGCGAGCTCGCCTGGCTGGAGGCGATCACCGACCAGACCGAGATTCCGGTGCCGCGGCCGATCCCCGGCGCGGATGGCGAGATCGTGCAGGAACTGGCGCCGGACCGCTTCGCGGCGCTGTTCGCGTTCGAGAAGGGGGAGGTTCCGAGCGAGGACGACGGCGACCTCACCGACCTGTTCGCCACGCTCGGGCGGTACGCGGCGACGCTGCACAGGCATGTCGCCGAATGGCAGCAGCCGGAACAGTTCGTGCGGCCGATCTGGGACGCCGCGGGCATCCTCGAGCCGGACTCGCCCTGGGGCGACTGGCGGAAGGCGCCGGGTGTGGAGGGGGAGGTCCGCGAGACGCTCGACGCACTCGATGCGCAGCTGCGCGAGGACCTGCGCGCCTACGGCACCGACATCGACCGCTTCGGGCTGATCCATGCCGACATGCGGCTCGCCAACCTGCTGGTCGAGGACGACGAGGTGCTGCTGCTCGATTTCGACGACTCGGGCTACGGCTGGTTTCTCTACGACCTGGCGGCGAGCCTGTCGTTCATCGAGACGTCGCCGCAGGTGCCGGCGCTGATCCGGGCGTGGCTGGCGGGCTATCTCGAACTGCGGACGCTGAAGCCGGAGGATATCCGGATGATCGACGCGATGATCCTGCTGCGGCGCATGGCGCTGCTGGCGTGGATCGGCTCGCACGGCGAGACGGCGCTGGCGCAGCGGCATGCCGACCGGTTCGCGGCCGACACTGCGGACATGGCGCGGAAGTATCTCAGCCGCTGAGTCTGGATCAGGGGCGGCGGCTAGAGCCAGCGCTCCGAGACCACGATCGTGTCGCCGGGGAAGATCGGGAAGTCGAGGTCGACCGCGCCCTTCACCATTTCGTTGCCCTGGCGCCGGTAGATGACCGCCCTGGAGCGATCGGCGGTGTCCGAGTAGCCGCCGGCCGTGCTGATCGCGGCGCGGACGGTCATGCCGTAGACGTAGGGGAACTGGCCGCCCTGCTTGACGGCGCCCTGGATGTAGAACGGCCGGTAGGCCTCCATCTCGACGGCGACACTCGGCTCGCGAATGTAGCCGGCCGCCAGCGCGGCGGTGATTCTGGCGGCGGCGATCTGGGTGGTCTTGCCGCGCACCGGAACGGCCCCGATCAGCGGTAGCGAGAGGTTGCCTGCATCGTCGACGCGGTAGCTGTTGGTGAGCTCGGCCTCGCCATAGACGGTGACGCGCACCACGTCGCCGGTGTCGAGGGCGTAGGGGCCCTTGGTTTCGACGAGGTAGGTGGCTGGGCGTGTGTTCATGGCACAGGCGGCGACGGCCAGCGGCAGCACGAAGACAACAAGCAGGAGACGCAGCCAGCGCATTGGCCAGACCTGAACACGGAACCGATCGGAGGCTGAGGATGGCCCGGTCATGGTTAACATTTGGCTTAGAAGCCGCCCGCCGATTTGCACTTTGCATCCGAGGCTTAACCGAATGCTTACCACGCTGGGGCATAGCTTTGATGCAAGTTGCGTGAGTTCCGGGCAGGCCGATGAGTAGCGAAGACCAGCATGCCGACGATGCTGTGCGGATGGATGCCGCGGGACCGATGCGCGCGGTGTGGGTGCGGCTGCCGCGCATCCTGCTGGTGACGATCCTGCTGGTGGCGGCGGCCTTCGCCATCCTGCTGCTGGTGCCCAGGACCTACGAGAGTTCGGCGAGTCTGCTGGTCGAGCCGGCCTCAACGTCCGCGACGGCGGTGGATACCGGCGCACTGGTGACGAGCCACATCGAACTCATCAAGTCGCACGACCTGCTGCTCGACGTGGTGGACAGCCAGAACCTGCGCTCGGTGCCGGAGTTCACCGCGCCGGGGTTCAACCCGATCGGCGCGATCCTGTCGCTGGTCGGCAGCAAGCCCGAGCCGAAGAGCGTCGAGGAGCAGGTGCTGGCGAACCTTGGCGACCGCATGACGGTGACCCGCGAGGGCGACTCGGCGGTGATCTCGGTGCTGGTGCGCTCGGCCGATCCGCAGCTGGCCGCCGATATCGCCAACGCGATTGCGCTGGCGCATGTCAACCGGCGCGCCACGCAATCGGTGACCGACCGGGCGGACGGCCAGGCGTGGCTGCAGGGCGAGATCGACAAGCTGCGGGACAAGGTGAGCGCGGCCGAGGCAGCCGTCGCCAGCTACAGGGTCGAGCACGGGCTGTTCGCCGGCACCAGCGCGACGTCGGTGAGCGACCAGACGCTGTCGACGGTGGCGCAGCAGATCGCCGAGGCGCAGCAGAAAAAGAACGATGCACGGTCGCGGGCCGAGCTGATCCGCGGCCTGGTGAACGCCGGGCAGCCGCTCGACGGCGTCGCCGACGTGCGCAACTCGGTGGTGATCTCGAGCCTGCTGCAGACCAAGGCCAACCTGCAGGCGGAGCTGGCGCAGCGCTCGACGACGCTGCTCGGCAACCACCCGACCATCAAGGCGCTCCGTGCGCAGGTGGCGGAGATCGAGGATCAGATCCGGGAAGAGAGCCGCAAGGTGGCCGACTCGCTCGAGGCCGAGGCCAAGGTACAGGCCGAACTCGAGCAGAAGCTGCGCGACGACCTGACCCGCGCCCAGATGGCGTCCGGCGACGCGGCCAAGGGCGGCGTGACGCTCGACAGCCTCGAGCGCGAGGCCAGGGCGCAGCGTGACCTGCTGGACACCTACCTGACCCGCTTCAACGAGGCACAGGGGCGCTCGGCGGCCAACTCGGCGCAACCGGACGTGCGGATCGTTTCCGAGGCGACGGCTTCGGCGGTGCCGAGCTCACCAAGGACGGAGCTGATCCTCGGTGTCGTCGCCGTCGCGGCGCTGGCGCTGCAGGTCGGGGCCATCCTGATCGGCGAGCTGCCGTCGGGCCGCGCGCTGGTGGAGCGCCAGGCCTATGAGGCCGTCGAGGTGGCGGTGCTCGCGGAGACCTTTGCGGAGTCCGAGGCTGACGCGGACGCCCGGGCAATGGAGATGCCGCGCCCGGCCGGCGCGCTGCGCGACGACCTCGGCATGCTGTCGGAGGCGGTGAGCGCCCGGCAACTGCGCACGCTGCTGATCGCCCATGTGGGCGAGCGCGACGAGGTGATCACGGTGGTCGACCGGGTGGTCGAGGATGCCCTGGGAGCCGGGCTCAGCGTCGTGGCGGTGGATGCGGGCAGCGGCGAGGTGTCGTCGACGCCGGGCATCGCCGATCTCGCCGCCGACCGCTGCGACTATGGCGACGTGGTGCAGCGCGCTTCCGACGAACTGGCGGAGGTGGGCTGGGGCCGGCTCGCCGCCATCGATCGGCGCTCGGGCCGGCCGGCGACGCTGGTCGAGGCCCTGGCCGACATCTATCACGTGGTGATCGTCGATACCGGCCGGGTCGGAATGACCTCGAGCCTGCCGCTGTTTGCCGACGTCCGCGCCGGCGTGGTGCTGGTCGCCTCCGACATGGCCTCGGTGCAGGCGGTGGTGGAAGCGCGCGCCGACATCAAGGCGCTCGGGCTCGAGGTCGGGCGGGTGGTGACGCTGCCGACGGCGCGGGCCGCCGTGGCGTAGCCGGGCGATGGCGGGCTTTCGCACCATCGCGATCGGCGCCGCCTTCGAGCTGCTCTGGGCGTCGCAGCTGCCGCGGCTGCTGCGCCGGCTGTCGACGGCCCGCGGCGTGATCTTTTCGCTGCATCGGGTGCTGCCGGACGACCCGGCGGACTTCTCGCCCAATGCCCACCTGCAGGTGAAGCCGGATTACCTCGACTTCGTCATCCGCCGCGTCCGCAAGCTCGGGCTCGATATCGTCGACCTCGACGAGGCGATCCGGCGGGTCGAGAGCAACGAGCCGTCGCGCCGGTTCGCGGTGTTCAGCTTCGACGACGCCTATCGCGACACGCTGCGCTACGCGCTGCCGGTGCTGCGGCGCCAGCAATGCCCGTTCACGCTCTACGTGCCTACGGCGCTGGTCGACGGGGTAGGGGAGGTGTGGTGGCAGGCGCTCGAGGACATCGTGGCGGCGCAGAATGCGCTGGCGGTGACCACCGGCGGCGAAACCACCTACCTGCCGAGCGCCACGGTGGGCGAGAAGAAGGCCGCCTACGCCAGCCTGTACCGGCGCATGCGGGGCATGTCCGAGCCGGAGCGGGTGGCGCTGATCCGCGAACTGGCGAGACAGTACGGCCTCGACCTTGAGCGGCACTGCCGCGAACTGATCATGGACTGGCCCGAGCTCAGGACCTTCGCGGCCGAGCAGCTCTGCACGATCGGGACGCACACGGTGCACCACTACGAACTGGCGAAGCTGCCGGCGGCCGAGGCGCGGGTCGAGATCGAGCAGTCGGTGAAGATCATCAAGGCCCAGCTCGGCCGGGCGCCGGTGCACCTGAGCTACCCGGAGGGCGGGGTGGATTCCGCCGGCCCGCGGGAGTTCGGCCTCGCCCGCGACCTCGGCCTGCGTTCGGCGACGACGAGCCGGCCGGGCGGCCTCTACGCGCACCACCGCAACGCGCTGCATGCGCTGCCGCGGGTCGCGCTGAACGGCATGTTCCAGGCGAAGAGACACGTCGATGTGTTTGTTACGCCGGGGGTTTTGCCGGTGGGGCAGGGGTAGGGAGCCTACGCGCGCGCGTTGCATCACCCCACCCTAGCTCCGCTAGGCGGCAAGCCGCCAAGCTCCGCTACCCTCCCCATCGAGGGGAGGGAGTCGCTGTTTCTTGACCTGTGCCACTGGTCTCCCTCCCCCTTGTGGGGAGGGTAGCGTCGCGTGGGGGCCCAGGCGCCGAGCCGACGGAGGGGGGGGGGAGCATCAGACACAACGGGGCAAGAGGGCCCCCCCCC
>JBQCFF010000096.1:0-11900 GCA_051959485.1 Devosia sp. | reverse complement strand
GGGGCGCTGATCCTCCACCCCGGAGCGGGGGAGGATCCGTGCAGTCGGCCGCAGCCCCGCTCCACGACTCCAGGGCTGTTCAACTGCGAGATGCGCGAGGGCCGATAAGCTGCTGACAACGCGTGCGCTTCCGGAAAACTGCAGCCCCACTTATCCCCGCGTCACGGGGAGGTGCTAGGTTTCTGGCAGGGTCGGAGAACTGGGCGAGGGGCGGGGCGGGGGCTTCGGTTCGGCCTGGTTGAAATCGTAGCCGTCGCGGATGTGGGCGTTGAAGTAGCGGCCCTTCGCCGGCGAGCGGCGGAGCGCGTCGTACACGGCGGCGGGGACCTCGAAATAATCGTAGCGGCGGCCGGAGGGCCGGAACCAGACGCTCAGCGTGCCGGTCTCCGGGTCGTAGGCCATGTCGGCGATGACGGTGGACGGCATGGGCGTGCTCCTGCCGGGGGCGAGACGAGAACGTGGAATGGGGGCCAGGGTTGCCGGAAGCAGACAAGAGGCCCGACTGGACCCGGATACGCTCCGAGGTGGCCGCTGCGGTGGAGAGCCGGTTGCTCATCTGCGAGCGCCACGACATCACTCTCCAACAACTGACCGAGCACATCCGCACCCACAAATGGGACGTGCCGGAGGATGCCAGCGAGGCCGATCGGTTGTTGCTGCTGCGCAAGCTGTTCGTCGGGGTGGAAAGGCAGTTGGCGCGATTGCGGGAGGCGGTGATGGCAGAACCGGAAGATCAGGTGGGCGCAATCCACAAGCTCACCACGACACTCACCAAGCTGCTTGAACTGGAGCGGCGGATCAACGGCAACAAGCCGGAACGCCGGCAGAGCCGACAGATGCAGGAACTGAGGGCCAGAATTGCGAAACGTCTCGAGGAGCTCGGCGTCCGTTAAGGCGCTGCTTGCCGCCATCGAGGACGAGGAACTGCCGGGGCTGCGGTTCGACTGGGATTTCTGGTCGCGTCCGGCTCAGCGGCCGCCCGAGGGAGACTGGACGACCTGGCTGCTGATGGGCGGCCGGGGCTCGGGCAAGACCATGGCCGGCGCCAACTGGGTGCGACAGCTGGCCAAGGATGGCATCGGGCCGATTGCCGTCGTTGGCGAGTCGATGATCGAGGCGCGGCAGGTGATGGTGCTGGGGGCGGCCGGGATCATGCAGGTAACGCCCCCGCAGGAACGGCCGCTGCTGCGCGAGAACCTGCTGTTCTGGCCCAACGGCGTGGAGGGCGTGCTGCTGGGGGCGGCCGACCCGGAGCGCTTCCGCGGACCGCAATTCGCGGCGGCATGGTGCGACGAGGTCGGCAAGTGGCCGCATGGCGAGGCAGCATGGGACATGCTGCAGTTCGGACTGCGGCTTGGCGAACGCCCACGCCAGCTGGCGACGACGACGCCGCGCCCGACCAGGCTGCTGAAGCGGATAATGGACGAGCGCGGGACGGTGACCACCCGGATGCGCACATCGGACAACAACTACCTGGCCGATGCCTTCTTCAAGGCGGTGGTGGCACGCTACGAGAACTCGGTGCTCGGGCGGCAGGAGCTCGACGGCGAACTGATCGAGGACCTGCCCGACGCGCTGTGGCAGCGCGGCATGTTCCGGCGCGACGACGGGGCGGGGCGGGAGCGGACGGTGGTGGCGGTCGATCCGCCGGCGACGGGGACGCGGCGGTCGGACCGCTGCGGCATCGTGGTGGCGGCGAAGCGCGGCGACGCGGCGGTGGTGCTGGCGGACCTGAGCTTCGGCCCGGCGCATCCCGATGCCTGGGCGCGGCGGGCGGTGGCGGCGTTCCACGAGTTCGCCGCCGACTGCATCGTCGCCGAGACCAACCAGGGCGGCGAGATGGTGCGCGCGGTGATCGGGCAGGTCGACCGCGAGGTGCCGGTGCGCGAGGTGCGGGCCCGGCAGGGCAAGTGGGTGCGCGCCGAGCCGGTAGCGGCGCTCTATGCCGGCGGGCGGGTGGCGCATGTCGCCGGGCTCACCGCGCTCGAGGACGAGATGTGCGTTTTCGGAGCGGACGGGCTGAGCGACGGGCACTCGCCGGATCGCGTCGATGCGCTGGTGTGGGCGCTGACCGAACTGCTGCTGAAGCGCGGCGAGCCGCGGGTGCGCAGCGTTTGATTGTGGAGGACAATGGCATGCCCAACTGGTTCACCCGCCTGACCGGCGGGGTGGCGGCGCCGGCCGAGCGGAAGGCGCTGCAGGGGTTCGTTTCGGTTTCGGCGCTCGGCGAGGCGAGCTGGTCGCGGCGCGGCTTCGTGAGCCTCGCCGGCAACGGCTTCACCAGGAACCCGGTGGTCTATCGCTGCGTGCGGATGGTGGCGGAAGCCGCGACGCGCGTGCCGCTGGTGGTGGAGGAGGGCGGGCGGCAGCTGAGCGAGCATCCGCTCTTGTCGCTGCTGGCGCGGCCCAACCCGCGGATCGGCGGGGCGGAGCTGCTGGAGGCCGTCTATGCCTACCTGCTGACGGCCGGGAACGCCTATCTCGAGGCGGTGACGCTCGACGCCGAAGTGAAGGCGATCTACTGCCTGCGGCCGGACCGGGTGCGGGTGGCGCTGGGGCGCGACGGGCATCCGCTCGGCTATGGCTACACCGTGGGAGGCAAGACGCGGCAGCTGTCGCTGGCCGCCCGGCCGGTGGCCGAGGTGCTGCACCTGGCGCTGTTCCACCCGCTCGACGACCATTACGGCCTGGCGCCGCTCGAGGCGGCGGCGCAGAGCCTCGACATCCACAATGCCGCCGCCGCCTGGAACAAGGCGCTGCTCGACAACGCGGCGCGGCCGAGCGGGGCGCTGGTCTACTCGGCCGAAACCGGCCTGACCGAGGCGCAGTTCAACCGGCTGAAGGGCGAGCTCGAGGCGAATTTCCAGGGCGCGCAGAATGCCGGCCGGCCGCTGGTGCTGGAAGGCGGGCTCGACTGGAAGCCGATGGCGCTGTCGCCCGCCGAGCTCGACTTCGTCGAGCTGAAGAACGCCGCGGCGCGGGAGATCGCGCTCGCCTTCGGGGTGCCGCCGATGCTGCTGGGAATCCCCGGCGACAACACCTACGCCAATTACGCCGAGGCGAACCGGGCGTTCTGGCGCGGCACGGTGATCCCGCTGGTGCGGCGCGTGGCCGACGACCTGAGCTTCTGGCTCGGGGACGCGTTCGGCGGCGCGCGGCTGGCAGCGGGCCTCGACGGCGTGGAGGCGCTGGCCGAGGACCGCGCCGCGCTCTGGGCCCGCATCGGCGGCGCGGAGTTCCTGTCGGACGCCGAGAAGCGGGCGATGCTGGGGGTTTAGGTACCACCGGAATGCTCTGCGCACCCCCCTCCTAGCTCCGGTAGGCGGCGAAGCCGCCAAGCTGCGCTACCTCCCCCGCAAGGGGGGCGGTGACGATGTGGCTTGCGCACCGACCAACAAACGAGCGCCCACCCTCCCCCTTGCGGGGAGGGTAGTGGAGCTTGGGCGCGACCGCGCCCTAGCGGAACTAGGGAGGGGGTGCATGCCGCCCTCCCCGACCACCAGCAGGAGAACCACCATGGACGAGCTCACCAAATCGATCGTGGAGCGGGGGGACCTGGCGCATCTGGCGGTGTTGGGGTGGGCGATGGCGGCGAGCGGGCTGCTGGTGTGGTGCCTCCGGGAGCTGGTGGCGGCCAATCGGCGGTTCAACGACTTCGTCAAGGAAATTTCGACGCTCAATCAACTGTTTCGCCGGGAGAAATGATGTTGGGGGACAAGCAGGGGACGGAGAAGGCGGGCGAGGTGTTCCGGCAGTTCGCCTGGCACCTGGCGGGGACGCTGGCGAAGCCGGCGCCGCGGCGCCCGGGCAAGCCCAAAAGCGGGATCGCTGCGGCGGCGGCGGTGAAGCGGTGACAGCGGCCATTCCGATCGACGCCGACGGGCGGTTCGCCGGCTATGCCAGCGCCTTCGGGCGGCTCGACGAGGCTGGCGACATCGTGATGCCGGGGGCGTTCGAGAAGTCGCTGCGGCGGCGCGGGGCCGGCAAGCTGCGGATGCTGTTCCAGCACGACCCGAAGGAGCCGATCGGCATCTGGGACGTGGCCCGCGAGGACGGTTTTGGGCTCTGGGTCGAGGGCCGGCTGGTGCCGGGCGTGCCGCGGGCGGATGCGCTCAGGCGGCTGATCGAGCGGCGGGCGATCGACGGGCTGTCGATCGGCTTTCGCACCCAACGGGCGACCCGCGATGCCGGGACGGGCCACCGCCGGCTCTGGGCGGTGGAGCTGTGGGAGATCTCCGTCGTGACCTTTCCGATGCTGGCCGAGGCCAGGATCACGGCCGCTGGCGGCCTGAACGGGTCGCTGCAGGCGGCCATTTCGCTTCTGAAGCAATGAGGGACATCGATGAGTGAACTTGTGACCGAGCGCCAAGCCTCCAGGAATTTGGAGGGGAAGGCGACGGCGGGCGCGGCCCCGCGCGATACCGAGGGCCTGCTCGGCGAGCTGATGGGGGCGTTCGAGGAGTTCAAGCGCACCAATGACGGGCGGCTCGCCGAGCTGGAGAAGCGCGGCAGCGCCGACGCGCTGACCGAGGAGAAGCTCGGCCGACTCAACGCCGCGCTCGACGGCGCCAAGGCGGCGATGGACCGCGTGGCGCTGGAGCGCTCGCGCCCGGCGCTGGAGGCGGGCCGGCCCGAGTCGGGCGACGAGTACAAGGAGGCGTTCTCGGCCTATGTGAAGCGCGGCGAGGAGAAGGCGCTGTCGATCGGCTCCAACCCCGATGGCGGCTACCTGGTGCCCAGTGAGACCGAGAACGAGATCACGCGGCGGCTGACGGCGGTGTCGCCGATCCGGGCGATCGCCTCGGTGCGGGCGGTATCGAGCTCGGTGTACAAGAAGCCGGTATCGCTGACCGGGCCGGCGACCGGCTGGGTGGCGGAGACGGGGGCGCGCACCGAGACGGGTTCGCCGACCATCGACGCGCTCGATTTCCCCACGGCCGAGCTCTACGCCATGCCCGCGGCGACGGCGGCCTTTCTCGACGATGCGGCGGTGGATGTCGGCGCCTGGCTGGCCGACGAGGTGAACGCCGCCTTCGCCGAGCAGGAGACGGCGGCCTTCGTCAACGGCAATGGCAGCAACAAGCCCAAGGGCTTCCTGCAGGAAGTGCAGGTGGCCGAGAGCAACTGGGCCTGGGACAAGCTCGGCTACCTCGCGACCGGGGTATCGGGCGGCTGGCCGGCGGACGACCCGTCCGACAAGCTGATCGACCTCGTCTACACGCTGAAGGCCGGCTACCGGCAGAACGCCGCCTGGGTGATGAACCGCAAGACGCAAGGGTCGGTGCGGAAGTTCAAGGATGCCGACGGCAACTACCTGTGGCAGCCGGGCGTGGCGGCCGGGGCGAAGGCGACGCTGCTCGGCTTCGAACTGGTGGAGGCCGAGGACATGCCGGATATCGGCGCGGCGGCGACGCCGATCGCCTTCGGCGACTTCCGCCGCGGCTACCTGGTGGTGGATCGCACCGGGGTGAACGTGCTGCGCGACCCGTATACGGCGAAGCCCTACGTGCTGTTCTACACCACCAAGCGCGTGGGCGGCGGCGTGCAGGATTTCGACGCGATCAAGCTGCTGAAGTTCGCGGTGTCGTAAGGGCGGCAATCGGCAGTCGGCAGTCGGCAGTCGGGTGGGCGGCCACCTGCGCTGTCGCAGCGGCTCCATCGCCTTCTCCCCTTGTGGGAGAAGGTGCCGGCAGGCGGATGAGGGGTGGGTGACGGCAGCGCTGTCGCCTGTCGCTCACGCCCCCGGCGCGCATCGCGAGCGATGCGGGACCCCTCATCCGGCGCTGCGCGCCACCTTCTCCCACAAGGGGAGAAGGGGAGGGCGGCATGGCTGCGGCATTCGGCAATCGGCAGTCGGCACTCGGCGGGGCTTTTTGCCGATTGCCGATTGCCGATCTTTCCAAGGACATTTTCCATGATTTCCTACCTTCTCGCGGGGCCGGCGGAGGAGCCGGTTTCGCTTGCCGAGGCGCGGGCGTTCCTTCGGCTCGACACGGAGGCCGAGGACGGGCTGGTTTCGACGCTGGTGGCGGCGGCGCGGCTGCATGTCGAGGGCGTTACCGGGCGGGCGCTGGTGAACCAGAGCTGGCGGCTGGTGCTCGACCAGTGGCCGGCGGACGGCGTGGTGACGCTGCCGGTGTCGCCGCTGGTCAGCCTGACCTCGATTACGGCGTTCGACGAGGAGGGCGACGATCACCTGGTGCCGCTGGCGCAGTTCGAGGCGCCGACGGCGGTGACGCCGGCGCGGCTGCTCCTGCCGCGGACGCTGAGCGGCATGCCGGTGCTCCGCGAGCGGTTCGGCATCGAGATCGACTATGTCGCCGGGTTCGGTGCGGCGATCGACGTGCCGTCCGACCTGAAGCGCGGCGTGCTGGCGCTGGTGGCGCACTGGTTCGAGCATCGCGACGCGGTGCTGATGGCCGGCTCGGGCGCGGTGATCCCGCCGGGGTTCGGGCAGATGATCTCGCCCTACCGGCAGGTGCGACTGTGAGCGCGCCGATGCTGGGGGCGCTGACCGACCGGGTGTCGCTGCAGCGGCGGGTGGACACGCCGGAGCTCGAGGGCGGCACGACCCACGCCTTCATGACGGTGAGCTCGCTGTGGGCGCGGGTGCGCGCGCTGTCGGCGCGGATCGCGCTGGCCGGCGACGGGCAGGCGGCGGCCGCGAGCCATTCGGTGGTGCTGCGCTATCGCACCGACGTGGCGGTGGGCGACCGGTTCGGCTGGCGCGGCCGCTGGCTCGAGGTGGTGGGCACGGCGGATCTCGACGGCCGGCGGGCGTGGTTGAGCTGCCAGTGCATGGAGCGGGGGATGGTGGGATGACCGTTGCTTGCGTGAGCCAGGACGGCCCCTCCCCGGCCCTCCCCATGAAGGGGAGGGTGAAGAGGGCGCGCGCTGGCAGGACTTCGCCGGGACCGCGACGGCTCACCCTCCCCCTTGCGGGGAGGGTAGCGAAGCTAGGCGAAGCCGTAGCGCAGCTGGGAAGGGGGTGCGCAGGTGGCCGGCAATTGGCCTCGCTGCATACCCCCCTCCTAGCTTCGCTACGTCGCTTCGCGACTAGCTGCGCTACCTCCCCCGCAAGGGGGGAGGTGGGCGGCGGGGCGGGGGGCGGCGGGCGATGACCCATCCGATTGTGGTGTTGCAGGCGGCGCTGGTGGGGGCGCTGCAGGCGGATGCCGGGCTGGCGGGAGTCGGCGTGTTCGATGCGCCGGGGCGCGGGGCGGTGGCGCCGTACCTCGTGGTGGCGCGGCATGATTTGCTGCCGCGCGATGGCGATGATGCGCCGGGCTTTGAGCATCGGGTGATGGTGCATTGCTGGGCGGCGGATCCGAGCCGCAGGGCGGCGCTGGCGCTGGCCGGGCGGGTGCTGGCGGTGGCGGACGCGCTCACGGCGTCGGGGCTGCGGGTGACGCATCGGGCGCATGAGCGAACCGAGACGGCGATCGACGGCGAGACCGGGCAGGCCCGGGCGGCCGTGGCGCTGCGGTTTTTCACGGAGGCAAGCTGAAGGCCCCAGTGGCCTGAACCCCTCACCCGTCTCGGCCTGCGGCCGATCCACCCTCTCCCCGACGGGGAGAGGAATAGCGCGGCGAGGCCGAGGTTTCTTCTCCCCGTCGGGGAGAAGGTGGCGCGTAGCGCCGGATGAGGGGTCTTCAAACAAAGGAGGAATTTCATGGCGGCGCAGAGCGGCAAGGACATGTTGTTGAAGCTCGACGAGACGGGCTCGGGCGGGTTCGTGACGGTGGCGGGGCTCAGGACGCGGAGCCTGGCGTTCAACGCGGCGGCGATCGACGTGACCGACGCCGAGAGCGCCGGGCGCTGGCGCGAGCTGCTGGCCGGCGGGGGAATCAAGCGGGCGGCGGTGGCGGGATCCGGGATCTTTAAGGATGCGGGCTCCGACGCGACGATCCGCGCGCTGTTCTTTGCCGGGACGATCCGCGGCTGGCAGCTGATCCTGCCGGATTTCGGCACGGTGGAGGGGCCGTTCCAGATCGTGGCGCTGGAGTTTGCGGCCGACCATGCCGGCGAGGTGACGTTCGAGCTGGCGCTCGAAAGCGCCGGGCAGCTCTCGTTCACGGTGGCGTGAGATGGCGAACATGCAACGGGGCGAGATCGAGGCGGTCTTCGAGGGCGAAACGCGAACCCTGTGCCTGACGCTGGGGGCGCTGGCGGAGCTCGAGGCCCGGCTCGGGGCCGGCGACCTGGTGGGGCTGTCCGAGCGATTTTCGTCGGGCCGGGTCACGGCGCGCGACCTGACGGCGATCCTCGGGGCCGGGCTGCGCGGCGGCGGCAACGCCGTCACCGACGACGATCTGGCGCGGATGGCGATCGAGGGCGGGCTCAAGGGCGCGGCGGAGATCGCGGCGCGGCTGTTGCGCGCCACGTTCGGGGAGGCGGCATGAGGGCGTTTCCGTGGGATGAGGCGATGCGGCTCGGCTTCGGGGTGCTGCGGCTGTCGTCGCGCGAGTTCTGGGGGCTGACGCCGCGGGAGCTGGCGGCGGCGTTCGACGGCGCGTCGGGCCGTACGCGTGGCGGCGCGCCGGGACGCGACGTGCTGGCCGGACTGATGACGGCGTTTCCGGACGAGGTGCGGCATGGCCGGGATGTTTGACGAGCTCGGCGACGTGACGGTGGAGCTCGAGCGGATCGGCGACCTGGCCGATGGCGTGGGCAAGGCGCTGAGCCGGGCGTTTCGCGGCGCGGTGCTGGACGGGAAGTCGCTGAACAACGTGCTCGGCGAGGTGGCGCGGAGCTTTGCCGACATCGCGCTGAAGGCGGCGCTGCAGCCGGTGGGGGCGCTGGTGAGCGGCGCGGTCGAGGGGCTGTTCACGGCGACCAACCCAGCGCTGCGGGTAAAACCGTTCGCCAAGGGCGGGGTGCTGGCGGAGCCGGCCTAGTTCGGGCTGGGGCAGGGGCTCGGACTCGCCGGCGAGGCGGGCGCCGAGGCAATACTGCCGCTGGCGCGCGGTTCGGACGGGCGGCTCGGCGTCGCCGGCGGCGGCGGGGCGGTGCACGTGACGTTCAACGTGGCGGCGACGGATGCGCGGAGCTTTGCGGCGAGCGAAGCGGAGCTGTCGGCGATGCTGCTGCGCGCGGTGAAGCGCGGGACGCGGGCGAGCTAGGCGCCTTGGGGCGCCCCCTCCACCAGGCTTCGCCTGGTCCCCCTCCCCCGTCTTCGACAGGGGAGGATCCCGTGCCGTCGACGTGAGGCGCCGGGATCCTCCACCGCGCAGCGGGGGAGGGGGACCGCCGGAGGCGGTGGAGGGGGCGGCCACGGGCACCGCATGCAGGAGAATCACATGGCCTTTCACGCAGTGCGGTTTCCGCTCGATGTGGCGCTGGGCGCCCGGGGCGGGCCGGAGCGGGCGACGGACGTGGTGACGCTGGCGAGCGGCCGCGAGGAGCGGAACAGCCGGTGGGCGCATGCGCGGCGGCGGTACAATGCCGGCTACGGCGTGAAGTCGCGGGCCGACATGCTGGCCGTGCTGGCCTTCTTCGAGGAGCGGCGGGGGCGCTTTCACTCGTTCCTGTGGCGGGACGGGCTGGACTTCTCGTCCAACGGCACCGCGACGCCGACGGCGCTGGACCAGATCATCGGCACCGGCGACGGTATCACGGTTTCGTTCGGGTTAACAAAACGTTACGGGGCCGATTTCGACCCGTACCTGAGACCCATCACCAGGCCGGTGGCCGGCTCGGTGCTGGTGGCGGTGGCGGGCACCTCCCTCGCCGCCGCCGACTTTTCCGTCGATACGCTGACCGGGGTGGTGACGCTTGATGCGGCGCCGGCGGCGGGCGCGGCCGTGACGGCAGGCTTCCTGTTCGACGTGCCGGTGCGGTTCGACACCGACCGGCTCGACGTGGAGCTGACGAGCTTCGAGGCGGCCGAGGCGCCATCCATCCCGCTGATCGAGGTGCGCGAATGAGGACGCTGGAGGCGGGCATCGCGGCGCACCTCACATCGGGCGCGACGACGCTGGCGACCTGCTGGCGGATGCTTCGCGCGGACGGGGTGGTGCTGGGGTTCACCGACCATGACGAGGCGCTGAGTTTTGGCGGGACGGCGTATTTGCCGGCGCATGGGCTCGACGGGTCGGAGGCGCCGGCGAAGCTAGGGCCGCAGGTCGACACGGCCGAGGTGGTGGGGGTGCTGCATTCCGACGCGATCGCCGAGGCGGACATCCTGCTCGGGCGGTTCGACGGGGCGGAAGTCGAGACCTGGCGGGTGAACTGGCGGGATGTGTCGCAGCGCTATCTGGTGCGGCGGGCGACGATCGGCGAGATCGTGCGCGAGGACGGGGTGTTCCGCGCCGAGCTGCGCTCGGGACAGGCGGCGCTGAACGTGCCGAAGGGGCGGGTGTATCAGGCGCTCTGCGATGCCGAGCTGGGCGACGCACGCTGCGGCGTGGACCTGGCCGCTCCGGCCTATCGCGCCGACGCGGTGGTGGCGGCGGTGCTGGACCGGTTCCGGGTCAGGGTCGAGGGGATCGACGGGTTCGACGAGGGCTGGTTCGCGTTCGGTGTGGCGGCGTGGGCTTCAGGCGCGCGCGCCGGCTTGCGCGACCGGGTGGTGACGGCAGTGCGGGAGGGCGGGGCGGACGTGCTCGGCTTTGCCGCGCCGGTGGGCGACTGGGTGGTCGCCGGCGAGGCGCTGGTGCTGACGGCGGGCTGCGACCGGCGCTTCGCAACCTGCGTGGCGCGCTTCGACAACGCGGCGAACTTCCGCGGCTTCCCGCATATCCCGGGCAGTGACTTCGTGCTGCGCTATCCGCGGCCGGGCGACCATCGCGACGGGCGGAAGCTGGTCGGATGAGCGCGGCGGAGGTGGTGGCGGCGGCGCGGGCCTGGGTGGGCACGCCCTATCGGCATCGCGCGGCGTTGCGCGGCGTCGGGTGCGACTGCATCGGGCTCATCCGCGGAGTGTGGCGCGAGGTGGTGGGCGAGGAGCCGCCGCTGCCGCCATACCGGGCGGACTGGCGGGACGGAACGCACTCGGCCGAACTGCGGGCGCTGGCGGAGCGGTGGCTGGTGCCGGGCGAGCTGACGCCGGGCGCGGTGCTGCTGTTCCGCATCGGGGCGGGCCCGGCGCCGCGGCACTGCGGGATCTGCGTCGGCGGCGGCCGGTTCGTGCACGCGCAGGAGCGGCTCGGCGTGGTCGAGGGCAACCTCACCGACGGCTGGGCCCGGCGGGTGGTGGGGACGTTCGGGTTTCCGGAGCGGTGAAGTGGGGCGCTGGTGATCCTCCACCGCGACAGCGGGGGAGGGGGACCACGCGTAGCGTGGTGGAGGGGGCGGTCAGGGGCGTGGTGCTTGCAAGCGCGTTCGTGCGGTCGCCGAGTCTGGACCGCCCCCTCCACCGCCTTCGGCGGTCCCCCTCCCCCGCTTCGCGGGGGAGGATCCGGGTCGTGCCGCTTTCAACGTTCCTGCACTTCCTGGCGCGTGAAGTGGGGCGCTGGTGATCCTCCACCGCGAAGCGGGGGAGGGGGACCACGCGGAGCGGGGTGGAGGGGGGGGTCTGGGGCGTGGTGCGTGCAAGCGCGTTCGTGCTGTCGCCGAGTCTGGCCCGCCCCCTCCTCCGGCTTCGGGGGGCCCCCTCCCCCGCTTCGCGGTGGAGGATTCGGGTCGTGCCGCTTTGTTGAACTGAGCAAACATCGGAGGGCTGGTTTGGCAACTCTTGCACTATCCCTGGCCGGCCAGGTGGTTGGCGCTGCGGTGGGCGGACCCATCGGGGCGACCAGCGGGCGGGCGCTGGGGGCGCGGGCGGGGTCGGCGGTGGACGCGGCGTTGTTCGGGGAGAAGCCGCAGCCCGTGGCGCGGCCGGATATCCGGCTGCAGGGCTCGAGCGAGGGCGGGGCGGTGCCGCGGCTCTATGGCTGGAGCCGGCTCGCCGGCAACATCAT
>JBQCFF010000095.1:0-11778 GCA_051959485.1 Devosia sp. | reverse complement strand
GATCGGATCGACGACCAGCCGGTCGCCGTTGGAGAGCGCTACGCCCCCCTGCTCGCGGATGGCGAGAATGGAGCGCACCAGGTGCTGGTTGTACCCCATGCGGCCGGTCACGCCATGCATGATCAGCCCAAGCCGCCGTTCGGCCATCGCCCCCTCCTTGACGCCACCGTTTGTAACTGGTTGGTTACTTAGATACATGCCGGTAGGCTGTAGCGTCAAGAGGCGGCCGGTGCGCAGCGGCCTGCCCGTTAATCAATGAACGTCCAAATACCAGACTCCCCTGCTGCAGCTGCCGGAACGGGTGGCAGCGCGGAGAGGATACACCGGCCGGCGGCAGAGGGGATAAGATGACCAGCGACGTGGCAGCGGCAGTACGACCGAAGCGCCGGGTGACCCCGGCTGCGGCGGCGCGGCCGCGCGACGCCGAGAAGACCAAGGCCTCGATCCTGAAGGCGGCGCGCGACGAGTTCTGCGAGCAGGGCTTCAACGGCGCGCGGGTGGACGCCATCGCCGACCGGGCCAGGGCCAACAAGCGCCTGCTCTACCACTATTTCGGCAACAAGGAGGCGCTCTACCTGGCGGTGCTGCACGACGCCTACGAGGAGATCCGGTCGGGCGAGCGCGAGCTGAAGCTGGGCAAGATCGAGCCGGTGGAGGCGATGGACCGGCTGGTGCGCTTCACCTTCCGGCACTTCCTCGCCAACCCGTGGTTCCCCCGCCTGCTGGCGGTGGAGAACCTGCAGAACGCGCGCTTCCTGAAGCAGCTGGACGACATCCCTGCCCTCCACTCGCCGCTGCTGGCGGAGCTGCGCGACATCGTCGAGCGCGGGCATGAGGCCGGCGTGTTCCGCACCGACGTCGACCCGATGCAGCTCTATATCTCGATCGCCGGGCTGGGTTATTTCTACGTCTCGAACATCAATACGCTGAGCGTGATCTTCGGCAAGGACCTGAGCCAGTTCGCAATGATCCAGGAGCGGGAAGCGCAGGCGGTGCAGATGGTGCTGGACTATCTGCGGACGCGCCGCTGACCACCGCAGACGATGGCCACCTGGACCAGGTTCTGCCGCAAGAATGAAGGCATTCTGAACGGCTTTTCGGGCGGTTGGGCCATGAACTTCAGCCAGCTGAACGGCCCCTGGACGGCCGATGTAAACGATCTCCTCAGTGGGTTGACAGCGCCGAAATCGCGGACCAATGTTGTAACCAGTTGGTTATTTAGCGCCGAAGAAGAGCGCTGCGCCAATGGTTCGGAACGGCGTGTCGCCGGCCGATGGAGAGGACGGGAGGACTTTCATGGGTATGTCACTCGACAGACGTCGATTCTTGCTGGGCTCGACCGCGCTGATGGGCGCTGCGGCCCTGTCGCCGGCCGCGGCGCTGGCGCAGGAGAACCGCATGCGGCTCCTGTTCTGGGGCGGCCAGGCGCGCGCCGACCGCACCTATGCGGCGACCGACCTCTACTCGAAGGCCAACCCGGGCACCGTCTTCGACGGCGAGTTCATGGCGTTCTCCGACTACTGGACCAAGCTCGGCACGCAGGTGGCCGGCGGCAACGCGCCCGACATCCTGCAGATGGACTACCGCTACATCGTCGAGTACGCCAACCGTAACGCCATCGCCCCGCTCGACGACTTCGTCGGCAAGGAACTGGACCTGTCGGATTTCGACCAGGACCAGCTCGAGGGCGGCAAGGTCAACGGCAAGCTCTACGGCATCAGCCTGGGCGCCAACTCGGTGGCGACCATCGTCAACAAGGCGGCGTTCGAGGAAGCCGGTGTCGACGTGCCCGGCCCGGAACTGAGCTACGACGACCTGCCGGCGCTGGCCGAGAAGTTCAACTCGGGCAACAAGCGCCAGGGCATGAAGGTGTGGTCGGACAACTCCGGCGTCGAGCCGGCGCTCGACAACTGGCTGCGCTCGAAGGGCAAGGGCCTCTACGGCGCCGATGGCAAGCCGCTGTTCGATGCGGACGACCTGGTGGAGTGGTTCAAGCTCTGGGCGGCGCTGCGCGACGCCGGCGTCACCGTGTCGCCTGACGACCAGGCGCTTGATGCGACCGACGCGATCGAAAACACCATGGTGACGCTGGGCAAGGCCGCGACGACGGCCGCCAACTCCAACCAGCTGGTGGCGTTCCAGGCGGTCAACAAGGACGCCCTGACGATGATCGCCTACCCGCGCTACAAGCCCGGCGCCCGCGGCGGCCACTACCGCAAGCCCTCGATGTTCTTCTCGCTCGGGGCGACCAGCCAGAAGCTCAGCGACGGCGCGAAGTTCATCAACTTCTTCGTCACCGACCCGGAAGCCACCAAGGCGCTCGGCGTCGAGCGCGGCATCCCCTGCAAGGCCTCGACCCGCGACAACATCGCCCCGACGCTCGACGAGCAGAGCCAGATCGCGCTCAACTTCGTGTCGAACCTGGGCGACCTGCTCGGGCCGCTGCCGCCCTCCCCGCCCGCCAATGCCGGCGAGGTCAACAAGGCGCTGAAGACCAAGAGCCAGGAAGTGGCTTTCGGTGCGCAGTCGCCCGAGGAAGCCGGGCCGGCCTTCTTCAAGGACGTGAACGACATCCTCGCCCGCGCAGGCTGATCGAACAATGACCGCGCGCTCTGCCGCCGACTACCGCGACACGGAGCGCGCGGTCACGCCTTCCGTCTGGTCCCGCATCTGGAGCCAGAACGCCCCGGGCTACCTGTTCCTGCTGCCCTGGTTCATCGGCTTCTTCGGCCTGACGCTGGGGCCGATGGTGTCGTCGCTCTACCTGAGCTTCACCGATTTCGACCTGCTGACCTCGCCCGACTGGGTGGGCGCGTCGAACTATGTCCGCATCTTCACGGCGGACCCCAAGTTCGCGAAATCCATGCAGGTGACGCTGTTCTTCGTCATCTTCTCGGTGCCGCTGAAACTCGCCTTCGCGCTCGGCGTGGCGCTGCTATTGAACCGCGGCATGCGCGGCCTGCCGCTCTACCGCGCCGTGTTCTACCTGCCCTCGCTGCTCGGCGCCTCGGTGGCGATCGCGGTGCTGTGGCGGACGCGGTTCTCCGGCGACGGCCTAGTCAACGACTTCCTCGCCAATTTCGGCATCCAGGGGCCGAGCTGGATTTCCAACCCGCGCTTCTCGCTGTGGACGCTGATCGTGCTGGCGGTGTGGCAGTTCGGCTCGCCGATGATCATCTTCCTCGCGGGGCTCAGATCCATTCCGCAGGACATGTACGAGGCCGCGTCGCTCGAGGGGGCGTCGAAGTGGCGGGTATTCTGGAAGATCACGTTGCCGATGCTGACCCCGGTGGTGTTCTTCAACGCCATCATCCAGACCATCGAGGGCTTCAAGAGCTTCACGCCGGCCTTCATCATCTCGGGCGGCACCGGCAATCCGATCAACTCGACGCTGTTCTACACGCTCTACCTCTACCAGGAGGCGTTCGAGTTCTTCCGCATGGGCTACGCCTCGGCGCTGGCCTGGATCCTGCTGCTGATGGTGGCGCTGTTCACCGGCTTCTCGTTCCTGACGTCGAAATACTGGGTGCATTACGATGATTGATGCACTCGTGGTCGTTGCCGGGCACCGCGCCTGTTGCCGCCCCCTCCACCAGCTCCGCTGGTCCCCCTCCCCCGCTGCGCGGGTGAGGATCAGGGGCGTCGTGCTGCCTGAGGCGAGCAGCGCCGCAGGCATGCCGGAGGCGACGCCATGAGCCCGACCAGCCTGACGGTCGTGACCGGCGAGAAGACGCCGGCGCAGAAGGCGTTGAAGCGGATCGGCTCGGTGGTGGCGCATGTGGTGCTGGTCGGCGCCTCGATCATCATGCTCTATCCGCTGCTTTGGATGCTCTCGGCCAGCTTCCGGCCGGAGAACGAGATCTTCACCGCAAACAGCCTGTGGCCGAGCTCGTTCAGCCTCGAGGCCTATTTCCGCGGCTGGCACGGGCTGCGCATCGGCTTCGACACGTTCTTCCTCAACTCGCTGATCATCTCGGGGCTGTCGATCGTCGGCAACCTGATCACCTGCTCGCTGGCGGCGTTCGCCTTCGCGCGGCTGGAGTTCAAGGGCAAGCGCCTCTGGTTCGCGCTGATGCTGGGCACGCTGATGCTGCCCTACCAGGTGACGCTGATCCCGCAATACGTGCTGTTCCACAACCTGCACTGGATCAACACCTTCCTGCCGCTGGTGGTACCGAAATTCCTCGCGGCGGATGCGTTCTTCATCTTCCTGATGGTGCAGTTCTTCCGCGGCATTCCCAAGGAGCTCGACGAGGCCGCCCAGATGGACGGCTGCTCGCCCTGGCGCATCTACTACAAGGTGCTGCTGCCGCTGAGCCTGCCGGTGCTGGCCACCGCCGCCATCTTCACCTTCATCTGGACCTGGGACGATTTCTTCGGGCCGCTGATCTACCTGAGCGACATCCGCACCTACACGGTGCAGCTGGGGCTCCGGACGTTCGTCGATTCCTCGGCGGAATCGGACTGGGGCGGGCTGTTCGCCATGTCCATCCTGACGCTCGTGCCGGTGTTCCTGTTCTTCCTGTTCTTCCAGCGGCTGCTGATCGAGGGGATTGCAACGACGGGGATGAAGCGGTGAGGGGCATCGTTGTTGCCCCACCCCACCCTAGCTCTGCTAGGGCGCTGACGCGCCCAAGCGACGCTACCCTCCCCATCGAGGGGAGGGAGACAGTGGATCAATGGCTTGGGCAGAGGCACCGGCAGTCTCCCTCCCCCTTGTGGGGAGGGATCAAGGGTGGGGGTGGCAACGCGCGCTTCCGATCGATCGGTGACTCTGCCCCACCCCACCCTAGCTCTGCTATGGCGCTCACGCGCCCAAGCGACGCTACCCTCCCCATCGAGGGGAGGGAGACGGTGGCTCAATGGCTTGGACAAAGGCACCGGCAGTCTCCCTCCCCCTTGTGGGGAGGGATTAAGGGTGGGGGTGGCAACGCGCGCTGCCCGACCCGCCGATACAGGGGGAAGCTTTCACCCCACCCTGGCCCTGCTAGGGCGCTGACGCGCCCAAGCGACGCTACCCTCCCCATCGAGGGGAGGGAGACAGTGGCTCAATGGCTTGGGCAGAGGCGCCGACAGTCTCCCTCCCCCTTGTGGGGAGGGATCAAGGGTGGGGGTGGCAACGGGCTCTGCCGCTTGAGGGTGTCATGAGCGTCGGGCGCGCCAGGCAGCTTCGGAAGCAGATGTCGCCTGCCGAAGCGAGGATGTGGGATTATCTGCGCACGCTGAAGGCGGAGGGTTTTCACTTCCGCCGGCAGGTGCCGCTGGGGCGCTACTATGCCGATTTCGCCTGTCACCACGCCAAGCTGGTGATCGAGATCGACGGTGACACGCATTTCACCCGCGCCGGCATCAACCACGACCTGGAGCGCGACATCTTCCTGCGTGGCGAAGGCTACCGCACCATCCGCTACACCAACACCGAAATCCTCCAGAACATGGACGGCGTAGTGATCCACCTCCTGAGCCGCCTTGCCGAGTTTCCCCTGCGTCCCGGCATGCCGGGACTATCCATCGAGACCAACCTATGACCATCAAGTTCGCCGCTATCGGCCTCAACCATAACCATATCTACGGGCAGGTGGATTGCCTGTTGCGGGAGGGGGCGGCGGAGTTTGTGGCCTTCTTTGCGCCGGAGGAGGAGCTGGCGGCCCCGTTTGGGGAGAAGTATCCGCAGGCGAAGCGGGTGGCGGACCGGCGGGCGATCCTCGATGATCCCTCGATCGCGCTGGTGCTGACGGCGGCGATCCTCGATGAGCGGGCGGGCATTTCCATCGAGGCGATGCGGCACGGCAAGGACGTGATGAGCGACAAGCCGGGGATGACGTCGCTCGCGCAGCTGGCGGAACTCAGGCGAGTGCAGGCGGAGACGGGGCGGATCTATTCGGTCTGCTACTCCGAGCATTTCGAGACGCGCTCGACGGTGAAGGCGGGCGAGCTGGTCAAGGCCGGGGCCATCGGTCAGGTGGTGCAGACGGTGGGGCTGGGACCGCATGCGATCCGCAACAATTCGCGACCCGAGTGGTTCTTCGACCGCAGGCGCTATGGCGGCATCCTCACCGATATCGGCTCGCACCAGTGCGAGCAATTCCTGTTCTTCTCCGACGCGCTCGAGGGCGAGGTGATCTCGGCCACGGTGAACAACCGCGGCAACCCGGGCCGGCCGGGGCTGCAGGACGTGGGCGACATGCACCTCCGGACGCCGAAGACGACGGGCTACGTGCGGGTCGACTGGTTCACGCCGGCGGGGCTGCCGACCTGGGGTGACGGGCGGCTGACCATCCTCGGCACCGAGGGGTATATCGAGCTCAGGAAATACATCGACATCGCCGGGCGCCCGGGGAAGGATCACCTGTTCCTGGTCGACGGCAAGGGCGTGCAGCACGTCGATTGCAGTGACGTGGAGCTGCCTTACGCCCGGCAGTTGATTCAGGACATCAGGGACCGCACCGAAACGGCGATGCCGCAGGCGCGGGCCTTCAACGCAATGGAACTGGCGCTCAAGGCGCAGGAATTGGCCGAGCGCGGGACGGTGTGGCAGCAATGAGCAGGATCTATACGGTAGCGGTGGTGGGCGGCGGCATCGGGCGCAGCCACATCGTCGAGGGCTACGAGACCAACAAGGACCGGTTCCGGGTGATCGCCATCTGCGACCTCGACCCGGGGCGGCGGAACGGGCTCGCCGACGAGTTCGGCATCGAGCGGCGGGTGGAGAATTTCGACGACCTGCTGGCGATGGACGACCTCGACATCATCGACATCTGCACCCCGCCCATGGTGCACCGCCCGATGCTGCTGAAGGCGCTGCAGGCCGGCAAGCACGTGATCTGCGAGAAGCCGCTGGTGGGCTCGCTGGCCGAGGTGGACGAGGTGATCGCCGAGGAGCAGCGCTCGAAGGGCCTGCTGATGCCGGTGTTCCAGTACCGGTTCGGCAACGGCATCCAGCAGGTGAAGAAGATCATCGACAGCGGGATCGCCGGGAAGCCGTATGTGGGGACGGTGGAGACGCTGTGGCGGCGCGGGCCGGATTATTACGCCGTGCCGTGGCGCGGCAAGTGGAAGACCGAGCTCGGCGGCGTGCTGATGACGCACGCCATCCACCCGCACGACATCTTCACCTACCTGATGGGCGAGCCGAAATCGCTGTTCGGCCGGGTGGCGACGCGGGTCAACGACATCGAGGTGGAAGACTGCATCTCGGCGTCGCTGGAGATGGAGTCGGGCGCGCTGGCGAGTTTTACGGCGACGCTGGGCTCGGCCGACGAGATCAGCCGCATCCGGCTGATGTTCGAGAACGTCACCATCGAGAGCGACCACGAGGCCTACAACCCCGGGCGCGACAAGTGGAAGGTGCTGCCGCGCAACGACGAGACCAAGGCGCGGATCGAGGCGCTGCTGGCGGGCTGGGTCGACGTGCCGAGCCGCTTCGAGACGCAGATGCGGCTGTTCTGGGACGCGCTCGAGGGCATCGGGCCCCTGCCGGTGACCAGCCGCGATGCGCGGCGGGCGCTCGAGATCGTCACGGCGTTCTACCACTCGAGCGCCACCCGGCAGGAAGTGAGCTTCCCGGTGCGCGCCGAGCACCCGAAATACCGTAGCTGGCTTCCCAAGGAGTTCGCGTGATGGCGACAAGCGTCGTTCTGCAGCAGGTGGTGAAGCGCTATGGCGACGTGGAGGTGATCCACGGCGTCGACCTGACGATCGATCCGGGCGAGTTCACGGTGTTCGTCGGGCCTTCGGGCTGCGGAAAATCGACGCTGCTGAGGATGATCGCCGGCCTCGAGCCGATCACCGGCGGCAGCCTGCTGCTCGACGGGGCGCGGATGAACGAGGTGCCGGCGGCGAAGCGCGGCATCGCCATGGTGTTCCAGAGCTACGCGCTCTACCCGCACATGAACGTCTACCAGAACCTGGCGTTCGGGCTGGAGACGGCGCGCACGCCGAAGCCGGAGATCGAGCAGCGGGTCAGGCGGGCGGCGGAGATCCTGCAGATCGGGCAGTTGCTGAAGCGCAAGCCGAAGCAGCTGTCGGGCGGGCAGCGGCAGCGCGTCGCCATCGGGCGCGCCATCGTGCGGGAGCCGAAGATCTTCCTGTTCGACGAGCCGCTCAGCAACCTCGACGCCGAGTTGCGCGTGCAGATGCGGGTGGAGATCGCCAAGCTGCACAACGACCTCGGCAACACCATGATCTACGTGACGCACGACCAGGTCGAGGCGATGACCATGGCCGACAAGATCGTGGTGTTGTCGGCCGGCAACATCGAGCAGGTGGGCGCGCCGCTCGAGCTCTACAACAACCCGCGCAACCGCTTCGTCGCCGGCTTCATCGGCTCGCCGAAGATGAACTTCCTCGAGGCCGAGGTGGCTTCGGCGGATGCGGCGGGGGCGAAGCTGAGGGCGGGCGGCAGTGAGATCGTGGTCAACCGCAAGGTCGGCGCCGGCGACAAGGTGACGTTCGGCGTGCGGCCGGAACACATCGCCATCGCCGACGGCGCGGGCGTCAGGCTCGCCGACGTGAAGGTGGACCTGGTCGAGCAGCTGGGCGGCCAGACCATGGTCTACGCCACCACCGCCGACGGCCAGCCGCTCACCATCGCGGTGGACGGCCAACGCCAGGTGCAGCTCGGCTCGACGCTGACCGCCTACGTCGACCCGGCGCGCTACCACGTGTTCGGGGCGGACGGGCGGGCGATCGCGTAAGACCTGCGCGCCCCGCGTAGCGCTGGATGAGGGCGGGCTGCCCGCTACACCAGCAGCGTCTTGGCGATGGCTACCCGAACGTTGATGGCGGCGGTGGCGTCAGCCGGCTTCTCGAAGTCGCGCACGAAGATCGCCACCGCGTCGTTGACCGAACTGGTGGCCTTGAAGGCGGCGTTGGCCGACAGTGTCGCGATGTGCGCCAGCATGATCGCGATGTTGCGCTCGGGCTCGACCAACTCGGTCTCCTCGTGACCGTGCCCGACGCCCTTCAGGTTGAGTTGGAAGAGGCCGAAACTCTGTTCCGGCGGCGGGGACCGGGCATCGGCCCTGAGCCCGGACTCGGCGATGGCGTTAGCCAAAGCCGCGACCTGCTGGATGAAGCCGTAGCCGGCCTCGGCGAAGCGCCGCACGACCAACTGCGCCATGTCGCGGCGCGCGGCGGGGACGTGCGGGGAGTCGAAGTTGATCCTGCCGCCCGCCGGGCCATCGGCCGCAAGGGTGACCGCGGCATCAGCGAGCGGCTGATCGCCGGCCTTGACCACGAACGGCCGGGAAGCCGTCAGGGCGGCATCGAGTGCCTCCGTGATGGCGTTCAGCGCCCCCTCCACCGTGCCCGCGCCAAGTAGCTTGGCGTCGCGGTTCCCAAGGCTGGCGGCATCGATGCCCTCCGCCCGCAGGGCGGCCGCATCGAGGCCACCAACCATGGCCGCGATGCCGGCGGCCTTGTCCTGCAAGGCGGCTGCGGCGGCCTTGCTGCCGATCAGCTGCGACAGGTAGAGCTCAGCGGCGTTCGGCTGGCTGCCCAGCAGTGCGGCGAGGCGCTGCTGGGCAAGGCGCGTCATGATGGCGAACACGGCGACCTGCACCCGCCACGAGCCGATTGCCCCGGCCGCGTCGAGCTGAAACGCCGGCTGGTTTGAGTTCAGGTCCCACTCAGCCTTGGTGAAGGCAAAAGGCCCGCTCGCCTCGGGCGCGGTTTCGTCGGTTACATTGGTGCGCAGCGTTGCGACGGCTGCGAGGTAATGCGCGCTGACGCCAAAAACAGAGCCCTGGAAGTTGCAGACGTCGGCAAACGCCTGCTTGTCGAGCGGACCGATGGTATCGGCGTCTTGCTTCACCGCCTCGGCACTGAGCCAGCCGGTCGTGCCCGGCGGGTCGACCACCGTCACCTCAAGCCACGGCCCGTGCCGGGCGCCTGGGTTGAGGCGGGTGCCGGGCGGCAAGACCGAGATGGGATTGCCGTTCGGGCTGTCCCGCAACGTCCGTGTACTGAGCAATACCGCCATGTCGTTCCTCCTGCGATCCTGGGGCCCCGCCGCTGCTACTTGCTCAAGTGACCGACCTCGAACGCACTGACCAGCTGCCGTTCGGCGCACGTGCGCCCGCCGGATTCGGCCACCGCGGCGTTGAGGATGCTGGCCTGCACCGTGCCAATGCCATTGCTGCCGATCTTGGGATCTGGTTCGCCGCGCCCCTCGAAGAACTCCGACATGGCGGCATGGGTGCTGCTGCCGGGTATCCCGTCTTCTGCGACGCATATTGCCCGCTGGATCTTCCGCCAGTCGGACGGCCGAATATGCTGCTCGACGAAGCCGATGCCCTGGGGGCTCGGTATGACGGTGGGGACTGCCGGCAGCGCGAGGCGGGCATTGTCGAGCACGGAGGCAGACGGGCGGACGTCGATCTCGATGTTGGTGCCGGTGCTGCTGACCTTTGACTCCGCCTTCATGTCGCTGATGCGGTCAATGAGCTGCCCCTCGATGGTGACCGGCAGGCACAGATTGAGGTAGCCCCGCAGGGCAGCATAGGAAGAAGCCGGACTGTTGATCGTGCCGCGATGCTGCGCGGCCGCATCCTTGTAGGCCGTCATCGTCTTCTGCACGAAGCGCTGCGTGTTGGCCGGCGGCAGATCATAAAGGAAGGTACCGGCGACCACGTCGGTCATGCTGCCGGCAAGCCCAAAGACCTGGGCGACAACACTCATGGTGACGGTGGCCGTACCCGCGATCTCCATGATGGCGGCCGAGGTCTTGTCGAAGGCGGTGAGACCCGACTTCATTGCGGCCGTCCGGCGATTGAAGGCGAACAGGCTGTCGAAATAGACGGCACACTGGTCGTCGACGTAGTTGAAGCCCACGAGCGTGACCTCATACCAGTCGGCGCCCGCATAGCCGAGCACGGCGGCATCCGCCTTCAGTGCCTCCATCAGCGTCCCACGATTAACAGCCGCCGCGGCGACCGCGTCACCGTCGAACGTGGGCGACAGCGCCTTCGGTGTCATTGACGAGCAGGCGGCGAGCATCGCCATCGCGCCAATTACCGCGACGCGCCGACAACAACCCCGCCAGCCGGCCAGAAGCCGGTGCCCGTTTGCCGTCATCATCCGCTGTTGCCCCCAAGCCGCCGTGATCTGCACTGCGCGGTATGCAACAACGAGCCCTATCATGATGGCGCGGCCGCGGCCGACAATCAGCTACTGAGAGGATTTTGACTTAGGCGTTGCTGATGAATAAGCGTTTCTACAGCTGACCGCGCCGCAACGACAAGATGGTGCAAATCTCTGTCCATCGCCTTCTCCTCTCGCGCGAGAAGGTGGCGGCAGCCGGATGAGGGGTGGCCGGTGCTGGTGCCGCCCCTCCACCAGCCTGCGGCTGGTCCCCCTCCCCCGCTGGCGCGGGGGAGGATCAGTGACGGACTCGGTGGGCTACAGTCCGGCGAGCAGTTCGGCGTTGCCGCCGCTGGCGGTGGTGTCGATGCAGACGTGGCGTTCGCGGATCAGGTGTTCGGCGTCGGCAGGACAGGTGATGAGCGGGATGATCGGGCCCTCGCGGCGGGCCAGGGCCTGCCGCCAGGGCTTGAGGTCGGCCTCGGTGCCGAAATGCATGACGGCATCGACGAACAGCCCGGCTTCGATTGCGGCCGGCGCCAGCTTCTTGTCGACGCCGCCGATCGGCTCGCCCTGGGTGCCGAGCTCGGCGGCGATCCGGGTGGCGCCGGGCGCGATGACGAGCACGCCGTTGCCCTGCTCGAGCGCGAGGCTCGCCTGGTGGCGGGCGCTCTCGGTGTCGGGGCCGAGGCAGAG
>JBQCFF010000094.1:0-6333 GCA_051959485.1 Devosia sp. | reverse complement strand
CTGAGGCCGGCGAGGGCCTTTTCGTAGCGGGCGCGCATCGCCGGGTGCGGGGGGGCGAGGCGGACGACGACCATGAGGTCGTCCTGCTGCGCTTCGACGATGAGCAGGCCTTCGGCGACATCGAGCTTCTGCTCGGCGAGAAGGCGGGTCTGGGCCGGGTTGAACAGGCCGAGGTCGAGCAGGTTGCTGGTGCTGTCGCGGTTGGTGGTGGAATAGGCCACGGTGCCGTCGCGGCCATAGACGGCGACCGACCAGAAGGCCTGCGGCAGGTTGCCGGCGACGGTGCCCGGGCCCTTGCTCAGGTCGAGCCGGCAGGCGGCGTAGGTGAGCTCGGGATCGAGGCGCAGCGGATTGGGCTGGCCCGCCACGGTCGCGGCCAGCACCTGCGTGCGGTCGGCCGCGCCAGGCTGGTTCAGCCGGTCCCAGGCCCCGGCCGGCGACAGCGCCGGAAGCAGCAGGATGACGACGAGGTGGATGATGCCGCCCAGCACCAGGCCGGCGAGGATCCAGAGGGCGGTGCGGATCATGCGCAGGCCTCGCGGATGATCGAGGGCAGGGTGGTGACGTTGGCCCCGGTGCCCGACAGGCTCGAGGTGTCGTAGAGCGTCAGCACCAGGTTGAACGGGCCATCGCCGGCGATCTCGAGCCAGTTCTGCGGCGCGAGCGTCTTCGAGACGTAGAGCGCGACCGAGCCGTCGCTGGCGCGCGACAGACGGGCGCTGTGGAAATCGGTGGGGCCGTCGGGCCGGGTGATCGGCGCGCCGCTGTCGGGGGCGACCGGCACCAGCGTCCAGAACCGGGCGGGCGGCGTGCTGCCGTCGATGCGGTAGCGGCAGTTGCGGTCGAGCCGGCGGTTGTCGCTGTCGAAGGTGGCGACGAACTGCAGGCCTTCGGACGCGCCGAGCTCGAGCGCGCCGGAGCGGGCGATGTAGGCGCGGGTGTAGGGATCGGGGCTGGGCACCCCGACATCGCGCCAGGCCTGCCACGGGCCGATCTCGACGGCGCCGAACAGGCGGCCGTCGTTGAGCGCGTACCAGCTCAGGCCGAAGCCGGTGCCGAGCGCGACCGCGATCATGAGCACGAGGTGGATGAGGAAGCGCAAGGATTACATCGCGTTGGTGGCGACGGGGGGCAGCCGGAGCTCGGCGGCCTTGCTGCCGGGCTCGGCCGGTTGGGCGCCCAGCGCGTTCCTGAGCCGGTCGGCGACCTCGAGCAGCTTCTGCGCCGCGGCGGGCTTCAGCCCCGGCGGCCGCTCGGGCTGCACCTCGGGCGCCACCGGTTCGGCATTGGCGATGACGAACGGCGCGGGCTGGAAATCCACGCCTTCGACCGGCTTGATCTCGATGTTGGTGTGCGCGTAGGCCATGAACTTCTGCCACGCGACGGTGGGCAGCGTGCCGCCGGTGAGTTCCTTCGTCGCCTGGTAGTTGTCGTTGCCGAGCCAGACCGCGGCGACATAGTTGCCGGTGAAGCCGCAGAACCACGCATCGCGGTAGGACGAGGTGGTGCCGGTCTTGCCTACGGCGGGGACGCCCTCGATCTGCGCGCGCCGGCCGGTGCCGTGCTCGATGACGCCGCGCAGCATGCGGTTCATGTACTTGACGGTGCGTTCGGACACGACGCGTTCGCGGTTCGCCTCGGGGTCGGCTTCGAACAGCGTCTGGCCGGCCGTGGTGGTGATGCGGGTGATGCCGAAGGCCGGCGTCTTGTAGCCGTGGTTGGCGAACACCGCATAGGACGAGGCCATGTCGATGACCGACACCGAGGCGGCGCCGAGTGCCAGCGACCGGGTGACCGGGAAATCGTTGGTGAGGCCGATCTTGTGCGCGAAATCGGCGATCGGCTGGCGGCCGGTCTTGATCGACAGGTTCACCGGCACGGTGTTGATCGACTGCTGGAACGCCGAGATCAGGCTGATGCGGCCGACCTGGTTGCGCGAGTAGTTCTGCGGGCACCAGTTGCCGATGCACTGCGTGGCACCCGAGACGATGGTATCCGGATCATAATCGGGGATCATCTCGAAGGCGGTGGCGTAGTCGAACAGCTTGAAGGCGGAGCCGGGCTGCCGGTTGGGGACGATGGCGCGGTTGAACTGGCTCTTGCCGTAATCCATGCCGCCGACCATGGCGCGGATGGCGCCGTTCGGCTCGAGCACCACCATCGCCGCCTGGTCCACCCTGTACTGCTCGCCCTGCTCGCGCACCACTGAGGTGACCGCGTCCTCGGCGTAAGACTGCAGCACCGGGTCGATGGTGGTGCGGACGACGAAGCTGTTGGAGTTGGTGTTGGTCGCCTCGATGAGCTTCTTGGTTTCCTCGAAGGCGTAGTCGAGGAAGTAGTTGGGCGAATTGGCCTCGTGCGAGCGGTCGACCGGCGTCGCCGGGTTGCGGCGCGCGGCGGTGACCTGGCCCTCGGTGAGGAAGCCGGCATCGACGAGGTTGGAGAGCACCAGGTTGGCGCGGCCGCGGGCCGCCGCGAGATCGACATGCGGCGCGTACTTGGTCGGCGCCTTGAACATGCCGGCCAGCATCGCCGCCTCGGCGAGGTTGATGTCGGTGATCTTCTTGCCGAAGTAGAACTCGGCCGCCGCCGCGACGCCGAAATTGCCGCCGCCCATGTAGGCGCGGTCGAAGTAGAACTTCAGGATCTCGTCCTTGGAATAGTGCCACTCCAGCCAGACGGCGAGGAAGGCTTCCTTGATCTTGCGCTCCAGCGTGCGCTCGGACGAGAGGAACAGGTTCTTGGCCAGCTGCTGGGTGATGGACGAGCCGCCCTGGGTGGAATTGTCGCCCTGCGCGTTCGACATCAGCGCGCGCAGCGTGCCGATCGGGTCGATGCCCCAGTGGTCGTAGAAGCGCCGGTCCTCGGTGGCGAGCGCCGCCTTGACGAAATAGTCGGGCAGCTTGTCGAGCGGGTAGGAGTCGTCGGAGCGGATGCCGCGGCGGCCGACCTCGTTGCCGTAGCGATCGAGGAAGATGACCGAGATGTCCTCGGCCTTGTTGAACTTGCCCGACACCGTGGCATCGAAGGCCGGCAGCGCCAGCGCCGTCATCAGCACCATGCCGATGACCCCGAAGCTGAGCCCGTCCGACAGGATTTCGACGAAGAGGCGCTTGATGCCGTAGACGCGGAAGCGGGAGAAGAAATCCTCGACCGCCGTGTAGCCGCGGCCCAGCGCCTGCCAGAAATCGTAGATGGCCGAATCGAGCCAGGCGTCGGCCGCCAGCATGCTCGTCTTCTTGCGCCGCTTTTCCTTGTGGTAGAACGGGTCCTGCAACGCAAACTCCGGGGCACGTGCGCGCGAACTGGCCGGGATCCCCGCGCGGGAATCCCGGTCAATTCCTAGACGCTATATACCACGAACTGCAACCAAACTTAGTTGAAGTGGTAGTTCACACCCGCGCGAACCGAATGGTCGGCGAAGTCGCCGGTGGTGATGTTGGTCAGGTCGTAGATCTGGGTGCCGAAGCCGGTGTAGCGGTATTCGAGGTTGGCCGAGACGGCGTCGGTGAGCGCGACTTCGATGCCGGCGCCGACGGTGTAGCCGACATGGGTATGGCTCTCGGTGGCGGCCGGGAAGTCGGCGACCTCGACATTGGCGAGTGCGATACCGCCCAGGGCGTAGGGAACGATGCCGCCGAGATCGAGGCCGAGGCGGGCCGTGGCCGAACCGCTCCAGCCGATCCTCACCACATAGGACGGGTCTTCGGTGGCGGCGCCGTTATAGGCGATGTCGACGCCGAAGCCGCCTACGACGTTGTCGCTGAGGGTGAAGTTGTAGCCGCCCTGCAGGCCGACGAGGTAGCCGGCATAGTCCTCTTCGTAGGGCGAGACGGGGAGGAAGTTGTCGGTGGTGGTTAGTGTCCCCTGGGCGTAGCCGCCGAAGATGCCGACGTAGAAGCCGTCCCAGCTGGACGACGCGACGGCCGGGGCCGGCTCGGCCGCTACCAGAAGGTCGGCGGCCTGGGCGGCGCCGGACAGGAGCGCGAAAGACGCGGCGGAAAGCAGAACTGCATTACGGAAAGACAACGTTACCTCCAAGCAAAGTAGGGGCGTACACCTAGGTGATTCTCCGGCCGTCGCTGCGCTACACTGCAATGGTTGGCAGGGTTGCGTGCCGCTGTGGCAGATCAGCAACAGCCCGTTGCGGGAGGTGGCATCGCGCCCTACCCAGCGCCCGAACGATTGCTGTGCTGAATGGGCCCGATGGGAAGCGCTCTGCGAGGGCTGCGGGCCTTGCTGCCCCACGGCCGCTTGACTGGATAATCCTGGACCGCCGATCTTGTCAGACTGACCGGTGGCGGCAACCAGCCGGCACTGGCGCTTTCCATGAAGGTTTCCACTGGACGGCCTTCGGTTAGCCTCTGACACCCTGCCAAGAATCGGACATTCGTGATGTTCGCCGTGGCACAACTTTCCAGCGACGACCCTCTTCGGGGCCCACAAGGGTGAAGGCGTTCATGCGACACGGTGCCTATCGAGAGGACGTCCGGGGGATGCTGCAGAAACCGGCGGTGACTCGACGCGTCGAGGTCGCCCCGTTCGATAGGCAGTGCGTGCCACCCTGCATGATGAACTTCAGTTGATGAGCGAGGTGGGCGTCAGGGGCGCAACTGGCTCCTTGCCGGCAGCATCGCGGCGGGAAATCCGGATTCTTCAGGCGGCGCTGGCGGTCCTCGTGAGCTTGCGGCTGGTTCTCGCGCTCGGCATGGCGCCGATCGGGGACGAGGCCTACTACTGGCTCTGGGGCCAGCACCCCGATCTCTCGTACTACGATCACCCGCCGCTCAATGCCTGGCTCCAGGGGCTGATGTCGGTTCTCTTCGGCTGGAACCTGTTCAGCCTGCGGCTGCTGGGGTGGATCACCAGCGGTGCAACGGTCTACCTGCTCTATCTCTGGTCGCGCCGGCTGTATGGCGACGGCTGGGAGCGGATGTTCTGGATCGGCACGCTGGCGTTTTTCGCCACGCCACTGTTCTACATCCACTCGCACATGATGTTCATGGATCACCTGCTGATCCCGCTGGTGCTGTGGTCCCTCCTGCATTTCTCGAGCTTCTTCGAGGCCTGGCATCGCGGAGAAGCGCGCTGGCGTGAGCTCTACATTGCCGCCGCGATCATGGGCCTCGCCGCCCTGACCAAGTACAACGCAGTGTTCCTCGCGGCGGGTGTGGCGCTCTACATCCTGGGAAACAGGCGGCGGCGTCAGCTCCTTTTCAGACCTCAACTCTATCTCGCCGCTCTGACGACGATTGCCGTGCTCACCCCGGTCATCGTCTGGAACTTCCAGCACAAGCTAGCATCCATCAGCTACAACCTGGTCGAGCGACAGACCGACCTGCTCGCGCCATCGCTCGGCAATGTGCGGGTCTTCGTACTGCAGACCCTGCTCTATCTGTCGCCCTTCATGCTGTGGCCGCTGCTCAAGGTGCTCGCGTTCACCAAAGCCGAGCCGGGCTTTTCGCGAGCGGCGCTCGGCTTGGCGCGGATGACGTTCGCGGTGAGCACGCTGGCTGTTCTGGCCATTGCTTCCATCGGCGGCGCAGGAGCGTACTGGAACATCGTGGCCTACGTGCCGCTCACTCCGTTCATGGCGGCGGCAATGGGAGCGCGGGTGCAACTGGCGTTGCACTACGTCTATTGCCTGCTGATCGTGGGGGCGCTCGGATTCAACTATGTCGTGGCGCCGATCGAGGCCCACTACCGCACGCCCGACTGGGAGTCCTCGGTGGTCCACGGCTGGGACCAGGTCAAATCCGAAGTCGCAGCGGCGGAAGCCAGGTACAAGCCGGATTTCATCGCTGCGACCCGTTACACGCTCGCCGCGCAGCTGGCCTTTGCCCGCGGCCGCGACGACGTGACCTCGCTGTCTTCCCGCGTTGACCAGTTCGACTTCTGGTGGCGGCCGGAGGAGCATGTGGGGCAGACCGCCTTGATCCTCACCGATCGGGAGAACCCGATCGACGAGGATACGGCGGCGCAGTTCCAAAGCATCGAGGAAGTCGTCTCATTCGACATCGTGCGATTGGGCCGGGTGATCAACACCTTCCGGCTGCAGCTCGCACGGGGCTATGTCGCACCGCGAATGATGACTCCTTCGAACCCGGCGGCTCCGTGAACAGGCACTCGCAAGTGATACCGGCCTGCCTCCCGGCAACGTGAGGCAGTTCGCGCTCGCAAGCGGCGGCCTCCTGCGATAGAAGCGCCGGCATGGCCTTCTGGGAAGACAAGACGCTCGAGGAAATGACGCCGGCGGAGTGGGAAGCGCTCTGCGACGGCTGCGGGCGCTGCTGCCTGATGAAGCTCGAGGACGAGGATACCGGCGACATCTAC
>JBQCFF010000093.1:0-2581 GCA_051959485.1 Devosia sp. | reverse complement strand
TCAGCCGAGGGCGCCGACGAAGCTGCCGAAGGGCGGCAGGCTCAGCTGGCCGTCGACGGGCTCGTCGACGCTGCCGGGGGCGCCGACGCTGCGGGCGACAAGCCCGGCCGGAAGCGGCACGGTGATCTCGCTCTCGGTCATGTTGTAGGCGCAGAGCAGTTTTTCGCCCTCGCTCGCGCGGGTGAACAGCAGCACGCCATCGGGTGCGTCATGCGTTTCGATGCTGCCCTTGACCAGCGCCGGGTGCTGCCGGCGGAAGCGCAGCAGGGCCCGGTAGTGATGCAGCACGCTGTCGTTCTCCTTCGCCTGCTGATCGGGGGCCTTGAGCAGGTGGTCGGCGGGGACGGGCAGCCAGGCGCGGGGGGCGGTGGAGAAGCCGCCCAGATGCGCCGCGGCCTGCCAGACCATCGGCGTGCGGCAGCCGTCGCGGCCCTTGAACTCGGGCCAGAACTCGATGCCATAGGGGTCGACCAGATCCTCGAAGGCGAGCTCCGCCTCGGTAAGCCCCAGCTCCTCGCCCTGGTAGAGGCAGACCGAGCCGCGCATGGTCAGGAGCATGGTCGCGGTGAGGCGGGCGAACGCGTCCTTGTTGGCATGGCTGGCCCAGCGGCTGACGTGCCGGACGACGTCGTGGTTGGAAAAGGCGAGGCAGATCCAGCCCTCGGCCGCATCGCGCTCGGTCAGGTCGATGGCCTTGCGGAAGTGCCCCGCGTCGAAGGCGCCGCCAAGGTAGTCGAAGGTGTAGGCCATGTGCAGCCGGTCCTCGCCGGTGGTGTACTGGGCCATGACCTCGAGCTGGTGCTGGCTGTCGCCGATCTCCCCCACGGTGGTGCGGCCGGGATACTCGTCGACCAGCGCGCGCAGGCGCTGCAGGAACGCGAGGTTCTCGGGCCGGCTCTTGTCGTAGAGGTGCTCCTGGAAATTGTAGGGGTTCACGGCGGGCGCGGTGGAGGCGTTGAAATCCTCCGGCTTCACCACCGGGTTCGACTCGAGGCCGAGCGAGTGGAAGTAGAAGTTGACGGTGTCGAGCCGGAAGCCGTCGACCCCGCGATCGAGCCAGAACCGCATGTCGCCGAGCACCGCATCCTGCACCGCCGGGTTGTGGAAGTTGAGGTCGGGCTGCGAGGCGAGGAAGTTGTGCAGGTAGTACTGCATGCGCCGGCTGTCCCAGGTCCAGGCGGAGCCGCCGAAGATCGAGAGCCAGTTGTTGGGCGGGGTGCCGTCGGGCCGGGGGTCGGCCCAGACGTACCAGTCGGCCCGCTCGTTGGTGCGGCTGACCCGCGACTCCTGGAACCAGGGGTGCTTGTCGGAAGAGTGGCTGATCACCTGGTCGATGATCACCTTGAGCCCGAGCGCGTGCGCCTTCTCCAGCAGCCGATCGAAATCGTCCAGCGTGCCGAAGATCGGGTCGACGTCGCGGTAGTTGGAGACGTCGTAGCCGAAATCGCGCATCGGCGAGGTGAAGAAGGGGCTGAGCCAGATCGCATCGACGCCGAGTTCCGCCACGTAGTCGAGCCGCTCGGTGATGCCGACCAGGTCGCCGACGCCGTCGCCGTTGTGATCCTGAAAGGAGCGCGGGTAGATCTGGTAGATCACGGCGCCGCGCCACCAGTCCTTGTCCACCGGGGCGGTGGGCGTCGATTCCGGCTTGGTCATGGGCGGGGTGGCGACGGGCGGCACGAGGCTCACGGGCGGACTCCTTGGGCTGGCGGTGTGTCCGGTGTGGCGTGGGGCTCGTGGCGAGTCAATCGGGGGAGCGCGCGGGCGGCCGCCATCCGAGCGGATCAGTTCGCCAGGCCGGTCCAGCGCAGGTAGACGAGCTCGGGATCGCCCTCGTCGAGATGGTCGATCCGGCCGGTGCGGACGAAGCCGAGTTGCGGCAGCAGCGCCTGCATGGGCAGGTTGGACTGGTTGGTGCTGGTCCAGAGCTTGCCGTCCCGCGGCACGAGCCCGATACAGTGCTCGACCAGCGCCCGACCGATGCCCTGGCGGCGCGTTGCCGGCGAGACCACCAGCAGCTCGATGAAGGGCGCGCGGAAGAAGTTGCGGGTGAGGACCACGTAGCCGACCGCCCTGCCCTGCTGCCAGGCGACGTGGCATTGGCCGGCCTGCACCCACTCGGCGATGGCTTCGCGCCGCTCCGCCCCGGCCGCCGCGATGCCGATCACGGCGTCGAGGTCGGCGGGGGTCGCGAGGCGGATCGCCAGCATGCTCTTAGGAATGCAGCGCCGGGATGGTGGCGAGCAGCTTCCTCGCGACGGCACGGAAGGCCTGCGCCTCGGGGCCGTCGGGGTTGGTCGAGACCACCGGGCGGCCGACGTCGGAGGTTTCGCGGATCGCCATCACCAGCGGGATCTCGCCGAGGAACGGGATGTCGAAGCTGTCGGCGGCCCGGCGGGCGCCGCCATGCCCGAAGATGTCGTAGCGCGCGCCGGTGTCCGGGGCGACGAAGTAGCTCATGTTCTCGACGAGGCCGAGGATCGGCACGTCGGTGCGCACCAGCATGTCCATCGCCTTCTTGGCGTCGATCAGCGCCAGGTCCTGCGGGGTGGAGACGATGACGGCGCCGAGCAGCGGCACC
>JBQCFF010000092.1:0-4785 GCA_051959485.1 Devosia sp. | reverse complement strand
GCCGGCCCGCTCGAGGACCAGGTCTCGGGCCGCTGGCTGGCGGCGCAGGCCAGCGCTGCCGGCATCGACACCGACGCGAAGGGCGTCTTCGCCGCCGCCGCCGTCGGCGAACCCTGGGCCGGCGCCGCCGTCGCCGCCTCCGCGGCGCGGGTGGCGCAGCTCTGTGCCGACGTGCAGCTCGCCTTCGACCCGCGCCGCATCGTCATCGGCGGCGGCATCGGGCTGGCCCCGGGCTTCCTCGAGCGCGTCGCCGAACAACTGTCCCGCCTGCCCCCCCGTCTCCGCCCCACCCTCGCCCCCGCCCGCCTCGGCCCCCACGCCGGCCTCGTCGGCATCGCCGACCTGGCACAAGCGGCGTAGAATTCCGGCGATCATCTGCCGCTACGGTCAAAGTAGCGTTGGCACTTGCTACTTGCGTTTACAGGTGGAAGTCTTCGCCCCAGTTGGGGGAGATAGTGTCGGCGCGTGAGGACGTTTCGCGGGAGCAGGTGCGAAGGCTTGCCTGCCGGGTATTCGGTTGGAATGCCGCCGCGACAGGGCGGCTGGCGCCGCCGCTGATCCGACAGGCCGGAAGTGCGTAGCCCCAAGGCATGATCGCGCCTGCCGCTCACCTGCTGCAACGATGTGTTTCGGTGGACCTCGAGGTCGATCCGACCTCGGCGACGGTGTTCGCGTTCGCCGCCGTCCGCAGCGGCGGCCCATCCATCGTCGCTGGGAAAGGCAACATCGAAAACGGCCTTGATCGGCTGGAACGCGAGCTGGGCGACGCGGCCCATGTTCTCGGTCACAACATCATCCGGCACGATCTGCCGCACCTCGTGGCGATGCGGCCAAAGCTGGCACCGGCTTTCGGGGCGCCGATCGACACGCTGTGGCTCAACCCGCTTGCGTTTCCGCGCAACCCCTACCACCACCTGGTCAAGCACTACCACGATGGCCGCCTGCAGGCGGGCCACGTCAACGATCCGGAGCGTGACGCGCTGCTGGTGCTCGAGGTGCTCGACAACCAGCTCGAGGCGCTGGCAACGTTCAACGCCAGGGAGCCGGACGCGGTCACCGCCTACCACTATCTGGGCACGCGAATGGAGCATGCGGGTGGGTTCGACGCGGTGTTCCGTGCAGTGCGGGGAGCCGATGCCCCGCCGTATCCCGCCGCCCGGGCCGCCATCGCGAAACTGCTGGCGGGCCGCGCCTGCCAGGAAGCGGTGGCGAAGCTGCTCGTGACCCTGGCGAGCCCGCGCCTCGGCTGGCCCACCGCCTATGCGATATCGTGGATCCTCGTGGCCGGCGGCGATTCCGTGATGCCGCCCTGGGTCCGCCACCAGTTTCCCGACGCGGCGCGGATCGTGAAGCAGTTGCGCGATACCACCTGCGAGCGGCCCGACTGCGCCTGGTGCCGCGAGCAGAACGATCCGGTGAAGGCACTTGAGCGCTGGTTCGGCTTTTCCGGCTTTCGCCCGCAGCCGGTCGACGAGATGGGCCGCCCGCTGCAGGAGCGGATCGTCGACGAGGCGATGCGGGGTGGAAGCATTCTCGGCATCCTGCCGACCGGCACGGGCAAATCCGTCTGCTACCAGATTCCGGCGCTGTCGAAGTTCGACAAGACCGGCGCGCTGACGGTCGTCATCTCGCCTCTCATTCCCGCCAACCGCTGGACGGACCTCATCGCCGAGGGCATCGCGGCGCTTGCCCACGAGCTGAACACCAAGTCCATGCCGGTGCCGGACCTGATCGAGTGGTTCGCCGAGTGGGCGCGCGATGCGCGCAGCGAACAACGCTCGCTGCTGCTGCTGACCGCCCACCGCGCCAAGGGGCTCGAGTTCGACGACGTCGTCATCCTCAATGGCGGCTGGGATCGGCCATCGAAGGGTGAGGATGCCGACGCGCCACGCCGGCTGTTCTACGTCGCCATCACCCGCGCCCGCCGCAGCCTCACCATCATGGCCGATGGCAGGCATCCATTCGCGCCGCCCGGCAACCAGCATGTGCTGCGCCGGGCCGCTCCGCCCGTTGCTCCCGACAGCAGTGGGACGGCGGTCTATCAGGTGCCTGACCTCAAGACCGTCGACCTGTCCTGGGCGGGGCGACTGGGTGGAAGCAATCCAGCCCTGGGGGCGATTGCGTCCGCCAAGGCCGGCGATCCGATCCGCCTCACCCGCCAGGACGACGCATGGATGCTGCAGGCGCCGGACGGGCAGGCGCTTGGCCGCATGGCCAGGAGCTGGTCGCCGCCCCAGGGCCTTGCCTTCCTGCGTGGCGAAGTCGGCGCCATCATTCGTTGGCGCAAGGCCGACAGCGGCGAAGAGTTCCGCGACAACCTGCGCCGCGACGAGTGGGAGGTGGTGGTCCCCGAACTGGTGTTCGGCCCCCCGCCGGCTTGATCGCCGAGCCAGGCTGAGCAGGGACGCTGGCCGTGATGCGCCGGGCGACTGGCTGGGGCGCCAGGATTCGAACCTGGGAGTGGCGGTACCAAAAACCGCTGCCTTACCACTTGGCGACGCCCCAACGGCGCGGTTGTTACAACGCTTCACCACGCGAGGCAACCGAGTGCAGAAAGCTGTGCCGGCGCCCGCAATTGGGCGCTTGAACTGCCGGGGCCGCCCCGCTATAACGCCGGCCAACCCGATGGCCGCCCGCCGGAACGATCCCGAGTTTCCGGCGCTCAACGGGCACCATGGCACCTGGCGGAGTATAGCGCAGCCTGGTAGCGCACCTGCTTCGGGAGCAGGGGGTCGCGTGTTCGAATCACGCTACTCCGACCAATCGAACCCCGGCGTCTCGCGGCGCCGGGGTTTTGATTTGCGCCGGGTCAGGGCGCCAGCTGTTCCGGCAACTGCTCCATCGGGGTCCAGTCGCCGAGCAGCGCCCGATCGCGGAGCCGCACCACGAAGACGTTGCCGCCGCCCGGGTCGGCCAGCCGCCGCTGGTCCTCGCTGCGGGCAATGGCACGGCCGCCGAGCCGGCATTTCAGCAGCGTGCCGACGGCGCCGTGCCCGGCGAACAGCACCGGCAGCTCCGGATCATGCCCGGCCAGCGCCGCCTCGAAGGCCGCGGCGATCCGCGCCTGGGCGTCGACCGCCCGCTCCCAGCCCGCCGCCGATTCCTCCGGCTGCGCGAAGAACGCATCGGCCAGTTGGTCGAAGCGGTCGGCCGGCACGAAGCCGGTGCTCGAGCGGTCGTTCTCCCCGAACGCCTCCTCCGGCTCGACGGGCGCGCCGGAGACGGCCGCCAGCGCCTCGGCCAGGTCAAGCGCCTTGGTTTCGCGGCTCGCGACGATGCGCCGGGCCGCCCGGACCAGCGGGTGGCGGGCGAAGCGCTCGGCCCGCGCCCGCCCGGTGGGGCTGAGGCCCCAGCGCGGCACCGGCAGCTGCGGGTCCTGCACCACCTGCGGGTGCGTGACATAGAGCGCGTAGGTCACCTCAGATGCCGCCGCGCGAGAAATGGGTCAGCTCGCGCACCATTTGCCCCACCTTCCACTTGATGTTCGCCTCGTTCGGGGCGCCGTCCGCGTCGAACACGTCGGGCCAGGGGCCGAGGCCGAGCAGCGTCGGCACCACCAGCGCGCCGAGCTTGCTGAGGCTGTCGCGCAGGTGGGACAGGGCAAATATGGTGGCATACTTTCCGTCCGAGAGGCCGCCGATGCCGAAGATGGCGTGCCGGAACGGGTTCGGCTTCTCGCGGCTCACCCAAGACACCAGGTTGGCGACCAGCGGCGTCACCCCGCCATTGTACTCGGGCGAGACGATGAGCACGATGTCGGTGCTGCGGAACAGCTCGGCCAGCTGCTTCGCCGCGGCGGGCGATTCGCCGGCAGCCTCGATGTCCTGGTTGAAGATCGGCATCGGGAAGTCGTTGAGGTCGAGGTCGGTGACCGCCACCCCCGCCTCGCGCAGCTTCGCCGACAGGTGGCGCCGCAGGTGCTCGTTGATCGAATCGCGGCGCAGCGAGCCGCAGAGGGTGATGGCAGTCCTGGCAGTCTTGGGTGGGGTATCGATGGTCATGACGCGGCAGGGATCGGGACGATGCCCAAGAGGAGCGTCAGTTTGGCGGCAGGGTCAAGCCTTGGCCTGAGGGAAGCCCGAAGGCCCCCTCACCCGGCGCTAGTCTAGGCGCCGACCTCTCCCCCGAAGGGAGAGGTGAAAGGGGCGGCAGCGTCACGGCAAGACCCCTCATCCGGCGCTGCGCGCCACCTTCTCCCCGACGGGGAGAAGAATACTCCAGCCGCTGCGCCTTCCTCCGACGGGGAGAACAACACAAAGACATCTACGCGCCCTGTTCCTCTCCCCGTCGGGGAGAGGGTGGATCGCGCGAAGCGCGAGACGGGTGAGGGGGCGTCAGCTCTCGAACAGCGACTTCAGCTTGGCGAAGAAGCCTTCGGAGGTCGGCGAGTTCTCGCGCGTCGATTCGCGCTCGAACTCCTCGAGCACCTCGCGCTGCCGCTTCGACAGGCTCTGCGGCGTCTCGACGTCGAGCTGCACGTAGAGGTCGCCGAAATCCTTGCTCCGCAGCACCGGCATGCCCTTGGCCTTGAGCCGCACGCGCTGGCCGGGCTGCGTGCCCGGCGCCACCTTCACCCGCGCCCGCGTCGCGTCGAGCGTCGGCACCTCGAACTCGCCGCCGAGCGCCGCCGTGGTCATGGCGATGGGCACGCGCGCATAAAGGTCGGCGCCGTCGCGCACGAACAGGTCGTGCGGCTTGATCGAGATGAAGATGTAGAGGTCGCCCGGCGGGCCGCCGCGCAGCCCCGCCTCGCCCTCGTTGGCGAGCCGGATCCGGGTGCCGTCC
>JBQCFF010000091.1:0-19612 GCA_051959485.1 Devosia sp. | reverse complement strand
GATCGCCGGCTACATGGTGGCGCTGGTCGCGGTGGGCTGGAGCGCCGGCTCCATCGTGGTCTCGAACTGGAGCGGCGCCCGCGAGCGGCTGGTGCTGGTGCTCGGCCCGACGCTGCAACTGTTCGGGCTCGTCGGGCTGGCGCTGTTCCTCGGCATCGACAACTCCGCCGGCGCCATCCTGCCGCTGCTGCCGGTGGGCGTGGCGCTGCTGCTGCTCGGCACCGGCATCGGCATCTCGTGGCCGCACATCTCGGCGCGGCTGCTGCACGCCGCCCCGGCCGGCGAAGGCGACCTCACCTCCGCCTCGATCTCGATGGTACAGCTCTTCGCCTCCGGCTTCGGCGCCGCCGTCGCTGGGGTGATCGTCAACGCCGCCGGACTGGCCTCGCGCGACGGCGTCGACGGCGTGATCGCCGCATCGAACTGGCTCTACTGGCTCTTCGCCCTGGCGCCGCTGCTGGCAATTCCGGTGATCTGGACCATCGCCCGCGCCGGCCGGCCGGCAGTCGCTGCCGTGGAACAGCCGGCGGAGTGAGGCCGTAGGACGCAAGTTCCCCTGTCACCCCGGCGCAGGCCGGGGCCCATCCTGACCGCTCTCCACCTCGGTGACCGAGCGGCTACCCCTCAGGCTGGATCCCGGCCTGCGCCGGGATGACCCGTCGGGGGTGTCGGGGGCGGAGCCCCTCCAGCAAGCAGCGTCACACCGTCTTCAGCCACCCACCGTCGACGAAGTAGGTGGAGCCGGTGGAATAGCTCGCCTTGTCGGAGCAGAGGAAGACGAAGAAGTTGGCCAGCTCTTCCGGCGTGGCGAAGCGCTTCATGCCGCCGGCCTCGTCGGCGACCGACTGCAGGTGCGCCTCCCAGCCGTCCTCGCCGGCGATCTGCTTGGCCGTCTTGATCCAGTCGGGGGTGAGGACGAGGCCGGGGTTCACCGTGTTGACCCGGATGTTGTCGCCGACCACCTCGTTGGCGAGGGTTTTCGAGAACATCATCAGCGCCGCCTTGGTGGTGTTGTAGATCGGCTCGTACCAGAGCGGCTGCACGGCGCAGATCGAGGCGTTGTGGAGGATGACCCCGCCGCCCCGCGTCTTCATCTGTGGCACCAGCCCGCGCCCGAGCCGCACGGCCGCCATGACGTGCAGCTCCCAGTAATACTGCCACTTGGCGTCATCGGCCTCGGCGATGGTCTCGTTGGAGCCGGTGCCGGCATTGTTGATCAGGATGCCGGCCCCACCCATCTCCGCCGCCGCGGCGATGACGGCATCGCAGCCCTCGGCAGTGGCGACGTCGGCAGCGACGCCCCGGGCCTCGACGCCGTGGCTGGCCCGGATCTCGGCGGCCTCGGCCTCGACGCGCTCCTTGTTGCGCGCGGTAATCAGGACACGCGCACCTTCGGCCGCGAAACCCTGCGCCACCGCCAGGCCGATGCCGACGCTGCCGCCGGTGATGACGGCGAGCTTGTTGCTGAGGTTCAGGTTCATGATCGCCCTCGTTGTGCCGCCCCCCTCACCCGTCTCGGCCTTCGGCCGATCCACCCTCTCCCCGACGGGGAGAGGAACAGATGCGGCGAGCTTCGGGTATTCTTCTCCCCGTCGGGGAGAAGGTGGCGCGCAGCGCCGGATGAGGGGTCTTACGCGTCTTCCATCAATATCTGCAGCTTCACGTCGGCCGGCCGGGCTTCCACCGCGCGGTCGAACGCCTTGATCGCGTCCTCGAACCTGAAGGTTTCGGAGATCAGCGGCTTGAGGTCGACGCGGCCGGAGGCCATCAGCGCGATGGCGCGCTCGTACTGGTGGGCGTAGCGGAACACCGAGGCGATGGTGATTTCCTTGACGCTCAGCGAGGCAATGTCGAATTCGACCGGCTCGACCGGCAGGCCGACCACCACGATGGTGCCGCCGGGACGGGCCACCTCGACGATGCCCTGCCACGCCTTCGGCGAACCGGAGCACTCGAAGATCACGTCGGCGCCCCAGTTGTCGGTGAGCCGGTTCACCTCCTCGAGCAGCCGCCTCTCGCGGATGTTGACGGGGATGATCCCCTGGTACTGCGCGGCGATGTCGAGCTTGGGCTGGGCGAGGTCGGTGATGATGACGCGGGCGCAGCCACCGGCCAGCGCGGCCAAGGCCACCATGGTGCCGATCGGGCCCGCGCCCATCACCACGGCGGTGTCGCCGGGCGTGATCTTCGCCTTGGTGGCCGCCTGCATGCCGACGGCGAACGGCTCGACCATGGCCCCTTCGGCGAAGCTGACATTGTCGGGCAGCTTGAAGGTGTAGTTCGCGGGGTGGACGACATAGGGCGTCAGCACGCCGTGGATCGGCGGGGTCGCCCAGAAGGTGACGGCGGGGTCGACATTATACATCCCGAGCCGGCTGGCCTTCGAGTTGGGATCGGGCACGCCCGGCTCCATGCAGACACGGTCGCCAACCTTCAGGCGCGTGACCCCCTGCCCGACTTCGACGACGGTGCCTGCCGCCTCGTGTCCCAGCACCATCGGCGCGTCCACCACGAACGGGCCGATGCGGCCATGGGTGTAGTAATGCACGTCGGAGCCGCAGACGCCGACGGTGTGGAGCTTGATCTTCACCTCGCCGGGGCCGGGCTCGGCCGGCAGGTCGATGTCGCGGATTTTCAGTTCGTGCTGCTTCTCCAGCACCAGAGCGCGTTGCAGAGTCATGGTGTGTGCGGAATTTCCTCGCCTACCTTGTAATGGTGGGTTGGGCCAGTTGTTCCCTCCGCCGGCGGTTTCATTGCACCGGTCATGATCGCCACGGCGTCGGACATCGAGAACTCGCGCGGGTTGATGATGGCGATGCGCCGGCCGAGCCGGTGGATGTGGATGCGGTCGGCCACCTCGAACACATGCGGCATGTTGTGCGAAATGAGCACGATAGGCAGGCCGCGCTTCTTCACGTCGAGCATCAGCTCGAGCACCCGCCGGCTCTCCTTCACCCCCAGCGCGGCGGTGGGCTCGTCCATGATGACAACCCGCGAGCCGAACGCGGCGGCGCGCGCCACCGCCACGCCCTGCCGCTGGCCGCCCGAGAGCGTCTCCACCGACTGGTGGATGTTCTGGATGGTGAGCAGGCCGAGCTCGCTCAGCTTGTCGCGGGCGATACGCGCCATGCCGGAACGATCGAGCTGACGCAGCCAGCGCCCGGTCCAGCCCGGCTTCCGCATCTCGCGTCCCAGAAACATGTTGTCGGTGATCGACAGCGCCGGGCTGAGCGCCAGGTTCTGGTACACCGTCTCGATGCCTGCCTTCCGGGCGTCCATCGGCGAACGAAAATTCACCGGCCGCCCCTCGAGCAGAATCTCCCCCGCATCCGGGATCACCGCCCCGCAGAGGGCCTTGATGAGGGTCGACTTGCCGGCGCCGTTGTCGCCGATGACGGCGAGGATCTCGTGGCGGCGAAGGTCGAAGTCCGCGCTGTCGAGCGCCACGACGCGGCCGTACCGCTTGTTGAGGCCCCGCCCCTCGAGGATGATGTCGCTGGCGTTGCCAGCCGGCCCGCCCGCATTGGTCGTATCGGTCATGCCGAGATCTTTCTGATCCACTGGTCGATCGTCACGGCGACAATGATCAGCACGCCGACGGTCAGTTCCTGCCACACCACGTCGAGGCCGGAGAGCGCGAGGCCGTTGCGGAACACGCCGACGATCAGCGCGCCCAGCAGCGTGCCGATTATCGAGCCGCGTCCGCCGAACAGCGAGGTGCCGCCGATCACCACGGCGGTGATGGAGTCGAGGTTGAGCGTCAGCCCGGCATTGGGGCTCACGCTGCCGACGCGGCCGATGAATACCCAGGAGGTAATGGCGCAGATGAAGCCGGCGAAGGAATAGACGCCAATGAGCGTGCGCGTGGTGCTGATGCCTGCCAGCCGCGCCGAGTCGGGATCGTCGCCGACCGCATAAACGTGCCGGCCGAAGGCGGTACGGCCGAGGATGTAGCTCAGTACCACGGCGAGCAGCACCATCAGGATCGAGCCGTAGGTCAGCACCCAGCCCCGCAGGAACGGCAACTCCACCCCGAGGTCGGACCAGAGCCGGATCGTGGTGCCCGTCCACTGCAGGAAGGGCGCCTGCGCCTGGATGTCCTGCTGGCGGATCGTCTCGCTGCGCGAATAGAGCGTGTTGACGGCGCCGAAGATCGACAGCGTGCCCAGGGTGACGATGAAAGGCGGCAGCCGCAACAGCGTGACCAGCACGCCGTTCAGCGCGCCGCAGAGGAAGCCGACCAGCAGCCCGAGCGGAAAGGCGACGAACAGGGGCACGCCAAAGACAACGGCCGTGCGCCCCATCACCACGCTGGCGAAGATCATGATCAGGCCGACGGACAGGTCGATGCCGGCGGTGAGGATGATGAGCGTCTGCGCCATCGCCAGGATGCCGACGATGGTCACCTGCTGCAGCACGATGGAGAGGTTGAGCGGCGTCAGGAACCGCCCCGGTGCCGCGAAGGCGAAAATCACGACGCCGATCACCAGCACGACCAGCGGGATGGATGTCGGGTACTGGTGGAGGAAGCCCTGGATGCGGCGGACGATCCCGGCGCGCTCCTCTTCGAAACTGGCGATGTCGGTGGCGCTGCCCTTTAACCCGCGCTCGGCGGTGGCCGAACCGGCTGCGTCGTCGCTCATTGCGCCCTCTCCCAAAGCACGCGTCTGAATTCTGATACCATCCCTGTGCCCGGGGCAAGAGCCGGGCACAGGGACAGCAGTCTGGTCAGGCGGCCTGGCTCAGCCCCAGCAGAGTTCGGCGCCCTTGGTCGTATCGATCGAGTCAAGGCCCGCGACCGGCTTGTCGGTGACCAGCGTCGCGCCGGTATCGAGGAAGCCCATCTTGGGGTCGATTTCGGGGATCTTGCCCGAAACGATCGCGTCGAGCGCCATCGAGGCCATCTTCAGCGGGTACTGCTGCGAGGTGGCGCCGATCACGCCGGCCTTGACGTTGGCGACGCCCGGGCAGCCGCCGTCGATCGAGACGATCAGCACCGAACCGTCGTCCTTGCCGACCGCCTTGAGAGCCTCCCACGCGCCGGCCGCGGCCGGCTCGTTGATGGTATAGACGACGTTGACGTTGGGGCACTTCTGCAGCGCATTCTCCATCGCGGTGCGGCCGACCGCCGGATCGCCCTGGCTGACCTCGTGCGTGCAGATGCGCGGATCGTTCTCGTCGCCGTACTTGTTGGGGTCCTTCACGTCGATGCCGAAGCCGGCCATGAAGCCCTGGTCGCGCAGGTAGTCGACGGTCGGCTGGTTGGTAGCGAGGTCGAGGAACACGATCGAGGCGTCCTTGGCCTTGTCGCCCAGCGTGCCCGCGGCCCACTTGCCGATCAGTTCGCCCGCTTTCCGGTTGTCGGTGGCGAAGGTGGCGTCCGCGGCGTCCATCGGATCCAGCGGGGTGTCGAGCACGATCACCTTGAGGCCCGCGTCCCGCGCCTTCTGGATGGTCGGCACGATCGCCTTGCTGTCCGAGGGTACGATGGCGAAGCCCTTGGAGCCGGCCGAGATCTGGTTCTCGATGCAGGCGACCTGGCCGTCATTGTCGCCGTCGAACTTCCCGGCGCAGGACATCAGCGTGACGCCCAGCTCCTTCGCCTTCGCCTCGGCGCCCTCACGCATCTTGACGAAGAACGGATTGGTCTCGGTCTTGGTAATGAGGCCGACCGTGACGTTCTGCGCGTAGCTCACGCCGGCCATCGCGCCCAGCATCACGCCGGCGGCAAGTGTCGCCTTGAGAAAACCAAGTCTTCCCATGAAGTCCTCCCGAGTGTTGCACATCCACCGGGTCGGCTGAATCCGGCCGCGGCGGAAGGACGGGGGTGCGCCTCAGGCGCCCTCCTCCCCGAACCGGAGATGATAATCAGCGCATCATCCGCGGCCTGTCAATAAGTTAATCCATTTGATTTATTAATTGACAGACAGCTTTGGCCGGCTCAGTCTTTCGTTCGGGAGGGGTGGCAAACCCCGTAAACGATTGCACTTTCATCGTGGGTAGGCGTATTGCGCCTGTCCGGCGAGCGACCGGGCGTTAGCGACCAGTCGCACAGGGAGGGCCGGAGGCTTGGTGTCGGGCGCCGGAGAGCGAAACGTGGCAGCGCGTGCGGGGACCCAGAGCCGCGGCACGAACCAGACCGGCGTGCGGCTCTACAATGAGCGGCTGGTACTCTCGCTGATCCGCCGCCACCGCGAGTTGCCCAAGGCCGACATCGCCCGGATGACCGGGCTGTCGCCGCAGACCATCTCCAACGTGATGAACGGCCTCGAGGCCGACGGCCTGCTCCGCCGGGGCAATCCCCAGCGCGGCAAGGTCGGCCAGCCGCTCGTGCCCTACTCGCTCGACCCCGAGGGGGCGCTCAGCTTCGGGCTGAAGGTCGGCCGCCGCTCGGTCGACCTCTACCTCATCAACTTCACCGGCGAGACGCTCGGCCTGCTGCACAAGACCTACCCCTACCCCACTCCCGGCGGCATCGTGAAGTTCGCCCGCGAGGGGATCGAGGCCTTGCTCGCCGACGTGCCGCAGCGGCTGGCCGCGCGCATCGCCGGGCTGGGCATCGCGGCCCCCTACGAGATGTGGACCTGGCACGAGGAGATGGGCGCCCCGAAAGCCGAGATCGACGCCTGGCGCGACATCGACATCCGGGCATTGATCGCCGCCGAGGTGCCGTGGCCGGTGTACTTCGCCAACGACATCACCGCCGCCTGCGCCGCCGAGCTGATGTTCGGCACCGGCAGCCGCCATCCCGACTATCTCTACGTCTTCATCGGCTCGTTCATCGGCGGCGGAGTGGTGCTGGACGGCCACCTGTTCCCCGGCCGCACGCAGAACGCCGGCGCACTCGGCTCCATGCCGGCGCAGCACCCGGTCGCGGTCAATGGCCGTGCCCCGCAGCTGATGCACATCGCCTCGATCTACACGCTGGAGCGGAAGCTCGTGGCGCAGGGACGCAACCCCGACATCCTCTGGCAATCGCCGGACGACTGGGGCGATGACCTTGGCCCGGTGCTCGACGAGTGGATCGAGGAAGTGGCCGAAAGCCTCGCCTATTCCATCGTCGCCGCGATCGCGGTGATCGATGTCGACACCGTGCTGGTGGACGGCGCCTTCCCGACGCATGTGCGCGAGAAGGTCATCGCCCGCACTGAGGCAGCCATCGCCCGAGTCAACCGCCAGGGACTGTCCGCGTTTCGGCTGCTGCCGGGCAGCATCGGCAACGCCGCGAGGGCCATGGGCGGGGCTTGCCTGCCACTGCTCGCCAACTTCACCCAGGACCGGGAAGTGCTGTTCAAGGATAACGCCTGAGCTTTCAAGCGTGCAGGCTGATATTTCAGCTTTGACCACCGCAGGTAACGACTTCGCAAAGCTTGGCTGTGAACAGTATCGCGGGGTCTCACCTTGGCAGAAGCCAATGCAATCGACTAGGACCGGGTCAGGTCGCTCGTTTTCACTGGTGGTTCTCGGCTCGGTGTTCGTGGTTTTCGCCGCCACGGCCGCGTTGCTGGGCGGCTTCGTGTTCTGGTCGAGCGGCGAAGTCGACAATGCCGGCGTCGACCGGCAGGCCACCCGCATCGTCCGTGCCCTGAGCCAGCAGCTTGCGCAGGTTTCGCACGACCAGAAGAGCGTCGCCGTCTGGGACGGCACGCTGAGCGCGGTGACCCGACGCGACCTCACCTGGCTCAACCACAATGTTGGCCGGCAGATGGCCAGCTACTTCCAGCACAGCGCCAGCTACATCCTCGAAGCCGATGGCCGGCCGCTCTACGCGGCACAGGGCGGCAGGCGCGTCGACGCGGCGAGCTACGGCGAGGTCGCACCGGTGATCGCGCCGATGCTGGACGAGCTGCGCAGCAAGACCCGGCGGGGCTACGCCGACATCCCTCCCTCGATCGCCGATTTCGTCGTGCTGGATGGGGGGCCGGCGATTGTTGGAGTGTTCCCGATCGTCTCCGCCGATGGCGACGGCGAACGGCCGGGCGAGGAGCCCATCCTGGTCAGTGTCATCCGCCTCGACCTGAATTACGAGCTCGGCATGATCGACCGCTACATGCTGGAGGCCGGGCGCTTCACCACCAAGCCCGGCGGCAACGGCCTCGCCGCGCTTCCGGTCACCAATCGCGCCGGCCGCATCATCGCCTTCTACGAGTGGCAGCCCTACCTGCCCGGTTCGGAGTTGCTGCGCCAGACGACGCCGGCGCTCGCCGGCGGCTTCGCCGTGCTCGGCCTCGTCGTGGCGCTGCTGCTCTACCGGCTGTGGCGGTCGTCGCGGGCGCTCGAAAGCAAGCGCATCGACGCCGAACGCCAGGCGATGGAGGATCCGCTCACCCACCTGCCCAACCGGCTGAGCTTCGAGCAGCAGTTCGACGGCCTCATCCGCGAGCCACAGTTGAGCCGGCCGCTGCCGCGCCTGCTGATGCTCGACCTCGACCGTTTCAAGCAGGTGAACGATACCCTCGGCCATCACGCCGGTGACGACCTGATCCGCGCCGTGGGCGAGCGCCTGCGCTACGTGGTAGGACCGGACGCGGTGCTGGCGCGGCTGGGCGGCGACGAGTTCGCCATCCTCTGCATGGACAGCGTCAGCGAACCGCAGGTGATGGAGCTCTGCCGCCGCATCATCGAGGCGATTGCCCGGCCGTTCCGGATCAACGGCAACGAGGCTTTCGTCGGCGTGTCCATCGGCGTGGTCATGGCCCGCGCGCACGACCGGAACCGTCACGAACTCACCCGCAAGGCCGATATCGCCCTCTACGAGGCGAAGTCCTCCGGACGTAACCGCGCGGCCATCTACGAGGAGTCGATGAACGAGCTGGTGCAGACGCGCCACTCGATCGAGGCGGAGCTGCGCGAGGCGCTGAAGGCCGATGACCAGCTCTGGGTGGCGTTCCAGCCCCTGTTTGGCCGCAAGGAGGACGAGATCGTCGGTGCCGAAGCGCTGGTGCGCTGGACGCATCCCCGCCGCGGCCCGGTGTCGCCGATGGATTTCGTGCCGATCGCCGAGAGCTCTGGCCTGATCGAGACGCTGGGCGACTTCGTGCTGCGCCGCGCCTGCGAGATGGGGGCCCGCTGGCCCGGCCACACCATCGCCGTCAACATCTCCCCCGCCCAGATGCGCAATCCCACCCTGGCGGAGCGCATCTTCGCCATGCTCGGGGAAACCGGCATGCGGCCCGAGGACCTCGAGATCGAGATCACCGAGTCGATCCTGCTCGATGACGGGCCGGCCATCGCCGACGCCATTCGCAGCCTTCGCGAAGCGGGCATCAAGATCGCGCTCGACGATTTCGGTACCGGCTACTCGTCGCTCAACTACCTGAAGCGCTACCCGGTCGACCGCATCAAGATCGACCGTTCGTTCATCAGCCAGCTGTCGAGCGGCAGCGCCTCGACCGCCATCGTACAGGCGCTGGTCACGCTGGCGCACGCCCTCGACATCGAAGTCACGGCCGAGGGGGTCGAGACCGACGAGCAGTACCGTGTGCTCGCCTCGATGGGCTGCAACACCTTCCAGGGCTACCGCTTCTCGCTGCCGCTCCATCCGGATGCGCTCGACGCACTGCTTGAGCCCGCCGCCGTGCTGCCGGCCGCACGGGTGGCTTGAGCCGGGCAACCACGCTACCCGGCGCTGGCGAGCACTGAAGTGAGCCGCGCCTCTCGCTGCCGGAGCCCGTGCGTCTCGGTGGCGCTGTCGCGCCACAGCTCGGCCAGCTTGCCCTTGTCGAACAGCGCGTAGAGGCAGGGAGCCACGTAGCTGGCGCGGCAGATGGCTGGCGTGTTCTGCAGGAAGGTGGCCACCTGCCTCGTCACCGCAGCCATCTGGCGCTTGCGGCCCGAGGCTGACTCGGCTGGTTCGAGCCTGGCCATCGCCTCCGCCGCCATGGCACTGGCGTGCAGGGTGCGAAAGTCCTTGGCCGTGACCGGTACGCCGGCGATCTCCCGCAGGTAGCGGCTGAGGTCCTCGGTCCGGATCGCCTTGGGCCTGCCCTCGGCGTTGCGATACATCAGCAGGCGCGCCCCGGGGATCGTCTTCACCTTGCGGATTGCCTCTGCGAGCCGCGGGTCGACCACCGAATAATCGGCTGTCTTGCCGCTCTTGGCCGGAAACTTGATCCGCACGGTATCGCCCTTCACCGTCACGTCGCGGGTGAACAGCGTGGCGGCCCCGCGCGTCCCGTTGGCATCGAGATAGCGCTCGCGACCGACGCGCATCGCGGTGCGATCGATCATCGCCACGCTCAGCGCCAACGCCAGGCGCTTGCTGCCCGCCTCGGCCTCGAGATCATCGCGCACCTTGCGACGGATGCGCGGCAATGCAGCGGACAGCAGCGCCAGCTGCTGCTGCTTGCGCCGGCTGCGCCGCGCCTCCCACTCGGGGTGATAGATGTATTGCAGCCGCCCCGCGGCATCCGTCCCCATCGCCTGGATGTGATGTCGCGGGTTGGGCGCCACGCGGACATCGGTCCAGGCCGGCGGAATGCCGAGCGAGCGGGCCCTCGCGTACAGGTCCGGGTCGCGGAGCGGGACGCCGTCGGTTCCCACGTAGCTGAAGCCGCGACCACGCCGCACGCGATGCACCGTGAGGTCGTCGCGGGCGGCTCGTCTCAGTCGAACCATTTGCGGTCAGGACGTCGGCGTAGGCGTGGTGATCGGGTCCTGGGCGGGGGTATCCGACGGTGTCGGCTGCACCCCCGGAGTGGTCACCGAGCCCGAGCCGCCCGGCTGGATCGCGGTCGAGATGGCGTAGATGATGCCGAAAGCGGCGATGATGCCGATTACCGACAGGATCAGCACGCGCATGTTCATCATCCGACGGCTGCCCTGTCGCACCTCGGTGGTGTTCTTGTGGGCGTCGTAGGTTTCCATGGTCAGTCCCCTTGAAGATCAATCGAGAAAACCAACGCCTTGCCAAGGGCACGGTTCCGTGCCCCCTTGACCCGCGCCGGGCGGCGCGTGACGCTGGGCTTTCGTTCACGGCATCGCGATGATTACGGCAGAACTTCTCACCCGCATGATCAAGGCCGGCGCCGGCGAAGTCCCCGCCGACGTGGTGGTCAAGAACGTCCGGCTGCTCGACGTGATCTCGGGCGGGGTGACCCACACCGATATCGCGATCGTCGCCGACCGCATCGTCGGCACCCATGGCTACTACAACGGCGCACAGCTGATCGAAGGCGAGAACCGCTTCGCCGTGCCCGGCTTCATCGACACGCACCTGCACATCGAATCCTCGCTGGTGACGCCGCTGGAGTTCGACCGCTGCGTGCTGCCGCACGGCGTGACGACCGCCATCTGCGACCCGCACGAGATCGCCAACGTGCTGGGCGCCGAGGGCATCCGCTACTTCCTCGAATGCGCCGAGCGCGCCGTGATGGATATCCGCGTGAACCTCAGCTCGTGCGTGCCCGCCACGGCGCACGAAACGTCGGGAGCGCGGCTCGAGATCGCCGACCTCGAAAAGTTCCGCGCGCACCGGCAGGTGATCGGCCTCGCCGAGATGATGAACTTCCCCGGCGTGCTCGCGGGCGACCCGGGCATCATCGACAAGCTGGTGGCATTCCAGGGCAACCACATCGATGGCCACGCCCCGCTGCTCACCGACCTGGCGCTGAACGGCTACCTCGCGGCCGGCATCCGCACCGACCACGAAGCGACCACCGCCGTCGAAGCGCGCGAGAAGCTGCGCAAGGGCATGGCGATCCTGATCCGCGAGGGTTCGGTGTCGAAGGACCTCGACGCGCTGGCCGAAGTGCTCGACGCCAACACCTCCGCCTATGTCGCGCTCTGCACCGACGACCGCAACCCGCTCGACATCACCGAGGAAGGGCACCTCGACAGCTCGATCCGCCGGCTGATCGCCCGCGGCCGGCCGCTCCACCACGTCTATCGTGCCGCCTCGCACTCGGCCGCCCGCATCTTCGGACTGCAGGATCGCGGGCTGGTGGTCCCGGGTTACCGCGCCGACGTCGTGCTGCTCGATGATCTCGAGGGCTGCCGGGTGAGCGACGTGGTCTCCGCCGGCCGGCTCGTCCGGCCGGAGCTGTTCCAGGAGCGCAAGCCCGTCACCCCCGTCGGCCTCGCCTCAATGAAGGCCAGGCCGGTGAAGCCGAACACCTTCGTCGTGCCGCCCGACCCCAGGCGCAACCAGACGCCGGTGATCGCCGTGCGTCCCGGGCTCATCCTCACCTACCGCGAGGACGCCACGCTGGAGGTGAGCGACGACGGCATCCTACCCGACCTCGAGAACGACGTGATCAAGATCGCGGTGATCGAGCGCCACGGCAGGAACGGCAACATCGCCCGCAGCTTCGCCAGGGGTTTCGGGCTGAAGCGTGGCGCCATCGCCTCCTCGGTGGGGCACGACAGCCACAACATCACGGTCGTGGGAGCCACCGACGAGGACATGGCCACGGCGGTCAACCGGCTGATCGAGCTCGGTGGCGGCTTCGTGGTGGCCGACGGTGGCCGCCCGGTGGCCGAACTGGCCCTGCCCATTGCCGGGCTGATGAGCCTGCTGAGCTTCGAGGCCGTCGCCGACAAGCTGCACCACCTGCGCGAGGCCGCCTATGCGCTCGGCTGCACGCTGCCCGAGCCATTCCTGCAGGTGGCGTTCCTCGCCCTGCCGGTGATCCCGCACGTCAAGCTGACGGACAAGGGCCTGTTCGACGTCGACCGGTTCGATTTCGTGCAATGAGTCTCGCCAGCCGGTTCATCGCCGACCGCTTCAAGCTGCCGAAGCGCAAGTGCCGGGCGCAGATCACCAAGGACATCATGGTGCCGATGAGCGACGGCATCGAGCTCGCGACCATGCTGTTCGAGCCGCGCATGACCGGCCCCCACCCCACCATCCTGATGCGTGAGCCCTACGGCCTGTCGGGCTTCTCGACCGTGGGCGAACTTTACGCCGAGCGCGGCTACAACGTCGTGCTGCAGGCCTGCCGCGGCACCGACAAGTCCGGCGGCACCTTCGACCCGCTGAGCCACGAGCGCGAGGACGGACTGGCGACGCTCGACTGGATCAAGCGCCAGCCCTGGTTCGACGGCCGGCTCGGCACCTCCGGCCCCAGCTATCTCGGCTATACCCAATGGGCGATCTGCGACGCCCTGCCGAAACGATCCGCCATGGCGGTGAAGGTGACGAGCGCCGAGTTCAAGTCAATCGTCTTCCCCGGCGGCAGCTTCGCCGTCGGGCTGTGGCTCAGCTGGCTGCAGACGATCGAGGGTATCCGCTCCGATCCGCTGCGGCTGATGCGGCACATGTTCACGGGCGGCATCGACCGGGTCACCCTGCGAGCCACCATGAAGCTGCCGCTCAAGGACGCCGACCGCCGCGTCGTCGGCCACGAGGTGGCCTTCTGGCACCGCTGGATGACCGAGGCGGTGGGCAATGATGTCTTCTGGGAGCCGATGGACCACACCCACCGGATCGGCGCCCGCACGCCACCGGTGAGCTTCACCTCCGGCTGGTACGACTTCATGCTCGACCAGCTGCTGCGCGATTACGCGCTGCTCGTCCACGCCGGCCACACGCCGCACCTCACCGTCGGGCCGTGGGTCCACGTCTCCGGCGAGTTGCAGGCCGAGAGCGCGCGGCAGACGCTGGCGTGGATGAACGTTCACCTGCTGGGGGAGCCGGAGCTCGACCGCAGCCCGGTGCACATCCACATCTCCGGCCGCGACGAATGGCACGGCTTCGCCAGCTGGCCGCCCGGCCCCACCGACACCCAGATCTGGCACCTTCATCCCCAGGGGGTGCTGTCGCCGCGACCGGTAGCGGCCTCGGAGCCCGACACCTACCGCTACGATCCGCGCCATCCGACGCCCGCCGTTGGCGGCGCCATGTTCGCCTTCGTCGGGGCCGGGCCGATGGACCAGAAGCCGCTCGAAAGCCGCGAGGACGTGCTCGTCTACACCTCCGAGCCGCTGTTCAACGAGGTGACGGTGATCGGCCAGGTGCGGGTGACGCTCCATGCCCGCTCCAGCCTCGTCAACACCGACTTCTTCGTCCGGCTGTCCGACGTGGACGAGGCCGGCGCCTCGACCAACATCTGCGATGGGCTGGTGCGGAAAACTTCAGCCGATCCGGCAGTGCCGGACGACATCTGGAAGATCACGCTCCGGATGCACGCCACCGCCCACACGTTCAGGCGCGAGCACCGGCTGCGCATCGTGGTGGCGAGCGGCGCGCACCCGCGCTACGCCCGCAACACCGGCACCGACGAGAAGCTGGGCGAGGCGGTGACGCTGGAGGCCGCCGACATCGAGGTGTTCCACGATCCGCAGCGCCCCAGTGCCATCCACCTGCCGGTGTTCGAACTCGGGGCCGAGACGCGGCTCTAGTTGTCGTAGAAGCCCGCCGCGCGACAATCGGCGACGGTGATCGCGTCGAGATCCACACCCCTGATCAGCGCCGCGTCGCTGGCATCGGCATTCTCGGACCAGTAGCTCGACGGATCGGGCACCACATAGCCGGGAGGCGGCTCGTCCGGCGGCTCGGACCCCAGCGAGCGGAACGTCCTGAAGCGCAAGGCGTCGCACTGCCGATCAACCCGCGCCGCGTCAGTGGGCGACAGCTGGACGCCGCGGATCGACATCGCGGCGGCGGGTGTCGCGAGCCCTGCTCCCAGAACCAGCAATGCGATCAATCTGTGCATGGTGCTCTCCCGTCTGCGCTCCGTGCAAAATACTCCCTCGCCATGGCCACCGGCAACCGCCCCAAATGACAAAGGCGCGATGCGATGCACCGCGCCTGCCATTACCCTCGGTTGGAGCGCTTACTGCACGAGGCCGGCAGCCTTGCACTCCTCGATCGTGATCAGCGACAGATCGACCGTCGTGACAGCCTGGTCGGTACCGTTCGGCACCTCGGACTGAGCGCTCATGTCGCTGGCGCCGTTGTCACTGCTCGAAGCGGAATCGTTGTCGGTACCAGTGTCGCCGCCGTTGTTCTCGCCGGTGGCGTCGTCGGTCTTCTGCTCCGTGGCAGAGCCCAGCGACTCCTTGGCCTTGGCGGCGAGGGTGTTGCACTGGGCCTGGACCTTCGGCAGGTCCTCGGCGGAGACGCTCTGCTGGCCGACCATGGTCTGCGCCCACGCGGCACTCGAAATCAGCATGGCGGCGGTGAGAGCGAGGGACGAAATCATCGAACGCTTCATTGTTCACTCCTATCGTTCTTGGTCTCATTGAGGCCGGGGAGGGTTGGCCTGCCCTCCGAACGATGCGCGCACGACCATGGTTGCCCGCGCAAATAATCGTGACGCCGGGAACCTTAGCGATTCCTGACGCTGCAAAGCCGTTTTGCCAGTATTTGCAACGGTCGCCGCGGCGCGCTGCGACGTCCCCTTAGGCCTGCGCCTTCACCCGTTCACGCGCCGCGTGAAGGATCGGCTCGGTATAGCCGGAAGGCTGCGCCGCCCCTTCCAGCGCCAGCGCCAGCGCCGCCTGGTAGGCGATCGAGCTGTCGAAGTGCCCCGCCATCGGGCGATAGAGCGGATCGCCGGCGTTCTGGCCGTCGACGACCGCCGCCATCTTCTCGAACGCCGTACGCACCTCGGCTTCGCTGACCAGGTCGTGTTGCAACCAGTTGGCGACCGCCTGCGAGGAGATGCGGCAGGTGGCCCGGTCCTCCATCAGCCCGACATTGTTGATGTCCGGCACCTTGGAGCAGCCGACCCCCTGGTCGACCCAGCGCACCACGTAGCCGAGGATACCCTGCGCGTTGTTGTCGAGTTCGCGCAGGATCTGCGCCTTGTCGAGTGTCGCCGGGTCCAGCACCGGCATCGAGAACAGCGCGTCGAGGCCGGGCGTCCGCTGGTTGTGCCGGCGCTTCTGCGCCTCGAAGACATCGACCTGGTGGTAGTGGAGGGCGTGCAGCGTCGCCGCCGTCGGCGAGGGTACCCAGGCGGTGTTGGCGCCGGCGTTGGGGTGCGCGGCCTTGCTCGCCAGCATCGCCGCCATGTCGTCGGGGCGTGCCCACATGCCCTTGCCGATCTGCGCCCTGCCCGAGAGGCCGGCGGCGAGGCCGATCAGCACGTTGCGGTCCTCGTAGGACTGGATCCAGCGCTCGGCCTTCACGTCGTCCTTGCGCAGCACCGGGCCGGCGAGCATCGAGGTGTGAATCTCGTCGCCGGTGCGATCGAGGAAGCCGGTGTTGATGAAGAACACCCGCTCACGTGCCGCGTAGATCGCAGCCTTGAGGTTGGCGGAAGTGCGCCGCTCCTCGTCCATGATGCCGATCTTGATGCGGTTGAGCGCGAGCCCCAGCATCTTCTCCACCGCCGCGAAGATCTCGCAGGCGAAGGCGACCTCGTCCGGCCCGTGCATCTTCGGCTTCACGATGTAGATGGCGCCGGTGGTGGAGTTCACCTTGTCGCTGAGCGCGCAGAGCACCGTGACGGCGGCGTCCAACAGCCCCTCGCCGATCGGATTGCCCTCGGCATCGAGCACGGCGCGCGTGGTCATCAGGTGGCCGACATTGCGGACCAGCAGCAGCGCCCTGCCCTTCAGCGTCAGCGGCTGGCCGTCTGCGTCCTTGTACTGTCGGTCGGGGTCGAGCCGCCGCGTGATGGTCTGGCCGCCCTTCTCGAACGTGTCCTCGAGCGTGCCGTTCATCAGCCCGAGCCAGTTGCGATAGACGACGACCTTGTCCTCGGCATCGACGGCCGCGACGGAATCCTCGCAGTCCTGGATGGTGGTGAGCGCCGCCTCGACGATGACGTCGCTGAGGCCCGCCTTGTGGGTCGAGCCGATCGGGCTGCTGGGGTCAATGACGAGGATGATGTGCAGCCCATGGTGCTGCAGCACCAGCTCGCCGCGCTCCTCGGTACCGCCGTAGCCGGCGAATGCCGACGGGTCCTTGAGTCCGACCCGGCCGGCGGCCGTATCGGCGACGAACACCCGCCGCTCGCCATCCTTCACCACGTGGTAGCCGGTCACCTGCGCATGGCTGCCCGAGCTGAGTGGGACGGCGCTGTCGAGGAACTCGGCTGCCCGCGCCACCACCGCCGCGCCACGCGCCGCGTTGAAGCCCCGTCCCGGCGCCAGCTCGCCATCCCGCGAGATGGCGTCGGTGCCATAGAGCGCATCGTAGAGGCTGCCCCAGCGCGCGTTGGCGGCGTTGAGCGCGTAGCGGGCGTTCGACACCGGCACGACCAGCTGCGGGCCGCAAAGGGAGGAGATTTCCGGATCGAGCCCGGTCGTCTCGATCGTGAAGTCGGCCGGCTCCGACACGAGGTAGCCGATCTGCCTCAGGAAGGCTTCGTAGCCGGCGGGGTCGGCGCTCACCGGCCCGTGCTGCCGGTGCCACTCGTCGATCTGGCCCTGCAGCCGGTCGCGGATGGCCAGCAGCTCTCGGTTGCGCGGCGCGAAATCACGCACCAGCCCGGCGAGGCCGCTCCAGAACTGCTCCGGCGTGACGTTCGTCCCCGGGATCGCTTCGCGCTCGACGAAATCCGCCAGCAGCTCATCGACCTTGAGGCCGGACTTTTCCACGTAAGCCATGTTCATTCCTTCTGCGTACCCGACCTTCGTCCTCGACAAGCTCAGGATGAGGTCCCTGCAGGGTCCCCGCCCTTGAAGCAGCCCTCATGGTGAGCTTGTCGAACCACGAGGGCGTGGCGCTACGCCGCCAGCCTGGATTTCTGCGGCTCGCCCATCACGTAGGTTTCGGCCACGGCGCGATCGTCACCGCAGGTCTGCAGCAGGAACAGCTCCTGCTCCAGGGAATCCACGGTCTCCATACGCAGTTTCATCTGCGGTGTCGCCCCGGAATTCAGGACCACGATGTCGGCCTCCTTGCCCGGCTCGAGCGAGCCGATCCGGCCTTCGAGGCTCATCGCCCGGGCGTTGCCGAGGGTCATGTGGTAGAACGACCGGAGCGGCGTGAGCCGCTGCCCGCGCAGTTGCAGCACCTTGTAGCCCTCGTCCATGGTGCGGAGCATCGAGTACGAGGTGCCGCCCCCCACATCCGTAGCCGTGGCGATGCGGACGCCGTGCTGGTGCTGGCGCTCGTAGTCGAACAGCCCCGAGCCGATGAACAGGTTCGAGGTCGGGCAGAACACCGCCACCGACTGCGTCGCCGCGATCACCTCGGTCTCGCGGTGGCTCAGGTGGATGCAATGCCCCAGCAGCGTCTTCGGCCCCAGCAGGTGGAACTTCTCGTAGATGCCGACATAGTCCCCGTAGTTCGGGAAGAGCTCGTTGGCGAAGGCGATCTCGGCCAGGTTCTCGCTCACATGCGTCTGGATGTGCATGTCCGGGTACTCGCCCGCCAGCGCCTCGGCCATCGCCATCTGCTCGTGCGTCGAGGTAATGGCGAAGCGCGGCGTGATGGCGTAGTGCGCCCTGCCCTTGCCATGCCATCTGGCGATGCCGGCCTTGGTGTCGTCATAGGCCGATTGCGGCGTGTCGCAGAGCGCCGGCGGGGCGTTGCGGTCCATCATCACCTTGCCGCCGACCATCAGCATGTTGCGCCTTTCGGCCTCGCCGAAGAACGCATCGACGGACTGCGGGTGCACCGAGCAGTAGGCGGCCGCGGTCGTGGTGCCATGCCGGACCAGTTCGTCGAAGAAGCGCGAGGCGATGCGGCTCGCGTGCCCCTCATCCGCGAACTTCTGCTCCTCCGCGAAGGTGTAGGTGTTGAGCCACTCGAGCAGCCCGCCGGCATAGGCGCCGATCACCTGCATCTGCGGGAAATGGATATGCGGGTCGACGAACCCAGCCATGATCAGGTGCGGCCGATGGTCGACGATCTGCGCGTCCGGCGCGTGGGCGCCCTCGAAGGCGCCGACGCGCACGATCCTGCCGTCCAGGATTTCGACCGCGCCATCCTCGATGTAACTGTAGGAGGCGTGATCGTCGCGGGCCTGCGGCTCGCCGAGGAAGCTCAGGACCCTGCCCCTGAGGACGCGGCGGCTCACTTCGATCCATCCCTGAACCACGCCACCAGCAGCGCCCGCTCGTCGTCGCTCATGTCGGTGACGTTGCCGGGCGGCATGGCGTGGCTGTAGCCGGCCTGGATCGCCACCTGCTCGCCATGGTTGGCGACCGCCACCGGATTGTCGAGGATGACGTTCTTGGGCGGCTCGACGATGCCCATGAAGTCGGGCGCGGCCGTGTGGCACATCGAGCAGCGGGCGATCACCGTCTGCGCCGCCTCCTCGAAATGCGGCGACTGCATCAGCAGCGTCGCCTGCGGCGAAGGCGCCGTCTCGGCCCCGGTCGGCAGCTTGGGCCCGCTCGACAGCCAGGCGCAGAGGATGAAGATGATTGCCACCAGCGGCCACACCCAGGTCGGGTTGCCCTTCCGGCCGTGGCGGGTGTTGAAGAAGTGCCGGATCAGCACGCCCTCGAGGAAGATCAGCGAGGCGATCACCCAGTTCCACTGCGTCGCGAACGCGAGCGGGTAGTGGCTCGACAGCATGAAGAAGATGACCGGCAGCGTCAGGTAGTTGTTGTGCAGGCTGCGCTGCTTGGCGATCTTGCCGTACTTGGCGTCGGGCGTGCGCCCGGCCTTCAGGTCGGCGACCACGATCTTCTGGTTCGGAATGATGATGCCGGCGACGTTCGCCGCCATGATGGTGGCCGTGAACGCCCCCATGTGCAGCATCGCCGC
>JBQCFF010000090.1:0-14087 GCA_051959485.1 Devosia sp. | reverse complement strand
CGGCGTTGCGGACCTCGGGGCTTGAGTTTGTTGCTCCCCCCTCCACCCTGCTGCGCATGGTCCCCCTCCCCCGCAAGCGGGAGAGGATGGCGCGTGGCATCGGTGGTGGGCGGAGGGAACCTCCCCCGCTGGCGGCGCCCGCTACTCATTCCGGTCTCGCTTCGGTGCAGCGGATGGACGTGAGTGTCGCACGGCGTTGAGGACCCGGGAGATACGTCGGTAAGTCGCTGTGATGCTGCAGCTTTTATGCTCTCATCCCGGGGCAGGCCGGGATTCAGCCTGAGGGGTAGCCGCACGCTCACGCTAGTGGAGAGCGCTCAGGATGGGCCGCGGCCTGCGCCGGGGTATCAGCCGAACTACAAGCCGCCATCGCCGCTTTGCGAGCGCGGGGTTCTCCCGGCGTTCGTGGCGTATGGGGAATGACTTGTGCCGACTGGCCGTCGGGCCGTTTCCCCGTTTACACCCCGTCCCTAGCCCTCTCGCTGTTCTGCATGGCGGTGATCAGTTTGTCCGCTTTAGTCAGCAACGCCGCACCAGCACCCAGCCTTGCTAGCTCGCGTCGCATCGTCTGAACCGTCGCCGTATGAGCAGCTTCTATTACGAGATACGGAGGACTCGGCGGCAAGGATCCGGCTGCTGGTGCTATAGCAGGAAAGGTCGCACCTCTGGATATCTCACCTACGCGACCTCCATTTACGCCGAAGTATGCAGCGATATCGTGTTGTCTATCCCCTCTCGCGATCATGCTCTTAATAAGAGCCGCATCACCATTACGCAGTACCCGCCCACTCCGTGACGCCTTTGCCATGCGCTACCCCCTTGCGAGCGCCGGTCCGTTTCGAAAATTGCTTTACAGTATTGGTGTTCATGAATTTGACCGACGCTTGGCCAGTATATCCAACCTCCCATACTAGCCAAGCAAAATCCTTTGTTCCATTGCCGGGCTTAACCCCCGCCTCAATCACCTTGCCAGGAGGCATAGAGGGTCGCGGCGAGATCGGATACAGCGTGCGCAAGGGGGAGTGAGGAAGCCAATCTCTCTTGCTGGAAAATCCGGAAACCCACACCAACGGCAAGATGACCGCCACTTTTCCACCTTGTGGTGTGATGCGGATGGCTTCTCTCACAAATTCCTCCGCTTTCCCGAACGGCGGATTCGTGACGATGTTCTTGAAATTCGGCTCAAACGTACGCTGCAGGAAGTCCGACTTGCGCTCACAATACTCAGAACGACGGACGACATCACTGCCGACTGCCTCTAGATTTGCTACGCGTGCCTGCTCTACTATTCGACCAAGCCCACAAGCTGGATCCCATACTAAGCCTTCAAATGCTTCCATCCGAAATAGGGCTGCAGAACACTCTGGTGGTTCAACGTACCAGTCGAGCGGGTCTCTTTCCCAGATGTGGGCCTGCTTCTCGCGAATCACGGGCATGCTGCGACCTCCAAAGCCTAGCCAGAAGGCCGGTGTACGGTTAACGGAAGATTACTTACCGCGTCAGGCGCTTGTAGCTGACCTTGTGGTTGTTGACGCTGTCGGCGCCCAGGCGGCGGATCTTGTCCTGTTCGTAGTCCTGGAAGTTGCCTTCGAACCATTCGAAGTGGCTGTCGCCTTCGTAGGCGAGCATGTGGGTGGCGAGGCGGTCGAGGAACATGCGGTCGTGGGAGATGATCACGGCGCAGCCGGCGAACTCCTCGAGGGCCTCTTCGAGGGCGGCGAGGGTTTCGGTGTCGAGGTCGTTGGTGGGCTCGTCGAGGAGGAGGACGTTGGCGCCACTCTTAAGCATCTTGGCGAGGTGGACGCGGTTGCGCTGGCCGCCGGACAGGTTGCCGACCTTCTGCTGCTGGTCGGAGCCCTTGAAGTTGAAGGCCGAGGTGTAGGCGCGGGAGTTCATCTCGCGCTTGCCGAGCAGCAGGATCTCGTTGCCGCCGGAGATCTCCTCCCAGACGGTCTTGTTGGGATCGAGGCTGTCGCGCGACTGGTCGACATAGCCGAGGTGGACGTTGTCGGCCACGGTGATGCCACCCGAATCCGGCTGCTCCTGGCCGGTGAGCATGCGGAACAGCGTGGTCTTGCCGACGCCGTTGGGGCCGATGACGCCGACGATGCCGCCGGGCGGCAGCTTGAAGGTCAGGTCGTCGATCAGCACGCGGTCGCCATAGGCCTTGGTGACGTTCTCGACGCTGATGACGTTCTGGCCGAGGCGCTCGCCGGGCGGGATGATGATCTGCGCGGTGTTGGACTGGGTGCGCGCCTCGTTGATCTTCACCAACTCGTCGTAGGCGCGGATACGGGCCTTGGACTTGGCCATGCGGGCCTGCGGCGACTGCCCCATCCACTCGCGCTCGCGCTCCAGCACCTTGGCGCGGGCGGCATCTTCCGACTGCTCCTGGGCGAAGCGCTTGGCCTTGGCATCGAGGTAGGCCGAGTAGTTGCCCTCGTAGGGGACGCCGCGGCCGCGGTCGAGCTCGAGGATCCAGCCGGTGACGTTGTCGAGGAAGTAGCGGTCGTGGGTGATGATCAGCACGGCGCCGGCGAACTCGCGCAGGTGCTTTTCGAGCCACTGCGTGGTTTCGGCATCGAGGTGGTTGGTCGGCTCGTCGAGCAGCAGCAGGTCGGGCTGGCTGAGCAGCAGGGCGCAGAGCGCGACGCGGCGCTTCTCGCCGCCCGACAGGTTGACGACGTCGGAGTCGCCCGGCGGGCAGCCGAGCGCGACCATGGCGACCTCGACCTGGGACTCGAGATCCCACAGGTTCTGGCTGTCGATGATGTCCTGGAGCCGGGTCGCCTCGTCGGCAGTCTCGTCGGAATACTCCATCATCAGCTCGTTGTAGCGATCGACGATGGCCTTCTTTTCCTTGACGCCGGTCATGACGTTGCCGAGCACGTCGAGCTGCTCGTCGAGCTGCGGCTCCTGCGGCAGGTAGCCGATGCGGGCGCCGTCGGCGGCCCAGGCCTCGCCGGTGAAATCGGTGTCGATGCCGGCCATGATGCGCAGCAGCGTCGACTTGCCCGAGCCGTTGGGGCCGAGCACGCCGATCTTGGCGTCGGGGTAGAAGCTGAGGTGGATGTTGTCGAGGACCTTCTTGCCGTTCGAATAGGCCTTGGTCATCCCGTGCATGTGATAGATGAACTGGCGCGCCATGCGGCACTACCCCCGTCGCTGAAGCTGCTGGAAATTTGGCGCCGTATGTAGGGGATACGTTCGCCGCGGGCAAGCCGGGGCGGCACGACGGCTGGCCGCGGCGCGGCCGGCGTTCACGCCACCGGCCAGACGAGCAGCAGCAGCGGGATGGAGATCAGCACCACGAGGATGGAGAGCGGCAGGCCGAGGCGCCAGTAATCGCCGAAGCGGTATCCGCCGGGGCTCATCACCAGGGTGTTGCACTGGTGGCCGATGGGGGTGAGGAAATCGCTGCCGGCGCCGATGGCGACCGCCATCAGGAACGCTTCGGGGCGCAGCCCCAGGTCGCCGGCGAAGCTGGCGGCGATGGGCGCCATCACCAGCACGGTGGCGGCGTTGTTGAGGAACGGCGTCACCGCCATGGCCGCCAGCATGATGAGGCCGAGCGCGGCCCAGGGGGGCAGGCCCATGGCGACCTCCGACAGGCCGGAGGCGATGATGTTGGTGGCGCCGGTGGTGCGCAGCGAATCCGAGACCGGGATCAGCGCCGCGAGCATGATCAGGATGGGGCCATCGAGCTGGCGGTAGATGTCGCGCAGCGGCAGCGCCCCCGAGGCGACCATCAGCACGGCGGCGGCGAAGAAGGCGACCGGGACCGGCACCCAGCCGAAGGCCGTCACCACCATGGCGACGGCGAGGATGGCGATGGGGGTGAGGCGGTCGCGGACGCTGCCGAGCTGCAGGTTGCGCTCGGCCAGAGGCAGCAGGTCGAGGTCGTGCAGGTAGCCGCCGATATGGCGCCGGCCGCCGCGGACGAGCACGACGTCGCCCGCCTCGAGCCGGATGTCGCGCAGCCGCTCGGTGAAGCGGCGCTCGCGGCGGGAGACGGCGAGCAGGTCGAGCCGGGTGCGGGCGAACAGCGCGTAGTCACGCGCCGTGGTGCCGACCAGCGGCGAGGCCGGGCCGATGATGGCCTCGACGGTGAGAAGATCGCGGGTGTGGTGGGCGCGGTCGGAGAGGGTGAGGCCGCCCTGCTCCACCAGCCGGTCGAGCGCCTCGGGCTCACCCTCGATGATGAGGCGATCGCCCTGGCGCAGGGCGGCATCGGGAAACGGGATGCGCCGGTTGCCGCGCGGCCCGAGGATGGAGGTGACCATGGCGCGGCCGGAGGAGAGCTTCTGCAGGTCGCCGACGGTCCGGTCGACGATGGCGGCGCCCTCCCCCACCGTCGCCTCGGTGGTGTAGTTCTTGATCTCGACCGCCTCACCGACGCTGAGGCCCTCGCGCTTGCGCACCGGCAGCAGCCAGTAGAAGAGCGCGAGGAAGACGATGCCGGCGAGGGTCAGCGGCAGGCCGACGGCGGTGAAATCGAACATCTCGAAGCTCTTGCCGGTGAGCTCCTCGCGGACGCGCGAGACGATGATGTTGGGCGAGGTGCCGATCTGGGTCATCAGCCCGCCGAGCAGCGCGGCGAAGCTCATCGGCATCAGGAACATCGAGGGGGAGACGTTGGCGCGCCGGGCCATCTGGAAGGCGATGGGGATCATGATGGCGAGCGCGCCGATATTCTTGACGAAGGCGGAGAGCAGGCCGACCACGGTGACGAGCAGCAGCAGCTGGAGCCGCGGCTGCGTGACGTTGGGGGCGAAGCGGCCGAGCACCGCTTCCATGACGCCCGAGCGGGAGACGGCGGCGCTCACCACCAGCGCCGAGCCGACGATGATGACGATGTCATCGGAAAAGCCGGAGAACGCCTCCTTCGCCGGGACGACGCCCAGCCCCACCGCCATGAGCAGCGCACCGGCGGCGACCAGATCGTAGCGCACCCTGCCCCAGACGAAGGCCGCCATCATCACCGCGATGATGGCGAAGGATAGAAACTGCGGCATGGTCATCCGGGAGCCCTCCACGCGAGGTAACGTGGGTAGAGGCGTTGCGCTCGCTGCGCAAAAAGAAAAATCGCGGCGGGAACCTTGGTTTGGCCACTATTTGCCGCGGCATGTTGCCGATGCAGCACGCACCCGGCGCCGGGAACGTGCTAGCGTTCCACACAGTAAGGCGGCGACTCACCGCTGGTTTGGGGGACAATCGTGCGTAAGGCTCTGCTCGCCGCGACGGCTCTGGTTGGTTCGGTCATCTTCCTGGTCCCCGGCGCGCAGGCGTTCGACTGGAACGGTCGCTATGTCGGCGGCGTCGTCAGCATCGTGAAGAGCACCGGCAGCATCGACTGGAGCTTCGACGACTTGTTGGGGGAGGCCGCCAGCGGGACGTTCAGCTTCGACGGCGTCGGAGCCCTCGCCGGGCTGACCGCGGGCTTCAACTACAGGCTCGACGACAAGCTGGTCATCGGCATCGAGGGCGACGCCAGCGTCGCCTTCCTGAAGGATAGCGGCACCGAGGACGGCGGCTTCTGGACGGCCGAGTTCGAGGAAGAGCTGCAGTCGCTGCTCACCCTGCGCGGCCGGCTGGGCGTCCTTACCAACGACACCAACACGCTGTTCTACGTCACCGGCGGGCTGGCCGGCGGCCAGGTCAAGGCCTCGGCCCTGCTGGTCGATGAGTTCCCCTTGGACGAAGAGGAGGAGCCAACGGCGGCAAGGATGTCGGGCTTCGTCGTCGGCATCATCGGTGGCATCGGCGTGGAGCATGCCATTCGCGACAACCTGACGGTGAAGGCCGAAGTGCTGGGCTACACGCTGGGCTCGCTGAGCGGCGACGGGTTCGCCGGCAAGGGCGATTCCACCGCGACCTACCACCCGAGTGGCTTCATCTTCCGGACGGGCCTGAACTTCCACTTCTGACCGGCGACCCCGGCTGATGGACCTCGCCAAGCTGGTCGTCTACAGCGCCCGGCGCTACCAGCAGGAGCCGGCGATCGGCTTTGCCGGCGGGGTGGTCACCTATCGCGCGCTGATGGGCGCCACGGCAGCGGCCGTGGAGGTGCTGGAGAAGCTCCGGCTGCCGCTCCGCTCGCTGGTGGTGCTCGATATCCGCAGCCCGGTCTACCACATCGCGATGATCTACGCGCTGGCGCTGTGCGGACTGCGCTCGGCGTCGGTGGGCGGGACGAGCGTGCTGGAGCGCGCGGGGCCCCGGCCGGCGCTGCTGCTGACCGACCGCGAAGACCTCGCCGGCACGCCGGACCTGCCGGTGCGGCGCATCGATCCGCGCTGGTTCGCGCATGACGAGAGCCAGCCGGTGGACTACCAGCGGCTGCTGGACAAGCCGGGGTTCAGCAACCCGGACGAGGTGTTCCGGCTGATCTACTCGTCGGGGACGACGGGGCGGCCGAAATGCGTGGGGCTGTCGAACCGGTCGCTCGAGCTGCGGATCTCGCATGCGGCACTGCAGGCGCCCTATCGCAGCGGCACCGGCGCCATCCTCAACACGATGAGCTTTTCGACGATCGTCGGCTCGATGATGCCGTTCCACGCGCCCGCCAACGGCGCGCTGCTGTGCTTTGCGGGCTCGGGCGGCGAGGTGCTGCAGATGATCCGGGTGTTCGGCGTCAGCTATCTCAGCGGCAGCGTGGCGCAGTTGCAGGGCGTGCTGCAGGCGCTGGGCGACGATGCGCCGCCGCCGAGCCTGAGGACGGTGCGGCTGATCGGCTCGCGCGTTATCCGCCCGCAGCTGCGGGAAATGCGGGCGCGGCTCTGCAACCACGTGATCAGCGTCTATGGCTCGACCGAGATGGGGCGGGTGACCAACGCCGAACCGATCGACCTGGAGCGCGACGAAGGCTCGGTCGGCTGGCCGATGCCGTTCGTGGCGGTTGAGGTGGTGGACGAGAGTGGCGCCCCCCTGCCCCCGGGTCGCGACGGGGTGATCCGGGTGAAGACGGACGAGCTCGCCGTGTATGTCGACGAGGCCGGTCAGCCGGTGCGGATGACGGCGGAAGACGGCTGGTTCTACCCCGGCGACGTCGGGCATTACGAGCCGGACGGGCTGCTGGTGGTGACGGGGCGGACGAGCGAGATCATCAACCGCGGCGGCGTGGTGGTGGCGCCGGAGGCGGTCGAGGAGGTGCTGCGGCGCGACCCGCGGTTCACCGACCTGGCGGTGGTCGGGGTGCCGAATGCGCGGGGCCTCGAGGAAATCTGGGTGGCGGTGGTTTGCGAAGCGCCGGTCGACGGCGCGTCGGTGATTGCCGCGGCCCGGACGCAGCTCAGCGAGCGCACGCCCGACCGGGTGGTGATCATCGACGCCATTCCGCGCAACGAGAACGGCAAGGTGATGCGGCACCGGCTGCGGGAGCAGCTGCTGGCGCAGGTGCGAGGCGCCTGAAGCGCGCTGCCGGCCGCTCATTCCACTGGTGCTGTAACCTAGAAAGCATAGCGATTCCGTTAGGATACGATATGCTAGAATCAGCGTCGCAGAATTCGGTTTGGGGGGATTTGGCATGCGGGTGGCCCTGCTTGCAGCGACGGCGCTCAGCACAACGATCTGGTTCGTGGTCCCGCACGTGGCGGTCGCCCAGTCGACGTTCGACTGGAGTGGCGCCTACGTGGGCGCGACGCTCGGAGTCGTTTCGACCACAAGCGACTTAACGACGTCAGGCGACGCGGTGTTCGGCTTTTCGACCCAAGGTGCTCTTGCAGGCCTCACGGTCGGTTATAACCAGCAGCTGAACGAGCAGTTTGTGATTGGCATCGAGGCGGATGGCAGCCTCACCACCGTGGACGGTTCGTCGACGGAGGCATTGCCGCCTTTCGCGGATGCGGACGAGCGCCTCGACTCGCTGCTGACCCTGCGGGGCCGCCTGGGCGTCACCAATGGGCCGGTCCTCGCTTACGGCACCCTCGGCCTGGCCGGCGGCAACGCCAGCTATTCAGCGTTGATCCAGGACTTCGCCAAGGCCGGTGCGCCCGCCGAGGGCTCGGGATTTGTCACCGGCGTGGTGGGCGGCGCGGGCGTCGAGGTGGCGGTCAACGACAGTGTCAGCATCAAGACCGAGGGCCTGATGTACTCGCTGTCCCCCCTTGCGGCGTCCGGCGATATTAACGTCAACGACGAGGCCAAGGGCGCATACACCTCCAAGTACACGCCCTCCGGGCTGGTGGTCCGCACCGGCGTGAACGTCCACTTCTGAGCCAGTGCAGCTCGTAAAGGCCATCGTCCATCAGGCGCGACGCTCCGCGCAGGATCCGGCCATTGCATTCGGCGGCGGGGTGGCGAGCTTCGGTTCGCTCATGGGTTCGGTGTCGGCGGCGGTCGAGGTGCTGCGCACGCTGGGAATCCAGCCCGGCGCGCTCGTCGTCCTCGACATTCGCAATCCCATCCACCACACGGCGATGATCTATGCCCTGGCGCTGCTGGGCATCCGCTCCGCTTCGGTAGGCACGGCCTATGTCACGCAGCAGGCGGGGCCGCGGCCGACCCTGTTCCTGACGGATCGCGACGACCTGGCGGATTCGGAGCTCCCGGTCCGGAAGGTCGACGCGCGCTGGTTCGCCTTCGATGAGACGAAGCCGGTCGACTACGCGGGCCTGATGGCCATGCCCGGTTTTCCGAACCCCGATGACGTGTTCCGTTACGTCTATTCGTCCGGCACGACCGGCAAACCCAAGTGCGTGGCGATTACCAATCGCGTAATCGAGCTTCGCGTGGCCCACGCCTATCAGGCGCTCCCACAGCGGGCACTGAGTGGCGCTACGCTGAACATGATGGGGTTCTCCACCATCGCCGGCACCCTGACGCCCCTCATCGCCCATACCGCCGGCTCCCTGCTCTGCTTCTCGTCGAGCTACGCCGACGCGCTCAACCTGTCCCGGCTTTTCGGCGTGAGCTGGCTGATGGGCGCTGTGATCCAGATCGACGGGCTACTGAAGGCGCTGGGGTCGGCCACCCCGCCACCCAGTCTCCGCTGCGTGCTGGTCGCGGGCTCGAAGCTGCCGCTGAGGATGCTTGCCGAGATCCGGTCGCGCCTCTCCAATCTGGTGCTCGGAGGCTACGGCTCGACCGAACTTGGCCTCGTATCCTTCTCCACATCCGCGGATTTCGAGCGCCATGAGGGCTCGGCCGGCCACATGATGCCCTGGGCGGCGGCCCAGGCGGTCAGCGACGCGGGGGAAGTCCTGCCGCCGGGTGACGCCGGAACGCTTCGCATCAAGTGCGACGAACTCGCCTTCTACGTCGACGAGCAGGGGCGGCCGGCCGAGACGACGCAGGATGGGTGGTTCTACCCGGGGGACTTCGGACGCATCGAGCCTGATGGGCTGGTGATCGTCACCGGGCGAACCGGCGACATCATCAACCGGGGCGGCGTGATCGTGGCGCCCGAGCTGATCGAGGAAGTGCTGCGGCTCGACCCGGCCGTGACGGACGTCGCCGTGGTCGGTGTGGCCAATGCGGCCGGGATCGACGAAATCTGGGCGGCGATCGTCTCCCCTGCCCCGCTCGACGGCGAAGGCCTCATCCGGGCGGCGCGGCAGAAGCTCAACGAGCGCGTGCCCGACCGGCTGTTCCAGATCGACGCCGTGCCGCGCAACGAGAATGGCAAGGTGATGCGCAACGTGCTGCGGGAGGAGCTGCGGCGGCGGCTGGAGGCGTAGCCGCTACTGCCCGATGCCTTCGTCGAGCAGCCATTTGGCGATGGGCCAGCAGTTCGCGTAGTGCTCGAAGCAGCGGTCGATGAAGTCGGAGTCGCGGGCGGCGGCGACGGGGAGCTCGATCGAGTTGTAGAGGCCTTCGTGCAGCAGGTAGTCGCGCCGGTCGGGATCGGTGGTGAAGCCCTTGGGTAGCAGTTTTCGCGTCTTGCCGCCGATTTCGTAGGGCCCCCTGGCCTGTACGGCTGCGACGGCGGCGAGCAGGGCCTTGCCGGAACGGGGGTGGACGACCGACTGGCGGAACTCGTCGAGCATGGCTTTCTCGAAGCCGTGCATGCCGGCGCCCAGGTACACCGCCGTCGGGGTGAGGCTGAACCAGAAGCCCGGCTTGTCCCAGCCCTTGCGGTCGCCATGCCAGAACCAGAGGCCGAGATGCTCCTTGTAGGGGCGCTTGTCCTTGCTGAACCGGATGTCGCGGTTGATGCGGGTGATCGAGCCGTTGACCTTCGGATCGAACTGTACTTCGGGCGAGATGGCGCGCAGGCGCGGGCCCATCTCGGCGACGAAGGCCTTGCCCGCGGCGACGTAGCCGGCCTCGTAGAGCGGGCGGTTGGCGTCGAACCAGGTCTTGTCGTTATGGCCGGCGATGCCGGCGAGGAAGTCGAACGTTTCGGTGGGGAAGCTGAATCCGGACATGGGTTTAGGCCGAAGTGCTGAGGCAGCGAGTCAACGCGGCTCGATCCACACGGGGATCGACTTGAAGGCCGGGGTGCGGGAGCGCTGGTCGACGGCGGTGCCGCAGAGCACGTTGGCCTCGGGGTAGTAGGCGAGCGCCGAGCCGCGCGGCAGGTCGAAGACGGTGGCGGTGCCCTCCATGCGGCCGTGGTCGGACGCGAGGGTGACCCGACCGCCCTCGGTGACGCCGAACTCGGCCATGTCGTCGCGGTTGAGGAAGATCGCGTCGCGGCCCGCCTTGAAGCGGTAGCTGTCGTGCTCCTCGTAGATGATGGTGTTGAACTGCCCTTCGGAGCGCACGGTGGCGAGGGTGAGGCGCGTGCCGGGGAGCGGCGTGGGCGTGACGACGAAGTGCGCCTTCCGGTCGGGGGTGCCGAACTCGGGGGTGTGCAGCAGGCGGTTGCCGATGTGGAACTCGCGCTTCGCCACGTCGATGTCGGCGAGCTGCTCGAGGCCGGGGACGATCTTCGCGATCGCCTCGCGCACCTTCGCGTGCTGCTTGAAGGCGGCGAAGTCGATCGGGCAACCGGGGACGAGCTGGGCCGCGAGATCGCAGAGGATGACGGTCTCGGGGCGCACGTTGTCGAGCCGCCTGATGCCGCCGTCGGAGAGGCGGACGTAGTTGAACATCGACTCCTGCGTGGTGGGCGACCATTCCTCGTCGCGGGCGGTGACGGGCAGGATCAGCACCTCGCCGTCGCCGAGGCCGTGGACGTGGCCGCGGTTCAGCGTCGTGGTCAGGAACAGCTTGAAGCCGATGCTGCCGAGGGCGCGGGAGGCGAAGGCGGTGTCGGGCGTGGCGCCCCACAGGTTGCCGCCCATGATTACAGCCGCGTCGACCTCGCCGCGTTCGGCCGCCTCGAGGCCGGCCAGGGTGTCGTAGCCCTTGTCGCGGCTCAGCGTGATGCCGAAGGCCTGCTCCATGGCGGCGAAGACCTGCTCGGAGACCACCGGCTTGACGCCGATGGTGCCGATGCCCTGGACGTTGGAGTGGCCACGCAGCGGCAGCAGGCCGGCAAAGCGGCGGCCGACCATGCCGCGGAGCAGGGCCAGGTTGGCGATGGCCTCGACGTTCGCGACGCCGTTGAGGTGATGGGTCATGCCCATGCCCCAGGCGAAGACGACGTTGTGGCGGTTGGCATAGCGGGTGGCGACGCGCTCGATATCGGCGCGGGGGATGCCGCAGGTGGCCTCGACCTCAGCCCAGGTGAGGGCGTCGAGGTCGGCGCGGAGGGCGTCGAAGCCGGCGGTGTGGGCGGCGATGAAGGCGCGATCCTCGGCGCCGGCGGCGAGGATGGCCTTCATCAGGCCCTTGAACAGCGCGACGTCGGAGCCGATGCGGGGCTGCAGGTAATCGGACGCGATTTCGGTGCCGCCCGAGAGCATGGAGCCGGGGCTTTTCGGCACGGCGAACTTCACGAGCCCCGGTTCCTTCGCCGGGTTGATGACGATGACGTCGCCGCCGCGATCGCGGCAGTGCTTCAGCATGTGGATGAAGCGGGGGTGGTTGGAGGACGGGTTGGCGCCGATGACGAAGATCAGGTCGGCGCCGGTCAGGTCCTCCAGCTCGACCGTCGAAGTGCCCTTGCCGATGGTGGTGGCTAGGCCCTCGGAGGTCGCCTGGTGGCAGTAGTAGGAGCAGTTGTTGACGTTGTTGGTGCCCCAGACGCGGGCCAGCAGCTGGAAGACGAAGCCGGCCTCGTTGGAGGAGCGCCCGGAGGAGTAGAAGAAGCTGCGGCCGGGATCGGTGGTCTTGAGGTGCGCCGCGGCGTGGGCGATGGCGAAATCCCAGCTCACCGGCTGGTAGCGATCGCCGCCTTGCGGGCGGAACAGCGGGGTGTTGAGACGGCCGAGCTTTTCCATCTCGCGGCCGGTCAGCTGCTGCAGGTCGGAGAGCGGGTGGAGGAAGGCCTCGTTGGGGATCGGCGGCTGGATGTCGGTGGACTGGGCCTGTACCGACTTGTTGCAGACCGAGGGGAACTCGCCGAGCTCGTTGGTCATGCCGCCGCGCTGCCCGCCCATGCCATAGGCGCAGGCCTTGCAGGTGTTGTGCGAAGTGAGGGCCTTGGCCGCCTTGCCGACGCCCATCCGGCGGATGGTGTCGACGGTGTAGAGCAGCTTCCTGGGGCCGCCGCCAACGATGCGGGGCCGGTCGTCGATGGTCATGGCAGTCTCCTCGAGGGTGGCTTAGCACAGGTTGGCGCCCGTGGATGCCCCCTCCGCCAAGCTCCGCCTCGCAGGGAACAGGGCTGCGGTCCTGGCGTTGCCCCTCCGTTCCTGAAAGGAGGAATTCCTCATGAAACGCATTGCCCTCTCACTCGCCGCCCTTGCCGCGCTTGCCTTGCCGGCACTGGCCCAGGACGCCAAGACCGCTACCGCCAACGTGATGGACCTCGAAGGCAAGAGCCTCGGCACGCTGGAGCTGATGAGCACCGGCACCGGGGTGCATATCTCGGGTCAACTGACCGGCCTTCCCGCCGGCGACCATGGCATCCACATCCACGAGAAGGGCGACTGCGACGCGGCGGGCAAGTTCGAATCGGCCGGCGGGCACTTCAATCCGACCAGCCACAAGCACGGCAAGGACAACCCCGAGGGACCGCATGCCGGCGACCTGCAGAACATCACCGTGCCGCCCGAAGGCGCCGGTGCGCTGGTCGACCTGACGGACGAGAACGTGACGCTCGGCGAAGGCGAGAACAGCCTGTTCGACGCCGACGGCTCAGCCATCGTGGTGCATGCCGATCCCGACGACTACAAGACCGACCCGTCGGGCAACTCGGGCGACCGCATCGCCTGCGGCGTGATCGAGGCCGGGGCGGCGCAGTAGGCGCTTCAAGCGCCGCCGGCGGCAGGCTATGGTCGCGGCATGAGCGACCCGTTCGAGCTTGTCGCCGGCGGCGACATCGAAACCCTGCGGCAGGCGCTGGCGCATGACCCGGCGCTGGCGAGCAGCCGGCATTCGGGCGGGGCGTCGCTGCGCGCCTGGGCGGCCGATATGGGCAAGCCCGACGCAGTCGCGGCCATCCGGGCGCTGCTGTCGGAGCTCGACGCCTACGAGGCGATCATCGTGGGGGACGACCCGGCGCTGGAGGCGGCGTTCCGGCGCGGCTGGGACGGCAACGCGCTGTCGCGCGATGGTTTCTCGCCGCTGGCGCTGGCGGCGTTCTTCGACAATGCGGCCGCCTTCGACCGGCTGCTGCCGCTGACCGCGGACGTGAGCCGGCAGGCGGAGAACCCGCAGCGAGTCGCGGCGCTGCACGCGGCGACGGCGCGACGCAATGCCGGGCTGGTCGAGAAGCTGCTGCGCGCCGGTGCCGAGCCGGACCAGGCGCAGGCGGACGGGTTCACGCCGCTGCACGTCGCCGCCCAGCATGGCGACGCGGCGATCGCGGCGATGCTGGTGCTGTTCGGCGCCGATCCGAAGCGGAAGGACGCCAGGGGCATGGACGCGGCGGCGCATGCGCGGGCCGGTGGGCATGAGTGGCTGGCGGTGCGGCTGGAGGGTTGAAGGGCCTCAGAGTCCGGGCCGCCCCTTCAGCCCCCTTACCTCAGCATAACCCCGGTTTTTTGAGTGCAGACAACGGAGTGCGGACCGCCCCCACCACCACCCATCGGGTGGTGCCCCGCCCCCCCGTCGCCGGGGCGGGTCCCGGCCCCCCCCACCGTTGGTTAGGTTGT
>JBQCFF010000089.1:0-2818 GCA_051959485.1 Devosia sp. | reverse complement strand
TTGGAGGCCACGACCGGAATCGAACCGGTATTCACGGATTTGCAATCCGCTGCGTAACCACTCCGCCACGTGGCCTCACCGAGCGGGGTTCATATGGCAGCGACCAACTTTACGCAAGGTGAACGAAGCATGGGCCCACAGGCTACCGGGACGGTCGCAGCCGTAATCCTCGCGGGCGGGCGCGGCGAGCGCCTGGGCGGCGTGGTGAAGGCGGAGCTGCGGGTCGGCGGGGTCCGGCTGCTCGACCGGGTGATGCCAGCGCTGGCGGGGTGCCGGCCGGTCCTCGTGGCGCACGGCCCGCACGATCCGGCGAGGCTGGGGCTGCCCGACGGCGTCGTGCCGATGCCGGATCTGCCGGGCGACTATGCCGGGCCGCTGGCGGGCTTCGCCGCGGCGCTAGCGGCGATCGGGACTGACGCCGAGCTGCTGGTCTGCGCTGCCGTCGATGCCCCGTTCCTGCCCGCGGACTATGTGGCCCGGCTGCTGGCGGGTCTAAGTGACGCACCCGCAGCAATCGCGAGCTATGGCGGGCAGCCCTACCCCACCAATTCGATCTGGCGCCTGGCGTCTTTTCAGGACCTGCCGGACCGAATCCGGGCCGGCACCGCGCCGCATAGCCTCAAGTCGCTGGCTGCGGCGGCCGGTGCGCTGACGGTCGAATGGCCGGTCGACGACGCGGGCGACCCCTTCGCCAACGTAAACACGCCGGAGGATCTGGCGTTGGCGGAGCTGCGGCTCGCAAGCTCCACAGCAGGTTTTTGAGCGAGGGGAAAAACAGGCTTGCCAAAGCAAACCAAAGCCCCTAAACGGGCGCTGCCTTCGGTGGCACCCTGTTCCGCGATAGCTCAGTTGGTAGAGCGTTCGACTGTTAATCGAATGGTCGCTGGTTCGAGTCCAGCTCGCGGAGCCACCCCTTTTCCCTCGCTACATCGCCGGTTTCTTACGATGCGCTGGCGAGGGGCGCGGCGGCGCGGCCGAACAGCTCCAGCGTCAGCGTCAGGAACGGTTCGAGGCCGATTCCCCTCTTCCATTCGGCCGGCCGGTACTCGCCGCCGCTGAAGCTCAGCCCGAGCGCGTCGCGGACGGTCGGCAGGATGATCAGGCTGTCGGGATGGCACTCCTCGTGCCGCGACAACTCCCTGAGCGGGATGCCGAGACGGCTGGCGATCTGCTTCTGCACATGGATGTAGAGCGGCAGCGCCGGGTGGTTGGGGGTGAGGAACAGCCGTTGCTGCCGGTACTGCTCACGGATGAAGCCGCTGATCGGGATATCGACGTCAGCCTCGCTCTCCTCCAACCGATCGAAGGAATATTGCGCGTAGGCCACGGGGTCGAATCCCTGTCGCGCTTCGGCGAGCAGGTCGCTGAAACTGGCGCCCTCCCCGGCCCGGTCGATGAGCCGCTGATAGCCCCAAAGGTGGGGCGGGCGATCGATCTGGGTGACGTCGGGGAAATAGCCGTTCCACTGCAGCCAGGGGAAGCGGACGGTGGGGATGCGGAGGGCGTCGCAGCGCTCCTGCAGGTGCACGGTGTTCCACTCGCCCTTGTTGCGGATCGGCGAATAGACCACCGCGTCGTAGTCGGTCAGCCGCTCGTACGGGAACGGCGTCCCGGCATTGATCAACTCGAAGTTCTGCAGGCTGCTGAACCGGTGCGGACCCGCGGCGGACGCCCTGAACAGCGTCTCGAGGACGGGCGCGTGGCACCCGCCATAGAAGAAAACCCGCATGTAACGCCTCGAACCAGTCGCAGAAGCCTGCAGTAGAGCAGAATGGTGCCGCGGGGCCAAGTGACGCCCATCGGGAGGCCATCGTCTCGATGCGCCGGCAACGCCGGCTGCAACGCCCCGTTTGCGCGCGATCCAGACATGTTGCCGCGCGGCAGTGGAACGCGCGACAGAGCGGCGCGGCGCTGTGGCATCGTTTTGCCCAGCTTGATGGACTATACCGACTGCAAGCAGCGATCGGAGACAGCGATGTCCTTTGGTTTGAGCGCCGAGTTGCTGGCGCGGTTCCAGTTCGCCTTCACCGTTTCCTTTCACTTCATCTTTCCAGCCTTTTCGATCGGACTTGCCAGCTTCATGGCGGTGCTGAACGCGCTGTGGCTCTGGAAACGCGACGAGGCCTACCTGCGGCTGTTCGACTACTGGAAGACGATCTTCGCCGTGACCTTCGGCATGGGCGTCGTGTCGGGCATCGTCATGAGCTACCAGTTCGGCACCAACTGGGCCGCCTTCTCCGACAAGGCCGGGCCGATCATCGGGCCGCTGATGGGCTACGAGGTACTGACCGCCTTCTTCCTCGAGGCGGGTTTCCTCGGCATCGCGCTGTTCGGGCGCAAGCGGGTCGGCGACGGGCTGCACATGTTCGCCGTGGCCATGGTGGCCTTGGGGACGCTGATCTCGGCTACCTGGATTCTCGCGGCGAACAGCTGGATGCAGACGCCGACCGGCTACGCCTTCAACGATGCCGGGCAGTTCGTGCCGGTCGACTGGTTCGCCATCATCTTCAATCCGTCGTTCCCCTACCGGCTGGTGCACACGGTGCTGGCGGCGTTCCTCACCACTGCCTTCGCGGTGGGTGCGGTCGGGGGCTACCACCTGCTGCGCGACAGCCAGAACCGGCAGGCGCGCATCATGTTCTCGATGGCGATGTGGATGGCGGCGCTGGTGACGCCCGTGCAGATCTTCGTCGGCGACCTGCACGGGCTCAACACCTTCGAGCACCAGCCGGCCAAGGTGGCGGCCCTCGAGGGGCACTACGAGACGCACGAGGGCGGCGCGCCGCTGATCCTGCTCGGGCTGCCCGACGACAAGGCC
>JBQCFF010000088.1:0-6294 GCA_051959485.1 Devosia sp. | reverse complement strand
GCGGCGATCATGCCCATGGTGCGGCCGTGGAAGGAGCCGGTGAAGGCGATGATCTCGTAGCGCTCGGGCTCGCCCTTGGCCCAGAAATAGTGGCGGGCGGTCTTCACCGCGCACTCCACCGCCTCGGTGCCCGAGTTGGTGAAGAAGCAGGCATCGGCGAAGGTGTTCTCGACGAGACGCTGGCCGAGCCGCTCCTGCTCGGGAATGGTGAAGGTGTTGGCGGTGTGCCAGACCTTCTCGGCCGCCGTCTTCAGCGCCGCCACCAGGTGCGGGTCACCGTGGCCGAGGGCGTTGACCGCCACGCCGGCGTGGAAATCGAGGTACTCGGTCCCATCCTGCGCGTACAATCGCACGCCCTCCCCCCGCTCGAAGGCGAGGTTCGACCGGGCATACGTGCCGTATAGCGCAGACATTTGAGCACCCCTTTCGCGGGCAGTTCAGGGACTGTTGCAAAAGCCCCACAGAAACCAAAAACGCGCTGCAGAAGGCGGCGCGTGGAGGGTTTTCCATATGCCTTTGTGCAGCGTTCAAGTCAACGGAGAGGCCTCAAGTGCCTGATTTGACTCAGGCTTCCGGGCGCGAACCCACAGGGCCTTGTTTTCCCCGTGTAATTCCGGCCCGAGTCTTGATCGGGATTCCGCCAGCCGTGTAGTATCAAGGCGTTGGGACACGATATCTCGTGTGGCGGACCCAGCAGACCTACGATGTGTAGAGTAGCAAGCCATCGTGCCCGGCGATGGCAGCTGATGGAGTCCGCCAGCAATCCTGAAACGGTTAGGAGCTGGATTGGCCATGGGCTGGACTGAAGAGCGCGTCGAGCTGCTCAAGAAACTTTGGCTTGAGGGGCTGAGCGCCAGCCAGATCGCCGGCGTGCTGGGCGAGGGCGTTACCCGAAACGCAGTTATCGGCAAGGTCCATCGGCTGAAGCTGAGCGGCCGCGCAAAGCCGGCAAGCTCCGCCCCGCGGGTGCGCCAGACGCCGCGGCCGGCAGCGCGCCGCGTCGCCTCCCCTTCCGCCGGCAGCAGCCTGCGGGCGGGTGGTGGTTTCGGCGGCGGTGGCGGCGGCAGCAGCCTCGGAGCGGTGCTGAAGTCGCGCCCGATGGGCGGTGGTGGTGGCGGCGCCATCCAGGGCGCCACGGCGCTGAAGATGGACGAGGAATTCGCCGTGGAAATGGAAATGGCCCCGCAGGCCGCCGAGCTGTTCATCCCGGTGGAGCAGCGGCTCAGCCTGCTGCAGCTCAACGAGCACACCTGCAAGTGGCCGATCGGCGACCCGCTGACGCCGGACTTCTACTTCTGCGGCCAGCACTCCGACGAGGGCAAGCCTTACTGCGACTTCCACTCGCGGCGGGCATACCACCAGCTGGACAAGCGGAAGCGGTGACGCACCGCCACTGAAACCAGTCACGAGGCCGGGCGGAAGCTCGGCCTCTGCTTTTTGCGGACGAGGAAAGAGGCGGAATGGCGGGCAAGACGACCTATGTGGCGCTGCTGCGCGGCATCAATGTCGGCGGCAAGAACAAGGTGCCGATGGCGGGGCTGAAGGCGCTGCTGGAGGAGATCGGGCTCGAGGACGTCCGCACCTATATCCAGAGCGGCAATGCGATCTTCCGTTCGCCCCTCGCTGCGGGCACGATCGCGCGGAAGATCGAGCAGGCGCTGACCTCGACGTTCAAGCTCGACGACGAGCTGATCAAGGTGCTGGTGCTGAGCCACGCCGAACTCAAGGCCGTGGTCGAGAAGCGGCCGAAGGGGTTCGGAGCGGAGCCCGACAAGCACCACAGCGACGCGATCTTCCTGATCGACCTCGATGGCGAGGCGGCGTTCGGGGTGTTCGCGCCGCGCGAGGGCGTCGACAAGGTGTGGCAGGGCGAGGGCGTGATCTACTCGCAGCGGCTGAGCGCGGAGCGGACGAAGAGCCGGCTCAGCCGCATCGTCGGCACCGCGCCCTACAAGTCGATGACGATCCGGAGCTGGGCGACGACCCTGAAGCTGCTGGAGCTGATGGAGGAGTAGGCGCGTACCGCCTGGCGAGAGGCCGGCGGCAGCGCCCTACCCTACTGCAGGATCGGCGTTTCGGGAACCGGGGCGTCTGGGTGGAGGAGGCCTTCGCGCTTCAGGTCCTGCCAGAGCTCGGGCGGGATCTTCTCGCGGTAGTGGCCGAGATTGGTCCCGAGGTCGGAGGGAACCGAGAAGCCGGGGATGATGGACGCGACGAGGTCGCTGCCGAGCGGGAAGGCCAGCGCGGCGCGGACGAGAGGAGTGTCGTAGCGGGCGCACACGGCTTCGAGCCGGCGGACGCGGTCGAGGATATCGGGCGTCGCCGGGCGGTAGTCGTAGGTCGGGTTGGGCATGGCGGTGCCGAGCGCCAGGATGCCGGCGTTGAGCGGGGCGCCATCGACGAGCACGACGCCTTCGCGGCGGCAGCGCGGGAAGAAGCTGCCGACGACCTCCTGGTCGAGCAGCGTGTAGCGGTTGGCGAGGAGGAAGACGTCCCAGCGGGCGTGGTCCATCAGCTCGTCGAGGATCGGCCACTCGTTGACGCCGGCGCCGATCGCCTTCACCGCCCCCGTGTCGCGCAGTTCGACAAGGGCGCGGAGACCGCCGCCCTCGAAGAACTGCTCCATGCTTGCCGCGTGCCGCTCGCCCTGGCTGAAGCGGCCGAGATCGTGGACGTAGAGGATGTCGATGCGCTCGAGCCCCAGCCGCTGGAGCGAGTGCTCGAAGCTGCGCATGATGCCGTCATAGGTGTAGTCGAAGGTGTAGCGGAACGGCAGGGCACGCATGTCGCCGTAGCGCTCGAGCGCGTGGGCGCGGTCGGGGACGAGCAGGCGGCCGACCTTGGTGGAGAGGACGTATTCGTCGCGCGGGCGGTCGCGCAGGAAGTCGCCCAGCCGGCGCTCGGCGAGCCCGTTGCCGTACATCGGGGCGTCGTCGAAATAGCGGATGCCGGCGTCCCAGGCGGTGTCGAGCAGGCGGCGGGTCTCGATGTCCGAGGGCGCCCGCCGGATATCGCCGATGGGAGCGCCGCCGAAGCCGATGCGGGTGAGCGAGAGGCCGGTATTGCCGACCGGACGACGGTCCATCAGCGCGCCGCCCACAGCAGCCCCCGGTGCAGGATGGTCTTGATGCTGGGGTTGTCGAGCTCGGCCGGCTTGTGGCCCAGCGCGGTGTAGAAGAGGCGCGCCTTGCCGTAGACGGTCTTGAAGACGACGGGCATCTGCAGGTTGGCCTTCCAGCTGGCGTGCTCGCCGGAGAAAGTGGTGGTGGCGAGCACTTCGACCGCCGGGTCGACATGCATGTAGTACTGCTCGGAGCGGTGCGGGAAGCTGCCGATGCCCGCCATGATCGGATCGTGGAAGTTCCTGGTATCGACGCGGTAGTCGATGACGTCGCCGGGGTGCGTGGCGAACGTGCAGGCCGCCATGAAGCGGAAGCGGGCGTTGCCGGGGAAGGTGGTGGCGAGGCCGTGGTGGAAACCGGCGAGGCCGGTGCCCGCCTCGATGCCGGCGCAGAAGCGGATGGTGGTCTCGCGGTCGAGCTCGCCCCCGGTGATCTGCGGCACGACGAGGTCGTACTCGGCCGAATGGCCCAGCGCCTGGTAGTCGGGCGTGACGGTGACGTCGAAACCCTCCTGCTGCAGGATATCGCGCACGATCAGGGCGCCGGCCTCGGGCTCATGCAGCTCCAGGCCACCCCAGACCACCAGGGCACGCTTCATTGTAGTCTCCTCGCTCGGTTTGTTCGGACATGAACAAACTGGGCGCGGGATGGCAAGGGTCAGGACGTCGGCTGTTCGTATGGACGGGGAAGCGGACGGCCCCTCTCTGGCCCTCCCCATGAAGGGGAGGGTGAAGAGGTGCGCGTGGGTGGGACGGGGGTTGCGAACGCCCCGTCCACCAGCCCGCGGCTGGTCCCCCTCCCCCGCGGCGCGGGGGAGGATCCGGGTGGCGCCTATACGGGGGCGGAGAAGCGTTCGTCGAAGGCGTAGCCGGCGCCGCGGACGGTGCGGATCGGGTCGGCATCGCGGTGGCGGTTGATCGCCTTGCGCAGGCGGCCGACATGCACGTCGACGGTGCGCTCGTCGACATAGACTTCGTTGCCCCACACGCCGTCGAGCAGCTGCTCGCGGGAATAGACCCGGCCGGGGTGGCGCATGAGATACTCGAGCAGCCGTTACTGGGTGGGGCCTAGGTGCACCTCGCGCCCGCCGCGGCGGACCCGGTGACTGGTCCGGTCGAGCTCGAGGTCGCCGGCCTTGAGCACGGCGGTGATCAGCTGCGGGCTCGAGCGGCGGAGCAGCGCGTTGATGCGGGCCAGCAGCTCGGGGATGGAGAAGGGCTTGACCACGTAGTCGTCGGCGCCGGTGGCGAGGCCGCGGACGCGCTCCTCTTCCTCGCCGCGGGCGGTGATCATGATGATCGGAGTGCGGACGGTCTCCTCGCGGGCCCGCCAGCGCCGGCAGAGCTCGATGCCGGAGAGGCCGGGCAGCATCCAGTCGAGCAGGATCAGGTCGGGGACGCCCTCGCGGACACGCTCCACCGCCTCGTCGCCCGAGGCGGCAGTCAGGACACGAAACCCTTCGGCTTCGAGGTTGTAGCGCAGCAGCAGCGCCACATCCTCCTCATCCTCGACGATCAGGATGGTTGCGCTCATCGGTCAGGCCTCAACCTTTCTGGCGTTGCTGCTCGTCCGCCCCGAGGTGGCGGCCGGTCTCGAGATAGTAGGCGGCCTCGGCGATGTTGGTCGCATGGTCACCGACGCGCTCGAGGCTCTTGGCGCAGAACAGCAGATGGGTGCACTGCGTGATGTTGCGCGGATCCTCCATCATGTAGGTCAGCAGCTCGCGGAACAGCGAGTTGTGGATCGCGTCGACCTCGTCGTCGTGGTTGCAGACCTCGACGGCCGCCCGGCTGTCGCGGGTCAGGTAGGCATCGAGCGCACTCTTCAGCTGGTGCGACACGAGCTCCTGCATGTGCTTCATGCCATTGTAGAATTTCGGCGCCAGGCCGAGGCTCTCGATCTGCATGGCGCGCTTCGCGAGCTGCTTGGCCATGTCGCCGGTGCGCTCGAGGTCATTGGCCACCTGGATCGCCGTCACCACCATGCGCAGGTCGGCGGCCATGGGCTGGCGGCGGGCGATGATCGACACGGCGGCATCGTTGATGCGCTGCTGCATCCCGTCGATCTGCTTGTCGAAGGTGCGCACGTGCTGCGCCTGGCCGTGGTCGAGCTTCAGCAGTGCCACGGCGCCTTCGCTGATCGCCTGCTCGACCATGCCGCCCATCTCGGAGATCGCCTTGTTGAGGTTGGTGAGCTCGTCCTCGTAGGAGGTGACGATGTGCTCGTTCAGCGTCGAGGCCATTGCAACATTCCTTGTCCCGATCAGCCGATACGGCCGGTGATGTAGTCCTGGGTCTGCTTGTTCTTGGGGTTGGTGAAGATGTCTTCGGTGCGGCCCTCTTCGATCAGCCGGCCCAGATGGAAGAACGCGGTCTTCTGGCTGACGCGGGCGGCCTGCTGCATCGAGTGGGTCACGATGACGATGGTGAAGTTCTCGCGCAACTCGTCGATCAGTTCCTCGATGACGGCGGTGGCGATGGGGTCGAGGGCCGAGCAGGGTTCGTCCATCAGCAGGACTTCCGGCTGCGTGGCGATGGCGCGGGCGATGCAAAGGCGCTGCTGCTGGCCGCCGCTCAGCCCGGTCCCAGGCTCGTTGAGGCGGTCCTTCACCTCGTTCCACAGGCCGGCGCGGCGCAGCGACGAATGCACCAACTCGTCCAGCTCGCTCTTGTTGCGGGTCAGGCCGTGGATGCGCGGGCCGTAGGCGACGTTCTCGTAGATCGACTTGGGGAACGGGTTGGGCTTCTGGAACACCATGCCGACGCGGGCGCGCAGTTCCACCACGTCGATGGACGGATCGTAGATGTCGTCGGTGTCGAGGGTGATCCTCCCGCTGACGCGGCAGCCGTCGATGGTGTCGTTCATGCGGTTGAGCGAGCGGAGGAAGGTGGACTTGCCGCAGCCGGACGGGCCGATCAGCGAAGTCACCTGGTGCGGCTGGATGCGCAGGTTCACGTCGAAGAGCGCCTGCTTCTCGCCGTAGAAGACGCAGACCTTCTCGCCGGCCATCTTGGCGTGGGCGTTGGGAACTGCGGTGGCGGTCGGGGCGGCGGACACGGTGTCGAGGGACATGGCGGTCAATCCAGGGTGAGGGCTTACCAGCGACGCTCGAAGCGGCGGCGCAGCAGGATGGCGAGGAGGTTCATCAGGGCGAGGAAGACGAGCAGCACGA
>JBQCFF010000087.1:0-8649 GCA_051959485.1 Devosia sp. | reverse complement strand
CACGGCGTCGGCATCAAGTGCGCGACGATCACCCCCGACGAAGCCCGCGTCGAGGAGTTCAAGCTCAAGAAGATGTGGAAGTCGCCCAACGGCACCATCCGCAACATCCTGGGCGGCGTGATCTTCCGCGAGCCGATCATCATGTCGAACGTGCCGCGCCTGGTGCCGGGCTGGACGCAGCCGATCATCGTCGGCCGCCACGCCTTCGGCGACCAGTACAAGGCCACCGACTTCCGCTTCCCCGGCAAGGGCAAGCTGACCATCAAGTTCGCGGGCGAGGACGGCACCGTGATCGAGCACGAAGTGTTCGACGCCCCGTCGTCGGGCGTCGCCATGGGCATGTACAACCTCGACGAGTCGATCGCCGATTTCGCCCACGCCTCGTTCAACTACGCGATCAACCGCAAGGTGCCGTGCTACCTCAGCACCAAGAACACCATCCTCAAGGCCTATGACGGGCGCTTCAAGGACATCTTCCAGGAGATCTTCGACCGCGACTACAAGGCGAAGTTCGACGAGCTGAAGATCTGGTACGAGCACCGCCTGATCGACGACATGGTGGCCTCGGCGTTGAAGTGGTCGGGCGGCTATGTCTGGGCCTGCAAGAACTACGATGGCGACGTGCAGTCCGACATCGTGGCGCAAGGCTTCGGCTCGCTCGGCCTGATGACATCGGTGCTGATGACGCCCGACGGCAAGATCGTCGAGGCCGAGGCGGCGCACGGCACGGTGACCCGCCACTACCGCCAGCACCAGCAGGGCAAGGAGACCTCGACCAACTCCATCGCCTCGATCTTTGCCTGGACCCGTGGCCTCGCCCACCGCGCCAAGCTCGACGGCAACGCCGAACTCGCGAAGTTCGCCACGACGCTCGAGAAGGTCTGCGTCGATACGGTCGAGGCTGGCCAGATGACCAAGGACCTGGCGCTGCTCGTCGGGCCCGACCAGAAGTGGCTCACCACCATGGGCTTCCTCGACGCCGTCGACGCCAACCTGAAGAAGGCGATGGCCGCGGCCTGAACCGCGGAATGATATCGGCTGCGAGGCGGACTCCGCCTCGCAGCTGGCTCCCCCGGCGGCCGCTCTTCAGCTATGCTGCCACGACTGAGCAGCCGGGGAGGACAAGATGGCGACAGCCGGCACCAAGGACGATCCGTGGCGGCTCAAGACGCCACCGGGAAACAGCGAGATCACGTTGTGGCGGGACGAGGCGGCGAACCCGCCTGCCCTGGTCTGCGTCGCGAGCGGCACCGAACTCCGCTATCATCTCCGCGCCATCGATGACCTCCACGCCATGCTGAAGGCCCATGGCGACTGGATGGAACTGGGCAGCACCGACGAGCAGAAGGACGCCAAGCCCGGCACGGTCGAGGCCTGGGCGCGCGCGCCCGACAATCCGGTCGGCGGCTGGTACGGGTTGAAGAAGGGTTTTCGCGGCCGCTTCGCCAACTACGTCACGCCCGTACTGGAAGAGCTGGGGCTGGTGGAGCTGGAACACGGGGCGCGCAACAACCGCGTCCGGGCGAAATAGGCCAGCAGACAGACACACTTGAGCCATGAACGCCGGTGAGTTTGCCGCCCGGGGGGCAGGATGTTCAGACTCAGATGGGTTGTTGTCGGGCTCGTGGTGGCCGTCGCCGCGATCTACGTTTTCAACGCCTCGTGGCGCGTCGCGGCGCCCGATGGCGAGGTGCAACTGATCGCCCATCGCGGCGTGCACCAGACCTTCGGCCGCGACGGGCTGGACAACGACACCTGCACGGCGGAGCGGATTGACCCGCCGACGCACGAGTATCTAGAGAACACCCTCCCCTCCATGCAGGCGGCGTTCGCGGCCGGTGCCGACATCGTCGAGCTCGACGTGCACCCGACGACCGACGGGCAGTTCGCCGTGCTGCACGACTGGACGGTGGACTGCCGGACCGAGGGCACCGGCGAGACCCGCAGCCACGACCTGGCCTATCTGCAGGCGCTCGACATCGGCTACGGCTACACCGCCGACGGTGGCCAGACCTTTCCGTTCCGCGGCAAGGGCGTCGGCCTGATGCCGGAGCTGAAGCAGGTGCTGGCTGCGTTCCCGGAGGGAAAGTTCCTCGTCAACTACAAGAGCAACGAGGCCCGCGAAGGCGACATGCTGGCGGCGCTGCTCGGCGAGCATCCGGACTGGCGGCCGGCGATCTGGGGCGCCTATGGCGGCGATCCGCCGACCTACCGTGCGGCCGAGCTGATCGACGGGCTCAACGTCTGGTCGCGCCGGAGCTTGGTGAACTGCCTGCTCGGCTACGAGGGGCTGGGCTGGCTGGGGATCGTCCCCGACGCCTGCCGGAACACCAAGGTGATGCTGCCGATCAACCTCGCCCCCTTCGTATGGGGCTGGCCGAACCTGTTCCTGCAGCGCATGCGCGACGCAGGCTCCGAGGTGATCCTGCTCGGGCCCTACGGGGCCGGCGACCCGGGCACGGCAGGTATCGACACGGCGGAGCAACTTGCCGGGGTGCCGGACAATTTCGTCGGTTACATGTGGACCAACAAGATCGAAACCATCGGACCGCTCGTCCGCGATCGATTCAAATAGAGACGAAATAATTAGCCGCTGTGGCTGCCGCGCCCATCGACGCCCCCGCCGGCCCAGCGTATAGCTCGCTGATATATCACCGCCGCCCCTCCCCTCCCGGAATCTGCCCAGATGCCCTCCGGCGTCCTGTTTTCGCTCGTAGCCTATCTGCTCTATTCGTGCTGTGACGCCATCATCAAAGGATTTGGCAGCAACCTCTCACCCTTCGAAATCGCGTTCTGGACGGCGCTGTTCTCCTTCCTTCCCGCCATCTTCACCAAGCCCAAGGGCGAGCGTTGGCGCGACACGTTCAAGATGCACCACCCGTTCCTGGTGAACCTGCGCAGCGCCACGGGCGTGATCGGCAACCTGTGCATCATCTACGCCTTCACCCACATCGCGCTCGCCGAGGCGTATTCCATCGCCTTCCTCGCGCCGATCTTCGTGGTGGCGCTCTCGGTGTACTTCCTCGCCGAGAAGGTCAGCTGGCACCGCTGGTTCTTCCTCGCCGCCACGTTCTGCGGCGTGCTGCTGGTGGTGCGCCCCGGCTTCCGCGAACTGCAGGTGGGGCATCTGCTCGCCTTCGGGGCGGCGCTGATGGGCGGCATCACCACGACGACGCTGCGCAAGGTAGCGCCGGTCGAGAAGCGGGTGAGCCTGCTCGGGCTGCCGCTGGGCTATATCGTGGTGGTCAACGGCGTGCTGATGCTGCTGGTGCCCGGCACCTTCCACTGGCCGACCTGGGAGCAGTTCGCGCTGCTGATCGCCATCGGCGGCCTCGGCGGCACGGGAAACATCCTGTTCATCGCCGCGACCCGCCGCGCCCCGGTGAGCCAGATCGCCCCGGCGCAGTACAGCCAGATCGGCTGGGCCATCATCTTCGGCGCCATGTTCTTTGCCGAGTATCCGGACGTGATAGCCTATAGCGGGCTCGCGGTGGTGGCCGTGTGCGGCATCATGAACGTGATGTCGGACGAGACGCGCATCCGCATCTTCTCGCGGCTGTCGGTGTTCGGGCCGGCGAGCGCGGCGGCCGAGGTCAGCCCGCCGATCGGGAAGGCAGACCAGGGGGTCGCGAGGCAACAGGACGCGAACGGCCCAGCCGTCGCCGGCAAGTAGATGCGCTCGCTCTCCCCCGCCGCGCTGGGCGTCGTCCTGGCGCTCCTCGCGTATGTCGCCTACTCGACCGGCGATGCCATGGTGAAGGGCCTGGGCGGCAGCCTGGGGCCGTTCGAGATCGGGCTCTTCATCACCATCTTCTCGCTGATCCCGGCACTTCTGGCCAAGCCCAGGGCCGACCGCTGGCGCGACACGCTCACCTTCAACCGCTTCTGGGTGGTGCAGCTGATCGGCCTGACGCGCATGATCTGCGCGGTGTCGATCATCTATTCGTTCGTCACCATCCCGCTGGCCGAGGCCTATTCCATCGTCTTCCTGACCCCGGTCTTCGCCACGATCCTCTCCGTCCTGGTGCTGCGCGAGCAGGTGAGGATCGAACGCTGGGCGCTGGTGCTCATCAGCTTCGTCGGCGTGCTGATCGTGGTGCGGCCCGGCTTCCGCGAGATCGAGATGGGCCACGTGACGGCGATGATCTGCTCGATCAGCGCGGCGATCTCGGTGATCGCCATGCGGCTGGTGTCCGGCACCGAGAAGCGGATGACGCTGTTCGTGATCCCGGCGCTCTACACCCTCGTCGCCAACCTGGTGGCGCTCGCGGTGGTCGGGTTCACCTGGCCGAACTGGTGGGTGCTCGCCGGGCTGCTGGCCTGCGGCGTGCTGGGCGGCGTCGGCTACCTGCTGCAGATCGCCGCGCTCGTCAGGGCGCCGGCGAGCCGGGTGGCACCGACGCAGTACAGCCAGCTGGTCTGGGGGCTGATCTTCGGCGCCCTCTTCTTCGACGAGGTGCCCGATGCGGTGGGCATGGTCGGGCTGGCGCTGGTCGTCGTTTCGGGCGTCGCCAACGTCTTCGCCGACGGCGCCCGCGCCCGGATCGCCGGGCGCTGGGCCGAGTATCGGGGCCGCCGCGAAATCGCCGAGCCCACCGGCTTCAAGGGCCCGGGCCCGGACCCGGCCTAGAGCCCGCCGCGCACCGCAGCGATGGCGTCGGCACCCTTCGACCCGTCGGGGCCGCCGCCCTGCGCCATGTCCGGGCGGCCACCGCCGCCCTGCCCGCCGAGCGCGGCAGTGGCGAGCTTGATCAGGTCGCCGGCCGAGTATTTTGCCGTGAGGTCGTTGGTGACGCCGACGGCGACGGTGCCGCGGCCATCCTCGCCCTTCAGCACGACGGTGACGACGCCGGAGCCGATGCGCTTCTTCTCGGTGTCGACGAGGCCCTTCACGTCCTTGGCCGAGATGCCTTCGACGGCGCGACCGACATAGGTGACGCCGTTGACGGTCTCGTCGGCCGAAGCCGGAGCGCTGCCGCCGCCGCCCAGCGCCAGCTTCTTGTTGGCCTCGCTCAGCGCCCGCTCCGCCTTCTTCAGGTTCTCCTGCAGCGTCTCGATGCGGGTGAACACTTCGTGCGGGCCGACATGCAGCGCGTCGGAGACGCTGGCCACGAGGTTGGTATTGGCGCGCGCGTGCTGCCGCGCCCCCTTGGCCGTGAGCGCCTCGAGCCGGCGGACGCCGGCGGCCACGCCGGAATCGCCGAGCACGGTGATCAGGCCGATGTCGCCGGTACGCCGCACGTGGGTGCCGCCGCAGAGTTCCACCGACCAGCCGAGCGTATTGCCGGTCGGGTCCCCCATCGAAACGACGCGGACTTCGTCGCCGTACTTCTCGCCGAACAGGGCGCGGGCCCCCGATTCCTTTGCTTCCTCGACGCCCATCAGGCGCGTCTCGACCGCCGAGTTCTGCAGCACGATATCGTTGGCGAGGTCCTCGATCTCCGCCAGCTCCTGCGGCGTGATCGGCTTCGTATGCACGAAGTCGAAGCGCAGCCGGTCGGGGGTGACCAGCGAGCCCTTCTGCGCGACGTGGTCGCCCAGCACCAGGCGCAGCGCCTCGTGCAGCAGGTGGGTCGCGGAGTGGTTGGCGCGGATGGCGGAGCGGCGCGAATGGTCGACGTTCAGCAGCAGCGGCGTGCCGACCTGCAGCGTGCCGGCCGTGACCTTCACCTTGTGGCCGAAGACGCCGTTGTGCTTCACCGTATCGAGCACGTCGGCAGCGTTGCCCTCGCCGGCCAGCGTACCGGTATCGCCGACCTGGCCGCCGGACTCGCCGTAGAACGGCGTCTGGTTGAGGACGACGAAGCCTTCCTCGCCGGCCGCCAGCGCGTCCACAATCTGCCCGCCCTTGACGAGCGCGGTGACGACGCCTTCGGCGGTTTCGGTCTCGTAGCCGAGGAACTCGGTGGGGCCGACCTGGTCGGCAACCGCGAACCACACCTTGTCCTCGCCGACCTCGCCCGAGCCGGCCCAGCTCTTCCGCGCCTCGGCGCGCTGCTTGGCCATGGCGTCCTCGAAGCCGGTGAGGTCGACATTGATGCCGCGGGTCCTGAGCGCATCCTGGGTCAGGTCGAGCGGGAAGCCGTAGGTGTCGTAGAGCTTGAAGGCGGTGACGCCCTCGAGCATGTCGCCTTCCTTGAGCTCGGCGCTCGCCTCGTCGAGCAGCTGCAGGCCACGGCTCAGCGTCTTCAGGAAGCGCTGCTCCTCGAGGCGGATGGTCTCCTCGATCATGCCCTCGCCGCGCGCCAGCTCGGGATAGGCCTGGCCCATCTCCCTGACCAGCGTCGGGACGATCCGGTGGATCACCGCGTCGTTGGCGCCCAGCAGCGTCGCGTGCCGCATGGCGCGGCGCATGATGCGGCGCAGCACGTAGCCGCGGCCCTCGTTCGAGGGCAGCACGCCCTCGGCGATGAGGAAGCTCATCGAGCGCAGGTGATCCGCGATGACGCGCAGGCTCGGCGTCGTCGGGTCGCCGTTGAAGCCGGTCGCCTGCTGGGTCGCCGCGACAAGCGACTTGAACAGGTCGATGTCGTAGTTGTTGTTCGTACCCTGGAGCACGGCCGCGACCCGCTCGATGCCCATTCCGGTATCGACCGAGGGCTTCGGCAGGTTGGTGCGCGAGCCGTCCGCGAACTGCTCGAACTGCATGAACACCAGGTTCCAGATCTCGACGAAGCGGTCGCCGTCTTCCTCGGGCGAACCCGGCGGGCCGCCCCAGTACTTCTCGCCGTGGTCGTAGAAGATCTCCGAGCACGGGCCGCACGGGCCGGTGTCGCCCATCTGCCAGAAGTTCGACTTGGCGCCGAGCCGCACGATGCGCTCCTCGGGCAGCCCGGCGATCTTCTTCCAGAGCTCGAACGCCTCGTCGTCATCCTGGTAGATGGTGGCGGTCAGCTTCTCCTTGGCGAGGCCCCACTCCTTGGTGAGCAGGTTCCAGGCGAGCTCGATCGCATGCTCCTTGAAGTAGTCGCCGAACGAGAAGTTGCCGAGCATCTCGAAGAAGGTGTGGTGCCGCGCGGTGAAGCCGACATTGTCCAGGTCGTTGTGCTTGCCGCCGGCGCGCACGCATTTCTGCGCCGTGGTGGCGCGGACATAGTCGCGCTTCTCCGCGCCGGTGAAGACGTTCTTGAACTGCACCATGCCGGCATTGGTGAACATCAGGGTCGGGTCGTTCCTCGGCACCAGCGGGCTCGAGGCGACCGGCTCGTGTCCGTTCTTCTCGAAGTAGCCGAGGAAGCTGGACCGGATGTCGTTCACGCTCGTCATGACGGAGTCTCTTGCAGACAAAAGGCGAGGCCTTGGCCCCGCCGGAATGAACAGGAGAGGCCTTCTATCGCGGGGCCGAAGTGTCTGTCCAGCACGCGCGCGGCGGCGTGCCACATTTGCGGTTCCGAGGCGAGGGGAGCCCCCCACCAGCGTGGGCCGCGGGGTTGGTGCGGATGGGCGGAACTGGCGAGGCTGGTGCCTCAAAGCGGTAGTCCGCGGTGCAAGCGAGACAAGAGCCTCGCGGGTGACGGCGGGAGTATCGCGGAGAAGCGCGTGGGGAAAACTCGGTAAGTCGCTGTGATGCCTCAGTTTTACGCTGTCATCCCGGCGCAGGCCGGGATCCAGCCTGAGGGGTAGCCGCACCGTCACCGAGGTCGAAAGCACTCAGGATGGGCCCCGGCCTGCGCCGGGGTGACAGTGGGTGTGGGTCGGGAGTGGGACCTTGAGTTGGTTGCCCTCGTCAGGCGGTGGAGGGGGGAATAACGCGCGCTGGCTCGTGGCTTACTCGCAACCCAGCGTGAGGGAGCAGCGTGCGCTCTGACGTCTCAGGCACAGGCTTCGCGGTAGCGCCGCACCGCGTCGGCCATGCCGTAGATCAGCGCATCGGCGGTGATGGCGTGGCCGATCGAGACTTCCGCGAGGTCGGGGATGGCCGCCTTGAGCGGCGGCAGGTTGACGAGGTTGAGGTCGTGCCCGGCATTGACGGGGAGACCGCCCTGCCCCGGCACGGCATTGTCGCCCGCGTGGCGCGCCGCGTCGGCGGTTTCCTTGAGTGCCTGCAGGTGCACCGCCGCCACCTCCGGCTGCAACGCTCCGCCATAAGGCCCGGTATAGAGCTCGACCCGATCGGCCCCGACCGTCGCGGCAGCGGCCGGCGCCGAGGCATCGGCGTTGATGAACAGCGACACCCGGATGTTCGCCGCCTTCATCCGCTCGATCGCCGGGACCAGCACCGCCCGGTTGGCCTCGATGTTCCAGCCGTGGTCGGAGGTCGATTGCAGCGGATCGTCGGGCACGAAGGTGACCTGGTCGGGGGCAGCGCGCTCGACCAGCGTCAGGAACTCCTCGGTGGGGTAGCCCTCGATGTTGAACTCGCGCCCCGGATAGTCCTCGCGCAGCAGCGCCACCAGCTCGAACACGTCGGTGCGCCGGATGTGCCGCTCGTCGGGCCGCGGGTGCACGGTGATGCCGTCGGCGCCGGCGTCGAGCGCGAGGCGCGCCATGCCGGTCACGCTTGGCCACGGCACCGAGCGCCGGTTGCGCAGCATGGCGATGGCATTGAGGTTGACGGACAGATGGGTCATCGGCGGCTCCCGGGGCTCGCGCGCTCCTTAGCGCATCAGCGCCGCCCCGGCCAATCGAGACTTCTGATGGTGGTATCAG
>JBQCFF010000086.1:0-8230 GCA_051959485.1 Devosia sp. | reverse complement strand
TCTCGAGCAGCAGCCCGTTGCTGTCATGCACCTGCGGACGGTAGTCGTCGAACGCCGCGCGGTTGCTTTCGGCGAACAGGAACATCGAGGTCAGCGGCGCGATGCCGAGTTCCGGCACGTCGGCCCGGAAGAACAGCCGCGCCGTCACCTCCATCACCGTCTCCTGCCGGTCCGCTCCGGCCGGGGTGAGGACGAAGCGGTAGGCGCCGGTAGCGCTCTGGCTCTCGAGCGCCGCATAGATGGTCAGCGGCTGGTCGGCGGCGGCCGGTTTCTCGAGGTAGAATTCCGAAAAGCGCGGGAACTCCTCGGGCCCGTCCCGCCACGAGTTGAGCAGCAGCCCGCGGGCGCTGGCGCCGTAGATGTTCTCGCGTCCCAGGGCGCGGAAATAGCTGGCGCCGAGGAAGGAGACGAGCTCGTCGCGGTTCTCCGGCTTGTTCAGCGGATAGTTGATGCGGAACCCGGCGACCCCGGGGAAAGGCTCCTTCGCCGCCCGCGCCTCGATCGCCTTGTCGAAGATGCGGAAATCGGCCCGCTCGAAGCCGATCGGGTGGGCATCCCCGCCCACGATCTCCGCCACCGCTACCGGTTCCTTGTAGAGCCATCCCATCGGGAACGCCTGCACCTGGTAGCCGATCTCGTCGCCGGCCCACTTGGCGCGGCTGACGTCGAACTGAACCATCCGGTAGGCATCGTAGTTGAGGGTGGCATAGACCTCCGGCAGCGGGGGCAGGGCGGGCTGATACGGCAAGCGCGCCAGCGCCTGCATCCGCTCGGTGAAGCTGTCGAAGTCGAACGGCCCCGTCTCGCCGGCCTCGGCCAGCGCCCGTCCGGTAAGGGAAGTGGTTGCCAAGAGCGCCGCGGAGAACGCTGCGGTCATGAGGAGGCGCCGGCGCGACAGCCGCGGGGGTAAACTGGAGATCATGCGACGACGCTAGAAAGTGCCCTCTATCCAACACCGCATCGCAACGCGCGGGAGTAGGATTAGTTGTTGCATGGGAGCCATGCGGGGCCGGCATGGATAACATTGCCGTGTCCGGAGTTATGGATGGACACGAAATCCGGTGCACCGGAATCCTGAGTCATGACCGACGCCGTCGCCCTGCGATCAAGCCGAACGCTTTCCCGCGACGTCACCCTGGTCCTCATCCCGCTCACCGCCGCCGTGGTGGGCCTGTTGATCCGCTACTTCGCCTACGACGCGACCGTCGACGGGGCCACGCTCGCGAACTTCGCCGACGGGCTCTGCCGTTGGGATTGCCCCTGGTACGTCCACCTGGCGGAAGTCGGCTATGACGGCTTTCCCACCCCCAAGCTGAGCAATGGCGGCAACTGGGCCTTCTTCCCGCTCTACCCGCTGATCGTCGGCTTCCTGCGCAGCCTCACGGCGCTGCCCACCATGGTGGTCGCCACCGCCACCTCGATCGCCTTCAGCATCGGCGCGGTCCGCATCGCCTGGCCGCTGCTCGGCCGCAATCTCTACGCCTACACGTTGTTCTCGGTGTTCCTGCTGGCCGGGCCGTTCTCGATCTACTTCACCACCTTCTACACCGAGGTGCTGTTCCTCTTCCTCACGGTCTGCGTCTTCGCGGCGCTGCGGCAGCGCCGCTTCCTGCTCGCGGGCCTCCTCGCCGGGGGCCTCTCCGCCACCCGCATCGTCGGTGTCTTCATCGTCTTCGCCATCCTGGTCGAGGTCTGGCTGGCGCATCGCGAGAAGGGCGGCACCTGGCGCGACTTCGTCCAGGCGGTCCTCGCCCGTCCCGACATCCTGCTGGGCTTCGCCATCGCGCCGCTGGGCCTCTTCGCCTACATGGCCTTCCTCCATTTCCAGGTGGGGGATGCGCTGGCCTTCCAGCACGTGCAGCGCGCCTGGGGCCGCCCGTTCGGCCTGCCGCCGGTGTTCGTCTGGGAGGCCCTGCTCAATGGCCCGAAGGAAGGCTGGGTGCCCACCCCGTCGCAGATCCTCGGGGTCACCACGATCCTCGGCTACGGCCTCGCCATCGTCCTGCTGGTGAAGCGCCGCTTCGCCATGGCGACCTACGCGCTGGTGGCGCTGACCCTGCCGCTGTTCGCCGGCATGGCCTCGATGCTCCGCTTCGTCTCGGGCCTCGCGCCGCTGCCGCTGCTGCTTTGCGAACTGCTCGGCAGGAACCGCATCGTCTTCGCCGTCGCGCTGCTGGCAATGCTGGTGGGCGCCTGGTTCGGCACCGTCGGCTGGCTGACGGAGTACCTGGCCCTTGTCTGACCTCGCCCGCCCGCTGCCGACCCCGCTTAAGCTCGGCGCCTACGGGCTCACCGCGCTGCTGCTCGCTGCCTATGCGCTGGTACTCTGGTGGGCTCTCCACCCGACGGTGCCGGGAAACTACCGCGCCTACTATATCGACCAGACCACGACCTGCATGAACCAGCCCGTCGCCGGCACGTACACGTTGGGCACCATTGTCTCCTTCCGGCCCGACGGTGCAGAGGCGGCCCGGGCGATGAAGCCCTGCGGCTGGGAAGGGCCGGCCGGCGACGGCACGCACGCGGTCGGCACGTCGTCGCGCGTCCGCTTCGCCTACGGCGAGCCCGCCACCGGGGCGCTGACCCTGTCGCTCGAGATGATCGCGGTGCGGAAGGACGGCCGGCCCATGCCGCAGACCGTGCGGGTCATCGTCAACGACACGCTGGTCGACACCCTGCACGTTACCGCCGACGCGCCCCAGCACTTCGCCGTCAAGCTGCCCGCCGAGCTGGTGCGCGCCGCCGCGGGCCGCATCGACCTGCTGCTCGATTTTCCGACCGCGGTCCGCATGGGCCCCACCGACCCGCCGACCCGCTGGCGCTCCATCAAGCTCCTCTCCGCCGGTCTCACACCCGGTAGCGCAGCTGAGGTGAGGGGCTTTTCCTCTGGGCAATTTATTCAACCTATCGGTTGACAACGTCTACGGTGGAGCGTATTCAACCACTCAGTTAATCAACCATCCGGTTAAATCCGAGACTGCAATGACTGACCGCCTGTCCACCACGCTTTCGGCCCTCGCCGACCCCACCCGCCGCGGCATCCTGGCGCGGCTGGCGCATGGCGAGGCGACCGTCAGCGAACTCGCCGAGCCCTACGACATGTCGCTGGCCGCGGTGAGCAAGCACCTGAAGGTGCTCGAGAATGCCGGCCTGATCTCGCGCGGCAGGGAGGCGCAGTGGCGGCCCTGCCGGCTCGAGGCGGCCCCGATGGCCGAGGTCGCCGACTGGGTCGAAGCCTATCGCCGCTTCTGGGACCAGAGCCTCGACCGGCTCGGCGACTACCTCGCGGAACTGCAGAAGGGGGATGCGAGCGGCCCGAAGAACTAACAGCGAGGCCGCTGCCCCGATCGCAAATGCATGGAGCCAAGATCATCCCCTTCCGGCCCCTCCGGAAGGTCACCGGCGGAGCCTTGCCCGCGAGCACGGAGCACTGGTTCGTCACCTACTGGCGGTTCTGGCAAGAGAACATGGATCGCCTCACCGCCTACCTGAGCACCCTGATGGAGGAAGAAATGGCATTGCCGAACCTGAAGATCGACGCCCCGGCCAACGAACCGGTGGTCATCGCCACCCGTGATTTCCAGGCGCCCCGCGCGCTGGTGTGGAAGGTGATGACCGAGCCCCGGCACGTCGCCCGCTGGTGGGGCACCGAGGGGCAGCGCAACAACATCACCCAGTTCGAGGTGCGTCCGGGCGGCAAGTGGCGCGTCGAGTCACACGACCCCGACGGCAACGTCTACATCTTCGTGGGCGAGTATCGCGAGGTGGTCGAGCCCGAGAAATTCGTCTGGACCTTCGGCATGGAGAACATGTTCTTCGGCAAGACCCTGCTCGAGACCCACACCTTCGAGGAGGAGAACGGCATCACCCACTACCGGTCGGTGTCGAACTTCGACAACCTCGAGGACCGTGACGGCATGGTCGCCTCCGGCATGGAGAAGGGCATGGTGCACGGCTACGCCGTCATCGACGAGATCCTCGGCGAACTGACGAAGGGCTGATCCATGCTGCCGGACCTCGCGCTCATTCCCGACGATCGCCGCCTCGAGATCGAGCGCGAGTTCGATGCGCCGCGGGAGCTCGTCTGGAAGATGTTCGCCGACCCCTACCACCTGAGCCGCTGGTGGGGCCCGCAGGGTTTCAGCAACCCGGTGGTGGAACTCGATTTCCGCGAGGGTGGCCGCTGGTACCACGTCATGCGCGGCCCCGACGGCCGCGATTATCCGGCGGACAGCGAGTTCATCGAGATCACGCCGCCCGAGCGCATCGTCTATCGAAACCGGCAGCTCGACGACGCGGTCTTCGCCGGCAACCCGCCGCCGAGCTTCCTACGCGTCATCGGCTTCGCGGCGCTGCCGGGCAACCGCACCCGGCTCACCCTCGAGGCCTATTTCGACACCGCCGCCAACCGGGATGCCGTCATCCGCCGCGGCTTCCGTGAGGGCACGCTCGAGAGCTGGGCCAAGCTCGCGGCCCACCTCGCCACCCTGGGAGCAGTCCCATGACGCCGACCGCCTGACGAGCACAACGCCTTCTTCACCCTCCCCTTTATGGGGAGGGTCAGGGAGGGGCCGTCCTGCAAGCAACGTTGAAGAACTTCAACCCCCATCCCCGGGCACCGGCGAAGCCATGCCCGAACCTCAGGAGCACGCATGTTCCGCCGCACCGTCCTCACCCTCATCGCCACCGCCTTGACCGCAACCCTCATCCCCGCGAACACTTTCGCTCAGCAAGGAGCTACCGCCATGCCCACCCCGACCAAGTCCGGCTACGTCCCCGTCAACGGCGGCAAGGTTTACTACGCCACCTACGGCCAGGGCGCGCCGCTCGTGCTGCTGCACGGCGGCCTGATGACCATCGAGACCTTCGGCCCGGTCCTCGCCGGGCTGGCCGAAAGCCGCGAGGTGATCGCCGTCGAGGCCCAGGGCCATGGCCGCACCGGCCCGCTCGATCGCCCGATGAGCTTCGAGGCCATGGCCACCGACGTCGCCGAGGTGATCCGCGCCCTGGGCCACGGCAAGGTCGACGTCGTCGGCTATTCGATGGGCGGCAGCATCGCCCTCCGGCTCGCGCTCGACCACGCCGGGCTGGTGAACCGGCTGGTCGTCGCCTCCTCGCCCTTCGCCTTCTCGGGGTGGCACGACTACAACCAGCAGGGCATGCGCTCGATCAACGCCAGCGCGGCGCCCGGCATGGTCGGCTCGCCGCTGTACGAGGCCTTCGCTGCCGTGAACCCCGACCCCGAGGCCAACTTCCCCCGGCTGCTCGACCAGATGCAGTACATGGGCAAGGACTTCGACTGGTCAGCCGAGATTCCGAAGCTCGAGGCCCCGACCATGCTGGTCTATGGCGACTGGGACGCCGTCCGCACCGGCCACGCAGCGCGCTTCTTCGAGCTGCTCGGCGGCGGCCTGCAGGACGCCCAGTGGGACGGCTCGGGCATGAACCGCAACCGCCTCGCCATCCTGCCCGGCGTCACCCACTACACCATGATGGCCGAGCCCCGCCTGGCCGAGACCGCGCTGGCATTCCTCGACGCGAAGTGAGGGCAGGGCGGGCGCTTTCCCGGGCGCCCGCCGGCTCTTGCCGAATCTCTCGCCGCCCGATGTTGTGCGTCTTTCTGCTCTGTTGGAGATCGACGTGACCAGACTTGCCGCCGCTACGCTTGCAATATCCCTCACGTTCACCTTGCCGGTTGCGGCGCAGTCGGTGGTGGAGGGCGAGTTCCCGGCCGGGGCCGGCATCAGCTTCGAGCAGTTCCACGCGGCGATCGCGCCGAAACTCGCCGCCCCCGAGACGGCGCAGTACAAGCGCCTCCTCCTCGTCGACGGCCCCCAGGGGCCCACGATCTGCGGCTGGATGAACTCGGTGGTGGACGGCAACACCACCAGTGATCATCCGCTCCTGCACGTCATCGGCAACGGCCAGACGATCGTCTTCCCCAACTACAACCCGGACGACCTGTTCGGTGCAGTGGATACCGGCATCCTCGAAGGCACGGGCTGCGGACCCATCCTCTAGGGTACGCAGTCAACAAGGGTCGGGGGAGGATGGTCCGCGGACCGTCCGACCCGTTCAACTCCTTAACAAACCCTTGACCCCCACCCCTGCCATCCGACTCTTGTCCCCATGCTTGAGTCGCTCTTCGACACCCCTCCCCGCGACCCCGCCGATATCCTCCGCACCGTGTTCGGGCACGGTGCGTTTCGCGGCCAGCAGGAGGATGTGGTGCGCCACGTTACCGCCGGCGGCGACGCGGTGGTGCTGTTCCCCACCGGCGCCGGCAAGTCGATGTGCTACCAGGTGCCGGCCATCGCCCGCGAGGGCGTCGGCATCGTCGTCTCGCCGCTGATCGCGCTGATGCGCGATCAGGTCGAGGCGCTGCGCCAGGCCGGCGTCAACGCCGCCACGCTCAACTCCTCCGTCTCGTCCGAGGAGAGCTCCCGCACCTTCCGAGACCTCAAGGCCGGCAAGCTGCAGCTGCTCTACGTCGCCCCCGAGCGCCTGGTCATGCCGGGCTTCAAGGCGATGATGCAGGGGGTGAAGATCGCCCTTATCGCCATCGACGAGGCGCACTGCGTGTCGCAGTGGGGGCACGACTTCCGCCCCGAATACCGCGAGCTGGCCTCGATCGCCGAGGATTATCCCGGCGTTCCCCGCCTCGCCCTCACCGCCACTGCCGACCCCACCACCCGGGCCGACATCATCGAGCGTCTCGGCCTCGCCTCGGCGCGCGTCTTCACCACCAGCTTCGACCGGCCGAACATCAGCTATTCGATCGTCGAGCGCGACAATGCCCGCCAGCAGCTGAAAGCCTTCCTCGCCCGCCACAAGGGCAGTTCCGGCATCGTCTACTGCCTCTCCCGCAAGAAGGTGGAGGACGTCGCCGCGTGGCTGGACAAGGAGGGCATCCGTGCGCTGCCCTACCACGCCGGCATGAGCGCGAACGAGCGCAGCGCCAACCAGGATGCCTTCCTCAAGGAGGAGTCGCTCTGCCTCGTCGCCACCGTCGCCTTCGGCATGGGCATCGACAAGCCCGACGTCCGCTACGTCGCGCACATGGACCTGCCATCCTCCATCGAGGCCTACTACCAGGAGACCGGCCGCGCCGGCCGCGACGGCCTGCCGGCCGAGGCGTGGATGTGCTACGGCATGACCGACGTCGCGCAGCGCCGCCGCATGATCGACGACGGCAACGCCCCCGAGGAGGTGAAGCGCGTCGAGCGCTCGAAGCTCAACGCGCTGCTCGCCGTCTGCGAGACGCCCGAGTGCCGCCGCAAGGCCATCCTCGCCCATTTCGGCGAGGCCCATCCCGGCGGGTGCGGCGCCTGCGATACCTGTATCTCCCCGGTCGAGACCTGGGACGGCTCGGACGCGGCGATCAAGGCCATGGCGGCCATCTACCGCACCGGCCAGCGCTTTGGCGTCACCCACATCATCGACGTGCTGCTGGGCAAGGAAACCGACAAGGTCGTGCAGTTCAGCCACCAGAACCAACCGGTGTTCGGGCAGGGCAGGGACCTCGACCAGCGCAGCTGGAGCTCCGTCATCCGCCAGCTGACCGCCATGGGCCTGGTCGTCGTCGACCATGCCTACGGCGCGCTGCACCTGAGCGAGGAGGCGCGGCCGGTGTTCAAGGGCGAGCGCCGGATCACGCTGCGCCGCGATCGCCCGCGCCGCGCCACCGAGACCCGCCGCGCCCTGCAGAACGCCGTCGCGCTGCCGCCCGCCGCGCAACCGCTGTTCAACGCGCTCCGTACCGAACGCGCGGCCATCGCCAAGAGTCAGGGCGTCCCGCCCTACGTCGTCTTCCACGACAGCACGCTGCGCGACATGGCGCTGGAACGGCCGCAGACCATGGCGGAACTCGGCACCATCTCCGGCGTCGGCGAATCCAAGCTCAAGCGCTATGGCGCGGAGTTTTTGGCCGTGCTGAAGGCGGCGGGGCGGGCCTGACCCCTCATCCGGCGCTACGCGCCACCTTCTCCCCGACGGGGAGAAGAATATTCTGAGCTCGTCGGTTCTATTCCTCTCCCCGTGGGGGAGAGGGTGTATCGGCCGTAGGCCGAGACGGGTGAGGGGTCTTCCCTCACGTCCCCCGTGGCTTCGCCCGGTTCGTCGCCACAGCCGCCACCGGGTCCTCCGGCCAGTAATGCCGCGGGTAGCGGCCCTTCAGGTCCTTGGCCACGTCCTTCCAGCTGCCGCGCCAGAAGCCGGGCAGGTCGCGCGT
>JBQCFF010000085.1:0-2003 GCA_051959485.1 Devosia sp. | reverse complement strand
CCGCGAGCGCCGAACTCTGGCCGCCGCCGCTCTGCCGCTCGCCGTCCTCGTTCTGGTTGCCGGTCGGGTTCTCGGCGCCACGCACGCGGCGCTCCTCGCCCTGCCCCGACTTGGTGATGCCGTGCGAGATGAAGTTCACCGCGTCGAGCCGGGTCATGTCCTGCTGCTCGAGGAAGTAGGCAGCGTGGCTCTCGCGCTCGGCGAAGATGGCGACGAGCACGTTCGCACCCGTAACCTCTTCCTTACCGGACGACTGCACGTGGATGACGGCGCGCTGGATCACGCGCTGGAAGGCGGCGGTCGGCCGCGCATCCTGGCCGTTGGGCACGACGAGGCTGTCGAGCTCCTCGTTGATGAAGTCCTCCAGGTCGCTCTTCAGCGCCTCCACGTCCACGTCGCAGCCGTTCAGCACGGCGATGGTGTCGCGGTCGTCGCTCAGCGCCAGCAACAGGTGCTCCAGCGTGGCGAATTCGTGCGCCCGCTCGCGGGCCAGATTCATCGCCTGGTGCAGGGCCTTCTCAAGTCCGCGGGAAAAAGAGGGCATATGACTGGTTCCTATTGCTTTTCCATCACGCATTGCAGCGGATGCTGGTTCTTGCGGGCGGCATCCATGACGCGGGTGACCTTGGTCTCGGCCACCTCGAATGGATAGACGCCGCATTCCCCGACGCCGTGGTTGTGAACGTGCATCATGATGCGCATGGCGTCTTCACGCGATTTGTTGAAGACGTCCTGCAGCACCAGCACCACGAACTCCATCGGCGTGTAGTCGTCGTTGAGCAGCAGCACCCGGTAGAGGCTGGGCCGTTTGCTCTTCGTTTTCGGCTTGGTGATGGTCGCCGTGTCGGACCGGCCTTCGCCCTGCCCACCCTTGTCGCTGCCGTCTTCCTTGGCCAGGCGCAACCGGTACGTTGGCCGGTCCGCTGCGAAGTCGGCATGCATGGCTCGGGTATCGGAGGGGTCGGTTCGAAGCAGCATGGTGACGCCATTATGTAGGCAAAAGCGGGCCAGTGTTAAGTGGCCTCCCACCTAAACTTTGGAGCAGGTGAGAGGCTCCACGAATCGTTCATCCAAGCTGCTCAAAACCATCGCATTTTACCGAATGGTAAGGCCCACCACCTAAGCTCCGGGTCGCGATGGAGGCTGCCCGCCCGCTTGGGGGCCAGGTGCCGGCCTCCTCCCCGCAAGTGTTTGAGTACGGGGCAGAAAGCTCCGATTGGTAGCTGGAGTACCGTGTGGCTTCCCACAAGGCTTTTTTCCAAGCGCGCGAGCTTGCCGTCCGCCTGCTGCTCGCCATTTTCATGGTTGCGCCGCTCCTCGCCGTTTTGGCGATGCCTGCCGAAGCGGCTTCCGTCCCCCGCAAGTACGCCGGCATCGTCGTCGACGCCAAGACCGGTAAGGTGCTTTACGAGAGTTCCGCCGATGCGGCGCGCTACCCCGCGTCCGTCACCAAGGTGATGACCCTTTACGTCCTGTTCCAGGAGCTGGAGGCGGGTAACATTACCTTGAAGACCAAGTTCACCGTGTCGAAATACGCCGCCTCCGCGGTGCCGACCAAGCTCGGCATCAAGGCGGGGTCCACCATCACGGTCGAGAACGCCATCAAGGCGCTCGTCACCATTTCGGCCAACGACATCGCCCGCGTCATCGCCGAGAACATCTCCGGCTCCGAGACCGCCTTCGCCAAGCGCATGACCGCGACCGCCCGGGCGCTGGGCATGAGCAGCACCACCTATCGCAACGCCTCGGGCCTGCCCGACAGCGGCCAGGTGACCACCGTGCGCGACCAGGCCATCCTCGGCATGGCCGTCTACGAGCACTTCCCCAACTACTACGAGTTCTTCCAGACCAAGAGCTTCTCCTACGGCAAGCGCACCTACGGCAACCACAACCGGCTGCTGGGGTCGAACGGCGTCGACGGCATCAAGACCGGCTACACCAATGCCTCGGGCTTCAACCTGCTGACCGCCTCCCGCACCGATGGCCGCCACATCGTGGTCGCC
>JBQCFF010000084.1:0-2772 GCA_051959485.1 Devosia sp. | reverse complement strand
TCGCGGCGCTTGCGCTCGCGATCGGTCAGCGTGTTGACGCGGGTCCTGAGGGCGCGCAGCTGCCGCTCCTGCCGCTGCACGGTGTCCTTCAGCTGCCGGATGCGAGCCTCCGCGGCATCCCGGTGGTTGACGTCCCAGTCGCGCACCCGCCGGACCACCCCCCGTTCGGGGCCCGGTGGCAGTTCGAACACGTCCTCCCAGCTCAACCCCAGCGAGTCCAGCAGGCGGCTGGCCGCCAGCGCCGCCGAGGCGCGCTCGCCCAGCTGGTCGGAACCGAGCAGTTTCAGTATCCGGACCAGCCGGTCCCTATCGTGCGGGTCGATCGCCATGCGCAGAGGCGTACCCTCCCCGGCGCGTCAAATCCATAACTTATGCGTCGCGCGGGAGGCGGGGCGCCATCGCCGCCGCCACCTCGGCCGAGCTGATCGCGCTGTCGAGATACGTCGTCGTCCCCGGCCCCAGCAGCTCCAGCGCCGCGTTCCGCAGCCCGGTGAGCGCCGCGCGGGCGAACGACGAGCCGGTGCTCACCCGCTTCACCCCGGCCTCCGCCAGCTGGTCGAGCGTATAGGGCGTGTGCCTGGCGCCCAGCACCACGTTCACCGGCTTCGATACCGACGCGCACACCGTGCGGATGGCCTCGAGGCTCGGCAGGCCGGGCGCGAACAGCACGTCGGCGCCCGCCCGTTCGAACGCCTGCAGCCGCCGGATCGTGTCGTCGAGATCGGCCCGGCCGTGCAGGAAAGTCTCCGCCCGCCCCACCAACGTGAACGGGAAGGGCAGGGCGCGCGCCGCCTCCACTGCCGCCGTCACCCGCTCCACCGCGTGTCCGAAATCGTAGATCGGCGCCTCCGGGCGGCCGGTGGCATCCTCGATCGAGCCGCCGACCAGCCCCACTTCCGCGGCCCGGCGGATCGTCACCGCCGCATCCTCGGGCGCGTCGCCGTAGCCGTTCTCGAGGTCCGCCGCGACCGGCAGTTCCACCGCCGCGATGATGTCGGCGGCGTTCTTCAGCGCCTCCTCGCGGCTCACCGACATGTCCTGCCGGCCGAGCGCGTAGGCGAGCCCGGCGCTGGTGGTGGTCAGCGCCCCGAAGCCGAGGCTGGCCAGCAGCCGCGCCGTCCCGGCATCCCACGGGTTGGGGATCACGAACAGCGGCCCCTGGTGCATGGCGCTGAACCGCTGCGCCTTCTCGAACTGGTCCATGCTCACCCTCCCGGCCAGCGGCGGGTGCCAGCTCGCGCCAGCCCGCCCGTTAACCACATCCTGATAGCCGCACCGATCCGACTCGACAAGAACAAAACGGCAACATACAAGAACGTACCGTAAACAACGGAGGTCGAGATGCTCACTTTCCTCAAGGACGCGGCTGCTTTCATCACCATCGCCGGGTTTTCCGTCGCCTCGCTCAGCTGGATGGATATCGCCGCCCGACTCGTGTGAGGGCTGTGGATTACGGGCTCGTGAGTTGGCCCGTTCTCCCCGACGCGAGTAGGAAGGGCGCATGGCTGGCCCCGGCTTCATTCATCTGCACGTTCATTCCGCCTACTCGCTGCTCGAAGGCGCGCTGCCGCTCGGCAAGCTGCTCGACCTCGCCAAGGCCGACAAGCAGCCGGCCCTCGGCATCGCCGACACCAACAACCTGTTCGGCGCCCTCGAGTTCTCCGAGAAGGCCGCCGGCAAGGGCATCCAGCCGCTGATCGGCGTCGAGCTCGCGCTCGATTTCTCGGCCGTCGAGGACACCACCGACCGCATGCAGGAGCGCGGCCACGCCCGCGACCGCTTCGGCAAGGGCAGCGTGGTGCTGATCGCGCAGAACGCCGAGGGTTTTGGCAACCTCTCGGGCCTCGTCAGCCGCGCCCACCTCGAGGGCGAGAACGGCCGCGCCGCCGGCCGGCTACCCTGGCTCAGCCGCGACAACCTCAGGGGCATCATCTGCCTCTCCGGTGGCCCCGAAGGCGCCGTCGACCCGTACTTTTCCGCCAACATGGATCCGGTTGCCGAGGGCCGCCTCGAGCGCCTCGTCGAGCTGTTCGACGACCGCTTCTACATCGAGCTGCAGCGCCACGGCCGCCCGCTGGAGCAGCGGAACGAGCAGAAGCTCATCGATTACGCCTACCGCCGCGGCATCCCGCTGGTCGCCACCAACGAGCCGTTCTACCCCGCGCCCGCCGACTACGAGGCGCACGATGCGCTGCTCGCCATCGCCGGCGGCACGGTGCTGGCGCAGACCGAGCGCCGCAAGCTGTCCGACCAGCACTACTTCAAGACGCGCGAGGAGATGGCGAAGCTCTTCGCCGACCTGCCCGAGGCGCTCGACTCCACGGTGGAGATCGCGCAACGCGTCAGTTACCGGCCGAAGAAGCGCAGCCCCGTCCTGCCCACCTTCGCCGCCCAGCCCGGCCAGACTCCCGACGAGGCCTTCGCCGCCGAAGCCAAGGCGCTGGGCGAGATGGCCCGCACCGGCCTCGAGCGCCGGCTGGAGACCGTCGGCCCCGGCCCGGGCAAGACCGCCGAGATCTATCGCGAGCGCCTCGAGTACGAGCTCGGCATCATCGAGCGGATGAAGTACCCGGGCTACTTCCTCATCGTCGCCGACTTCATCCAGTGGGCCAAGGCGCAGGACATCCCGGTCGGCCCCGGCCGCGGCTCGGGCGCCGGCTCGCTGGTGGCCTACGCCACCACCATCACCGATCTCGATCCCCTCCGTTACAACCTGCTGTTCGAGCGCTTCCTCAATCCCGAGCGCGTCTCGATGCCGGACTTCGACATCGA
>JBQCFF010000083.1:0-8294 GCA_051959485.1 Devosia sp. | reverse complement strand
GTCACCCGCACGCCCCAGGCCCATGAGGTGAAGCCCAGGATGACGGCGATGACCAGCGGGCTCGCCTGGCCGATGAAGGCGGCGAGCACCAGCAGCAGCGGCAGGTTGGGGATGACGAGGATCATGTTGGTGAAGAAGGTGATCACCTCGTCGACCACGCCGCCCTTGTAGCCGGCGATGATGCCGAGCACGGTGCCGATCACCGTTATCAGCAGCCCGGCGCCGAAGCCCACGGCGAGCGACACGCGGGCGCCGTAGAGCATGCGGGTGAAGACGTCGTAGCCGAGCCGCGTGGTACCGAGCAGGTGGTCGGCGGAGGGCGGCTGGTGCGGCCGGCCCACCCGCTGGGTCGGGCTGTACTCGGTCAGCCAGGGCGCGAACAGCGCCACGAGGATGACGACGGCGAGGATGGTGACGCCGATCAGCGCCTTGCGGTTGTGCAGCAGCTGGTTGAGGAGCGCCATCGGTCAGGCCCGCTTCAGTCGCGGATCGAGCAGCACGTAGCTGAGGTCGACGATGAAATTGGCGGCCAGCATGGCGCCGGTCATGATCAGCAGCTCGCCCTGGATGACCGGGTAGTCGCGGGCGAGGATCGCCTGGTAGAGCGTGTTGCCCATGCCGGGGTAGTTGAACACCACCTCGGTCACCAGCGAGCCGCCGAGCACGGCGCCGAGCGAGATGGCGAGCGCCGACACCGTCGGCAGCAGCGCGTTGCGGGCGGCGTACCAGAGCATCACGGCCTGGTCGGACAGCCCCTTGGCGCGACCCATGACGATGTAGTCCTCGCCCAGCAGGTTGATCATGTTGTTGCGCATGGTCACCGCGAAGCCGCCGGTGAGGACGATCACCATGGTCAGCATCGGCAGGGTGCCGTGGTAGAGGACGCTGGAGATGTAGGTCCAGCTCCAGGCCGGGTCGAGCATCGGGTTGGCGGCATAGCCGTTGGGGAACCAGCCCAGCGTGTAGCCGAAGGCGAAGAGCGTGATCAGCGACACCACCACGGCCGGAACCGAGCTCGAGAAGATGGCGGAGAGCGAGACCACCGTGTCGAACAGGGTGCCGCGGCGCCACGCCGCCATGACGCCGAGGAAAGTGCCGAGGGTGAAGCTGACGATGGTCGCCGTGCCGACGAGGCCGAGGGTCCAGATCAGGGCGCGGCCCAGCAGCTCGGTGACCGGTAGCGGGAAGAACCGGATGGAGCGGCCGAGATCGCCCGAGAAGACGCTCTTGAGATAGGCCAGGTACTGCTCGCCGATCGGCGCGTCGATGAAGCCGAAGGTGAGCTTCAGCGCGTTGAGGTTCTCCATCGACAGGTCGGACCCGGCGCCGGAGAACATGATCTGGATCGGATCCCCGGGCATCAGCCGCGGCAGGAAGAAGTTGATCGTCGCCGCAACGATGAAGGCCGCTAGGTAGAAGACCAGCCGGCGGAGCAGAAAGGCCATTGGTTCTCGTGTTCCGCTTGGTTGGGGCGGGGGCGCCGCAGCACCCCCGCCGTATCAGCCTATTGCGCGACCGGCCGCAGGGCCAGCAGCTGGATCAGGCGCCCCGGGTTGGCGTTCGAGACGACCGGGGAAGTGATCGGGTTGTCGGCACTGGCCCAGCCGGTGAAGCGCTTGGTGCTGTACTGGTAGAAGGACGGGCTGTTGTAGACCGGGATCACCGGCTGTGCCTCGGCCACCTTGAGCTGGATGGCGTCCATGATCGCCTTCTGCTCGGCAGGGTCCTTCACCTGGGTGTACTTGTTCAGCATCTCGACCACTTCCGGATCGGTCCAGCGCTGCGCCGAGGTGCGGCTCTTGCCGAAATCGGCGGGGTTGAAGGAGCGGATATAGGGGAAGTACGGGTTCGCCGCCGAGGCGATGGCGTTGAGCGACATCGAGTATTTGGCATCGATCAGGTCGGAGGCCCAGACCGACTCCTCGGGCGTCGACATCTTGGCGTTGAGCCCCGCCGCCTTCAGCGACTCGAGGGTGATCTGCACGGCATCGATCCAGTCGGTCCAGCCGTTCGGGATCTCAATGTCGATGGCGATCGGCGTGCCATCCGGGTTGTCGCGGAAGCCGTCGCCGTCCGCATCCTTGTAGCCGGACTCGTCGAGCAGCGCCTTGCCGGCCTCGAGGTCGAACTTGCCGTACTTGCCGAACTTCTCGGCCACTTCCGGGTTGGCGAAGGCGGCGTAGAACTGGCCCAGCATGGAGGGATCTTCGTTGATCACCGGATAGCCGTAGCCGGCGATGTCGATGATCGACTGCCGGTCGACCAGCATGCTCATCGCGCGGCGGAAGTTGACGTCGTTGAACGCCTTCCTGGCGTTCTCGTCCGGGTTCTCGAAGTTGAGCGTGTAGGCTACGATGCTCGAAGGCAGGAACCAGTAGTGGTTGTGCTCGGGGTCCTTGGCGACGAAGGTGTTGTCGATGTCGGGCACGAAGCTCGTCGCCCAGTCGAGCGTGCCGTCGGCCAGCGCCGCCAGCACCTGCGGGTTGTCGGCGAGCTGCGGCAGGCGGATGCAGTCGACATGCAGGCTTGCCGCATCCCAGTAGTTGGGGTTGCGGCACTGCTCGTAGACCTGCGGGGTGAACCGCGTGATCTCGGTGAGCGGGCCGGAGCCGACGGGGTTCTCGTTGGCGAAGGTGACCGGATCGGCCACATCCTTCCAGATGTGCTGGGGCACGATCGGCATGGCGACGATGGTGGTGGCGACCAGCGAGTTGGGCTGCTTGAGGTTGAAGCGCACGGTGCGCTCGTCGACCTTCTCCACCGAGTCCATCAGCGCCGAGACCGAGTTGAAGTCGAGCGCCGGGAACTGCTTCAGGTAGTCGTAGGTGAAGACGACGTCATCGACGGTGAGCGGCTCGCCGTCGGACCATTTCAGCCCGTCGCGCAGGGTGAAGCTGATCGACTTGAGGTCGTCGGCGAGCTCGAAGCTTTCGGCCAGCCGATATTCCCACTTGGCGCCGGCGAGGCGGTTGAAGATCGCCAGCGGCTCGTAGATGAAATCCTTGGTCGTGGCCCGCGCCGAGGTCTGGTTGAACGGGTTGAAGTTGCGCACGAAGGTGGTGGTCTGCTCGGAGCTGACGGTCAGCACCGACTGGGCACTTGCAGGCACAGTCATCGCGAGCGCCAATGCACCCGCTACGATCAGTTTGCTCTTCAACGTGAGTCTCCTCTCTCCAAATCCGGCGGCCTCAGGCGAGGCCGTTCTCCTCGAATATCCGTTCGACTTCGGCGTGCAACGCCAGGGCATCGACCTGCAGGCTACCGCGTTTGCGTTCGCCGCGCGCGATTCGTTCGACGGTTTCCGCCGACAATGGGCGAGCCGCCCCGGCAGCGCTGTCGCTGGAGGCCAGCCCGCCCTGGCTGATGAGCGCGATGTCGTTGCCGGCTGCGAGGGCCGCCGCCACCCGCTCGCCGGGGGTGCCCTTCAGCGCCTCCATGCTGAGGCAGTCGGTGATCAGCACCCCGTCATAGCCGATGTCGGTGCGGATGAGATCGAGCACGCTGGGCGACACCGAGGCCGGGCGGTCGGGATCAAGCTGGGTGAACACGAGGTGCGCGACCATGGCCCAGGGCGCATCGCGGAGTGCGATGAAGGGCTGGAAGTCGGTGGCGCGCAGGTCCTCGAGCGCGGCATCCACGACCGGGCAGTCGAAATGCGGGTCGACGGTGACGCGGCCATAGCCGGGGATGTGCTTGACGATCGGCAGGGTGCCGACCTCGAGCATGCCGTCGATGACTTCGCGGGCCATGGCGATCACCAGCGCCGGATCGTCGCCGAAGGCGCGCTGGCCGATCACGTCGTGCGTGCCCGTGCGGGCGAGATCGACGACCGGCGTGGTGCCGCTGTCGATGGTCAGGTCGGCCATGATGGCGCCCATGGCGCGGGTCGAGAGCCGCAGCGCGTGCTTGCCGAGCTCCAGGTCCCGGCGCGCCAGCGCCCCGAAGGCGCCGAGGCTGCGGAAGCTCGGCCAGTTGCCGTTGTCGAGCCGCTGCACCCGGCCACCTTCCTGGTCGATGAAGATGGGGGCATCGGCGCGACCCACTGCCTCGCGGATTTCGGCACAGAGCCGCCGCAGCTGCTCGCGGTTATCGATGTTGCGCCGGAACAGGAACACCCCGTACGGGTTCGCCGCCCGCAGGAAGGCTGCCTCGTCGGCCGAGAGTTCGAGACCGTCCAGACCGACGAACAGGGCGAGGGGCGTACTGGTCATTATCGATGCTATACCGCCCTCAGAGTGATCCGATTCCTAGTGATACCCACGCTGGAGTCCGATGCAAGCTTCGCGACGGTGCGGACATGACCCTATCCCTGACGGTGACCGATACGCCCGAGGCCGGCGAGCTGGCCGCGATCGGCGGTGCGCTGGCGCGCTTCAACGATGCCGATGTCGGCCCATCCGGCCGGAGCCCGCTGGCGGTGGTGATGCGCGACGAGGCGGGGACGATCGTCGCCGGCATCTCGGGCTACACGGCCTGGGGCTGGCTCTACGTGCAGTGGCTGTGGGTCGACGAGGCCTGGCGCGGCCGGGGGATTGCCGGGCGCATGCTGGACGCGGCCGAGGCCGAGGCGCGGGCCCGCGGCTGCCACGGCGCCTATATCGACACGTTCAGCCCCGTGGGCCTGAAGAGCTACCAGCGGGCGGGCTATGTGCCGTTCGGTGAGCTGAAGGATTTCCCGATCGGGCGGACCCGGACTTTCCTGCAGAAGCGGCTGTGAATTGTGGCAGCGACCGGCGGCGGTGAGCTCTGAAAATGCAAGAGAACATGCTCTGCCGCCTTATTGGACTGCGACTTTTGCCACGGCGATGAACGGCAGCTGAGAGCTGGCATGGCGGTGCCGGGCCCTCGTCCTTCGACAAGCTCAGGATGAGGGCTGGGGGAGGGTCGGGATGAGGGCTGGGCAGAGGCTCAGGATGAGGCTGGGGGTAGGCTCGGGATGGGGCTGGGAGAGGCTCGGGATGAGGGCTGGGGGAGGGTCGGGATGAGGGCGTGGGAGATCCAGGATGAGGGCTGGGGAGCTGTCGGCTGGCGCCGGTGGGCCTAGCCGGCGACGCGCCCGCCGGTTAGCGGGTGCGGGGCGCCGGTGGTGGTGGGGAAGCTGATGGGCAGGCCGCGGATGACGCGGGCGGCGAGGAAGGCGAAGCACTCGGCCTCGATGGCGTCGCCGCGCCAGCCGACGGCTTCGGCCGGGACGGCTTCGACGCCGGCGCGGGTGCCCAGCATTTCCATGATCAGCGGGTTGTGCCGGCCGCCGCCGCAGACGACGAGTCGCTTCGGGCGCGCGGGCAGCAGGTCAAGACCCTTGCCGACCGCTCCGGCGGTGAAGGCGGTGAGCGTCGCGGCGCCGGTCGCCGGGTCGAGGCCATCGGCCATGGCGGCGGTGAAATCGAAGCGGTCGAGCGATTTCGGCGGCTGCTGCCTCAGGTAGGGGTGCTCGAGCAGTTGGGCGAGCCGCGCCTCGTCGACCGTGCCGGTGCGGGCGAAGGCGCCGTCGCGGTCCATGTCGCCGAGGCCGCGGGCCTTCATGAAATCGTTGAGCGGGGCGTTGGCCGGGCCGGTATCGAAGGCGATGAGCGTATCGGCGCCATCCCACCAGGTGACGTTGGCGACGCCGCCGAGGTTGAGCACCGCCGTTTCCCCGGCGGTACCCAGCTTGCGCAGCAGCGCCTGGTGGTAGATGGCTGCGAGCGGCGCCCCCTGCCCGCCCGCCCGCACGTCGGCGGAGCGGAAATCGTACGCGACCTTGACCCCGAGCAGCTCGTGCATCAGCTGGCCGTCGCCGAGCTGGCGGGTGGCGCCGATGCGGCCGGGCTGCGGGGCGCGATGCAGCACCGACTGGCCGTGGAAGCCCACGACGCCGATATCGGACATGGCGAGCCCGGAGGCTTCGACATGGGCACGGACGGCCCCGGACTGGGCGCGCGTCAGGGCTTCTTCGGCCTCGGCGAAGATGGCCGGGTCCGGGCCCTCGAAGTTCCACCTGCGGGCTGCCGCCAGCGTCGCCTCGAGCAGGTCGCGGATCGCCCGCGAATAGGGGGCGAGGGTGTAGGGGCCGAACTCGACCACGCGCTCGCCATCGGTCCTCAGCAGCGCGACGTCGATATTGCCGTCGAGCACCGTGCCGGTCATCAGCCCGACGGTCCAGATGGGGTCCATGTTCTACTCCGCGTTCACGAGGTCGCCGACAGCCCGGCGCAGGGCGAGGATGCCGCTGTCGAAATGACGGGTGGGATGCACCCGGTTGGTCAGCAGCGTCCAGGCACGGCCGCGCTCGAAATCGACCCACAGGCCGGTGCCGGTGAAGCCGGTATGGCCGATCGTGCCGGCCGAACAATGGTCGCCGCCCGACCAGCCCTCGTAGGGCAGCTCCCAGCCGTGGGTGCGCCGGCCGCCGATCCGCGTCCGCATCAGCTCGACGACGCCCGGCGAGACGCCGGTGGCGGTCAGCAGGCCCTGCGCATGGTCGAGCACCGAGGCCGCCGTGCCGAACAGCCCGGCGTGGCCGGAGCCCTGCAGCGCGTAGCAGTTCTCGTCGTGCACTTCCCCGGCGACGACGCGGCCACGCCACGCGTCCTGCTCGGTGGCGGCGGCGTTCGCCGGATCGGCCGACCAGGCGAAGCCGGGACCCGGGTCCTGCTGCCGGATCGGCTTGCCCGTGAGCCGCTCGAGCGCGATGCCGAGCAGGATGAAGTTGATGTCGGAATAGACGGCGGGACCGGCCGGCCACTCGTGCTGCAGCACGAAGGCGCGCAGCCGGTCGGGGTCGCTGCCATAGGTGTAGAGCGGGAACACGCCGGGAAACGGCGTCTGGTGGCCGAGGCACTGGCGGAAGGTGACCTTCCGCTCCCAGTTGTCCGGATTGTACTGGCGGAAATCCGGGATCGCCGAGGTGAGCGGGGCATCGAGGTCGATCGTGCCGGCCTCGGCCAGCTGCAGGATGCGCGGCGTGGTGAAGATCACCTTGGTGAGCGAGGCGAGGTCGAACCACGTGCCCTCGGTCATCGGCCGGCTTTGCGGCACCTGCTGCGCTTCGCCGATGACGCGGACGGCGCGATCGCCGTTCGCCTCGACCACGCCGAGGATGCCGCCGGGGATGCGGCCGGCCGCGATCGATTGCTCGAGCGGGGCGAAGGCCCGGTCGAGGGTGGCCCTGGCGCTCATTGCTCCTCCAGTCTGACGCGATGGTCGGTGCCTGCCTCGCGCCAGCGGGCGGCCGGCGGTTCGTAGCCGCGCGGCCTGAGCAGCGAGGGCACCTGGGTGTTGTCGAGGGTGAAACGCTGCCGCCGCCGGTCGATGGCGGGAACGGCGCCGATCAGCCGCCGCGTGTAGCTGTGCTGCGGCTCGGCCAGCACGGCTTTCGCGTCGCCGATCTCGACCAGCTGGCCCGCATACATCACGGCGATGCGGTGGGCGATGCGCTCCACCACCGCCATGTCGTGCGAGATGAACAGGTAGGCGAGGCCGAACTCGCGCTGCAGCTCGATCAGCAGTTCGAGCACCTGCGCCTGCACCGAGACGTCGAGGGCGGAGACGGCCTCGTCGAGCACCACCACGTCGGGGTTGAGCATCAGGGCGCGGGCGATGCAGAGCCGCTGGCGCTGGCCGCCGGAGAACTGGTGCGGGTAGCGGCCCAGCGCATCCTGGGGCAGCCCGCCGCGCTTCAGCAGGGTGACCATGCGTTCGCGCAGCTTCGCATCGACACGCTGGCCGGCGGCGATGGCGGGTTCGGCCAGCAGGCTCTCGACATCGAGCCGCGGGTTGAGCGAGGCGAAGGGGTCCTGGAACACCATCTGCACCGGCCGATGCCCGTGGCCGTGCACGGCGATGCGGCCGCGCGTCGTCGGCGCGAGGCCGAGGATGGCGCGCGCGGTGGTGGACTTGCCCGAGCCGCTTTCGCCGACAATGGCCAGCGTTTCGCCGGGGCGGAGGTCGAAATCGACGCCGTCGACCGCATGCACCGCGCCCGCCGAACGGGCGAACAGTCCGCGGGCGGCGGGAAAGCGGACGACCAAGTCATCGACGGTGATGATCGGCGGCTTCGCCTCGGCGCGGACGCCGTCGCCGCGCACCGCCCGGCCGCTGGTGAAATGCGGCACGGCGCCGAGCAGGTGCCTGGTGTAGGCGTGCTGCGGGTGGTCGATCACCGCATCGAGCGGCCCCTGCTCCACCGCCACGCCCTGCTGCATCACCATCACCTTGTCGGCGGTGCCGGCGACGAGGCCGATATCGTGGGTGATGAAGATCATCGACATCTGCGTTTCGGCGCGCAGCTCGGCGAGCAGCGCCATGATCTG
>JBQCFF010000082.1:0-4934 GCA_051959485.1 Devosia sp. | reverse complement strand
CGATGGCGCTGATGGATGCGCTGCCGTCGACGCAGCCTGGGCAGCGGCTGGGGCTCGTGGCGTTCGGCGGCGGCATCACCTATGCCGCGGCGATTGCTACGGTGGCCGGGAAGTAGACCCGGCCGGCGCAGCGATCAAGGCAAGCTGTCCGCAATCGATCGCGAAATCGTCACGTAGATGAATGGTTCCTGAACGCCTCTGGCGTCGCCCATGTTCATCCGACTGAACGATGCCTGAAGGCATTCTGAACGAAGAAGGGCGCCTTGCGGCGCCCTCCGTATGCCGATGAACGGCTGAACTCAGGGCTCGCCTTCGTCGCCTTCGTCCCCGTCGGGACCGGCGAGCAGCGCTTCGGACAGGACGCCGGAGCTTTCGCGCACGCCACGCTCGATGACGTCGGCGATCTGCGGGTTGTCCTTGAGGAACTGGCGCGAGTTCTCGCGACCCTGGCCGAGCCGCTGGCTATCGAAGGAGAACCAGGCGCCCGACTTCTCGACGATGCCGGACTTGACGCCTAGGTCGAGCAGTTCACCGGTCTTCGAGATGCCCTCGCCGTACATGATGTCGAACTCGACCTGCCGGAACGGCGGGGCCAGCTTGTTCTTGACCACCTTGACGCGGGTCTGGTTGCCGATGACCTCGTCGCGCTCCTTGATGGCGCCGATGCGGCGGATGTCGAGACGCACCGAGGAGTAGAACTTCAGCGCGTTGCCGCCCGTGGTGGTTTCGGGCGAGCCGTACATGACGCCGATCTTCATGCGGATCTGGTTGATGAAGATCACCATGGCCTTCGACTTGCTGATCGAGCCGGTGAGCTTGCGCATCGCCTGGCTCATCAGCCGTGCCTGCAGGCCCGGCATCGAATCGCCCATCTCGCCCTCGAGCTCCGCCTTGGGCGTGAGCGCGGCGACCGAATCGACCACCAGCACGTCGATCGCGCCGGAACGCACCAGCGTGTCGGCGATCTCGAGCGCCTGCTCGCCGGTGTCGGGCTGCGAGATCAGCAGCTCGTCGACCTTCACGACGAGCTTGCGGGCATAGACGACATCGAGCGCATGCTCGGCGTCGATGAAGGCGGCGATGCCGCCGTTCTTCTGCGCTTCGGCAACGACGTGCAGGGCGAGCGTGGTCTTGCCCGAGCTTTCCGGCCCGAACACCTCGACGATGCGCCCGCGCGGCAGGCCGCCGATGCCCAGCGCGATATCGAGCCCGAGCGAGCCCGTGGAGATGGCTTCGACCTGCTGGATGGCGTTCTCGCCAAACTTCATGATCGAGCCCTTGCCGAAATTCCGCTCGATCTGGCTCAGCGCCGCAGCGAGAGCTTTGTCTTTGTCCATCGAACCCTCAATCACGCGCAGCGAAGCAGCAGCCATTGTCGGTCTCCCTTATTCCACTTCGGCATGCCCCGTGCAAACCGAACGTTGTCCATCAATGTACCCATTCTGTTCTCATTTTGTTTCCAACTCGTCAAGCGCGAAATCGCCGAAAGCCGCTGGTTGCGGCGGGTTTCCGACGTCGCCTGAGGCACAGCGTTGTGCGCAGAAGGAAACCAGAACATCCCCGCGCAAACCGGGAGGCTGCCGGAACGAGCCGCGGGGCTCATCACGTTCGGGAGAGGAGCGGGCCCGAGGCTCGGGCGCGCTCCCTCGTTGCTGATCTACATCCAAAATCCCAATGCATTCGCGTGGCCGCTCCGCTATAGGCGGAACCAAACAGGGGAAGCGACATGCATCTGATCCAGTTCACCGATGAAGCCGGCAAGCGCGCGGTCGGCGCCACCGAGGGAGGCGTCACCAAGGTGGTGACGGGAGGGGCGAGCGTCTATGCGCTGGCGATCGAGGCGGCGGATAGCGGGAAGTCGCTCGCGGCAGTCGTAGCGGCCAAGGGCCTCGGCGCCACGGTGGATCGGGCGGCGCTGCTGCGCGACGGGCGGCTGCTGTCGCCGATCGATCATCCCGATGCGGCGCACCTTTACGTTACGGGCACCGGGTTGACGCACCTGGGCTCGGCGTCGACCCGCGACGCCATGCACAAGTCGGACGCAGCAGCCACCGAGGCGCCGCTCACCGACTCGATGAAGATGTTCCGCATGGGGCTCGAGGGCGGCAAGCCGGCCGCGGGCGAGGTGGGCGTGCAGCCGGAGTGGTTCTACAAGGGCAATGGCAACGTCGTCGCCGCGCCCGGCGCGCCGATCCCCTCCCCCGCCTTTGCCAAGGACGCCGGCGAAGAGCCGGAGATCGCCGGCATCTACGTGATCGGCAAGGACGGCACGCCGTTCCGGGTCGGCTTCGCGCTCGGCAACGAGTTTTCCGACCACGTGACGGAGCGGGTGAACTACCTGTTCCTCGCCCACTCGAAGCTGCGCCACTGCTCGTTCGGGCCGGAGCTGCGGCTGGGCGAGCTGCCGCGCAGCGTCAGCGGCACCTCGCGCATCCTGCGCGACGGCAAGGTGATCTGGGAGAAGCCGTTCCTGTCGGGCGAGGATCACATGAGCCACACCATCGCCAACCTCGAATACCACCACTTCAAGTACCAGCTGTTCCGGCAGCCGGGCGACGTGCACGTGCACATGTTCGGCACTGCGACGTTGAGCTTCGCCGACGGCATCAAGACCGAGCCGGGCGACGTGTTCGAGATCGAGGAAAGCCAGTTCGGGCTGCCGCTGCGGAATTCGGTGGCGTGGGACGCCGAAGAGGCAGTGACGGTGAAGCAGCTGTAGGGCCCGGACGGGCTCGCATATTGGGCCTGCAGCGGCGGTGTCTGTGACCGCCCCCTCCACCATGCTGCGCATGGTCCCCCTCCCCCGCGTTGCGGGGGAGGATCACGGGCGCCGAGCCTGACGGCTTGTCCGGCGCGGACTGACATGTCAGGGTCCGCCGCCGTTTCCATGGAGTATCACGCGATGGTCGCGACCAGTTTCAAGCAGCGCAAAGTCGGCCGGACCGACCTCGAATTCACCGAGCTGGGGCTTGGCAGCGCCACGCTGGCGGGGATGAACGGCGTCGACGTGCCGGACCAGGTGGCGCGGTCGCTGGTGAGCGCGGCGCTCGACGCGAATATCGGCTACTACGACACCGCCCCGCATTACGGCTTCGGCCGCGCCGAGCACCTGATGGGCGACGCGCTGCGCTACCGGCACGACGGGGTGGCGATCTCGACCAAGGTCGGGCGGCTGCTGAAGCCGATGCGCTCCGATGCCGAGCGGACGGTGGAGCACCCCTGGACCCGGCCGTTCCCGTTCGAGATCGTCTACGACTACTCCTACGACGCCATCATGCGTTCCTACGAGGATAGCCTGCAGCGCATGGGCCTCGGCCATGTCGAGGTGCTGCTGGTGCACGATATCGGCGTCGAAACGCACGGCGAGGAAGCCAACCGCAAGCACTGGGCCGACCTCGCGGACGGCGGCTACCGGGCGCTCGACGAGTTGCGGCGCAGCGGCGCGGTGAAGGCGATCGGCTTCGGCGTCAACGAGGTCCCGGTGCTGCTCTCGGCCTTCGATATCGGCGACTGGGACGTGTTCCTGCTCGCCAACCGCTACAACCTGATCGAGCAGACGCCGCTCGACGCGCTGTTCCCCAAGGCCGCCGAACGCGGCACCTCGGTGATCGCCGCCGGGCCGTTCGCGGCCGGCGTGCTGGCCGGCACCGACGTGTGGGGGCCGAGCAACGGCGCCTACCAGAAGGCGCCGCCGCACATCGTCGAGAAGGTGAGCAGGCTGCGCGCGGTGGCCGACGCGCACGGCATCCCGCTCGGGGCCGCGGCGCTGCAGTTCGGCGTGGCGCACCCGGTGGTGTGCTCGGTGCTGACCGGGCCGAAGACGGTGAGCGAGCTCAACGGCATCCTCGACTGGTGGAACACGGAGATTCCGGGCGGCTTCTGGGACGCGCTGGCGGACCAGGGGCTCGTCGCCGAGGGCACGCCGCTGCCGAACGGGCGGGTGGCGTAGGCGGGACGGTTGCGCCGTCGCGCGTTGCTCCCCCCTCCACCAGCCTTCGGCTGGTCCCCCTCCCCCGCAAGCGGGAGAGAGGATCGTGCAGTCCACCTTCGTGCCCCCGCGACATCCTCTCCCGCTTGCGGGGGAGGTAGCGCAGCTTGCCGCGTAGCGGCTTAGCGGAGCTTGGAGGGGGGTGCAGCGCGCGCTATCGCCGACAGGATGCTGCCGGCGAAAGCGCATGCCCACCTGTAGTCGCCGCAGCGCCTGCCAGAGCATTACCTCAGGCAGCGACATCTCTCGCCTGAGGCGCCTCGCGCGCTTGAACGTAATGACAGGGCCGCGCATGCGGTCGCCCCCTCCACCGCCTTCGGCGGTCCCCCTCCCCCGCTATGCGGGTGAGGATCCCCGGCTACCTCGGCGCCTCGAAGTCATGAGAGTTGGAAGGTTCGGTCGACTTACGTCAACCCCACCGCATCCTCGAGGTAGTGCTTGCGGATGCCGAAATACGTCTTGGCGTCCTTGAATTTCCTGAGCTGGCTGGCGTCGCGGCTGCGGCGGGTTTTCTGGCCGACGATCAGGACGTTCTTGGGGGTGTGCTCGGTGCCGATGAACTCGAAGACCCTGGTCGAGTAGCCGAAATACTCGAGGATCATGGCGCGCATGGCGTCGGTGACCATCTCGGCCTCGCGCTCCATGAAGATGCCGTGGCGGGTGACGAAGTCGAGGTCGGTGGGGTGGTTGGCGGTTTCCATCTCGCGTCGGATCTGCTTGTGGCAGCACGGGGCGACCACGATCAGCTCGGCCTCGGCGGCGATGCCCTTGGCGATGGCGTCGTCGGTGGCGGTGTCGCAGGCGTGGAGCGCGATCAGCACGTCGGCGCCGGTCGAGTCGAAATGCTCGATGCTGCCGGCGGCGAAGCTCAGGTGGTCGAGCTGCGACTGCCGGGCGATCTCGTTGCAGAGCCGGACCAGTTCGTCGCGGAACTCGACGCCGACGA
>JBQCFF010000081.1:0-16122 GCA_051959485.1 Devosia sp. | reverse complement strand
CTGGCGCTGGTGAACCTGCAGCCGATCGACCAGTCGATCCGCGACGAGATCTCGCGCCGCTTCGCCGCCATGGCGGCAGTGCACGAGCACATGTACCGCTCCGATCAGTACAAGACGGTGCTGGCCTCCGCCTTCCTGCCGCGCCTGGTAGAAGGCGTCCGGCAGAGCTTTGCGCGGCCGGTCGAGCTCAGCGTCGACATCGCTCCGGCGCTGATCGACCGGGAGAAGGCGCTGTCGCTGGCGCTGATCGTCAACGAGGTGGTGGGCAATGCCATCAAGCACGCCTTTGCCGAAGGCCAGGCCTGCGTCATCTCGGTGCGGCTGGAGCGGGCAGACGACAATAAAGCGCGGCTGGTGATCAAGGACAATGGCGGCGGCTTCGATCCCGATGTCCGCCACGCCGGGCTCGGCAACAGGCTGGTCAGCAGCCTGTCGCGGCAACTGGGCGCGCAGCACGCCTACGAGACGGACGGGGGCACCGTGTTCACCCTGGTGCTCGAGGTCGAGGGCTTCGACCCCGAGGCAGCTGGCAGGGCCGAACTGGTCGAGTGACGGGACGGCGAGGGAGAGAACCCCCTCGCCGGAAATGCAGGGTCAGCCCGTCATTGCGCCGGAGGCGTGGTCGAGCCGCCGGCTGCACCCGAATTGTCGGTGCTCGCACCGCCAGGGGTCTGGGTGCCCATGGCGCCGGAGTTGTCGGTGCTCGTGCCACCGGCGCCGCCCGTGCTCGCGCCACCGGAACTGTCCGTGCTGGTGCCGCTGGAACTCGGTGCCAGTGCGCCGCCCGCGGGTTCCGTGCCCGTGCTGCTGCCAGCGCCCATGCTGCTGCCGGCGCCCATGCCGGACGAGCCGCCATTGCTGGTGATGATGTCGGTGACCCGCGAGTCGGGTGACGACCCGCAGGCGGCGATGATGGCGCTCGCCTGCAGGCCGAGCCCGCCGACCATCTGGCCGCTTGCCGCGCCGGAGCTCGAGGTGGAGCCGCTGGCGCCGGAACTCGTGCTCGCGCCGCCGGCGCTTTCGGTGCCCGCAGCCGCGCCGCCGGAGCTTTCGGTGCTGGTGCTCGCGCCCGCTGCGCCCATGGCGCTGCCCATCATCTGGCCGTCGCGGAGCCCGTCCTGGTAGCCGGCGGCAAAGTAGATCAGCGCCGAGGCATGGGCCTCCGGCAACGAAGCGATGTCGCCGCAGGTCAGCCCGGCGAGGGGCGCCTGGCCGCTCATGCCACCCGCCGTGCCGGTCGTCGTCTGCGCCGTGGCCGGTGCAACCGCCGCTGCGGCCAGCATGAGTGCCGCTGCCGACGCTCCAAGCAATGTCCTGGTCATAGGGTTGTCCTCACGTTCCTGGTTGTTGTGCTGTCGGCGATCCGTTGCAGCCGATGGTGCACAACCAACCGTCCTGCAGGTCGTTCCCCATCCATGGGCCAAGCCGGGCTGCAGCTTTTCGCCGGCGCCGTGCGTTGGGGCGGGATGGCGACACGGGCCGGATCGAAGATCGTCCTTTACGCCGCGCTGGCGGGGAACCTGCTCATCGCGGTGACCAAGTTCGTCGCCGCGTACTTCACCGGTTCCTCCGCCATGCTGTCCGAGGGCATCCATTCGCTGGTCGACACCGGCAACGAACTGCTGCTGCTCTATGGGTTGCGGCAGTCCAGCCGGCCGCCCGACCTCAGCCACCCCTTCGGCCATGGGCGCGAGCTCTACTTCTGGTGCTTCATCGTCGCAGTGCTGATCTTCGCGCTCGGCGGCGGCTTCTCGATCTACGAGGGGATCCAGCACCTGATCAGGCCGGAGCCCACCGGTGACCCGCTTCCCAACTACATCGTGCTCGGGCTGGCGATGGTCTTCGAGGGCACCAGCTGGACGGTCGCGCTGCATGAGTTCAGGCGACAGAAGGGCGATCGCGGCTACCTGGAAGCGATGCGCCGCAGCAAGGATCCCACCACCTTCACCGTGCTGCTCGAGGACAGCGTGGCGTTGGTCGGGCTGCTGATCGCCCTCGTCGGCATCTTTGTCTCGCAGCAGTCCGGCTCGCACGAAGCCGATGCCTTCGCCTCCATCGCCATCGGCCTGCTGCTGACCGGCACTGCCGCGTTCCTCGCGCGCGAGAGCAAGAACCTGCTGGTGGGTGAGCAGGCGCTACCCGAGGTGGTAAACGCCATCGAAAGGGCTGCGGCCGCGCAGGCGGGGGTCCGCGGCGTCAACGGCGTCATCACCGCGCAGATCGGCCCCGACACGGTGGTGGCGCTGATCAGCGCCGAGTTCGAGGACCGCTTGCGCACCCCCGAGATCGAAGCGGGCATCGAGCAGATCGGCGGCCGTATTCGCGCCCGCTTCCCGGAAGTCGCATCGGTGTTCATTCGCCCCGAAACCCCGGCTCGCTGGGAGGTCGCGGCAGCCCGGAGGTCGGATGAGGGCGGAGCGGCCGGTTAGTGCCGGAACCCTCCAGCGGCGGCTAGGTTCGCTCTTGGTGTATGAACCAGGGAGCAGCCAATGCCAGAATACCAGCTCACCATCAGCGACGGCACCAAGATCGGCTTCAGCGACGAGCGGGAGCTCGATGAACTCATCGATCAGGTGATCGAGGACGGCTTCCTGCGGATCAGCGGCGAGCACACCAGGGTCAGTGACGGCACCCGGGTCGAAGGGGATTTCGTCGCCTTCGAAAGCCACATCCTCAGCATCTCCACCTAAATCAACGCCCGACGCCTTGGCGGCGCCGGGCGCAGGTTGCGGCTCGGGGGCGCGAGCCTTGGGGCAACCTGGCGTTCTCAGAGCCGCGCGCGGGAGGGAGGGGCTTGCGCGCCGGAGCGTCGAACGTCACCCGGAACAAGGACCGGGTGTCCTCCTAAGCTAGCTTCGCGGCGCCGGTTGCGCCCTACATGCGAATTAATCCGTCCCAGCCGCTCCCGCTTGGACAGGAACCGTGCCGGACGACCTAGGTTCAGCCAGCATCGTCGGCGCGAGGGATGGAAAGGCAGGCGGTGATGGCGGCGCGGCTCCTTCCCCTCAGTCCCAGCCTCGAGCGCACCTGGTGGTCGCTCTGGCGTGCCGACCCGCATGCGACCCCATTCCAGAGCCCGGCCTGGCTGGTCCCATGGGCCGAGCAGTTCGCCGCCGATGAGGCCATGCTGCTGGTCGTCGGTGAGCCGGTGACCGCCATCGTGCCGATCTACCGCTACGGGAACCGTTGGCTGCTCTGGGGCGCCGGCACCTCGGACTGGCTGGATGGCGTGTTCTCGCCTCGCGTCGCAGACGCAGACCTCCGCGCTGCGCTCCAGCTCCTCTCCGAGCCGCTGGAGCTGTTCCAGCTCCCCGCCACCTCGCCGCTGCTGCGATTGAGCCGGACGGGCGTCCACTCCAGCGCGAGTTGCGTCGGGCTGCCGCTGCCGGCCGAGCTGCCGCGCAACATGGCGCACAACCTCGCCTACTACCGCCGCAAGGCGGAGCGGGCGGGGCTGAGCGCGCCGCGCCGCGCCGGCCTGGAGGCGTTCGAGGCACTGGTCGACCTGCACGGCCGCCGCTGGCACGAGAAGCACGAACCCGGCGTGCTGGCCGACCCGCGCGTGCTGGCCTGGCACCGGGCGGCGCTGCCGCGCCTCGAGGCCGCCGGGCTGCTGCGCCTCTATGTGCTCGAGCTGGGCAGCCGGCCCGTCGGCGCCCTTTATGTGCTGAGCGGCAAGCGTGCGGCCTACTACTACATCGGCGGCTTCGACCCGGAATTCGCGGCCTGTGGGGTGGGTACCATCCTCATCGGCCACGCCATCGCCGAGGCCGAGCGGGAGGGCCGCACCTGGTTCGATTTCCTGCGCGGCGAGGAGCCCTACAAGTACCGCTGGGGCGCTACGGACATCCCGACTTACGCAGCGCTGCTCGGCGCCGACGCACTGAGTTCCGTCCGATGACCGAGGCGCGCCATTTCACCGTCGAGGTGGAGGTCGAAATCCGCCACGCCCTCGCCGAGGACGTGCCGGCGCTGGAGTGGATGGGGCTCTATGCCGGCCACCGGCAGATCATTCGCGGCGCCTTCGCCGACCAGCAGGCCGGCAACGCGGTGCTGCTGCTCGGCGTCGCCGGCGGCTTTCCGGTGGCGCAGGTCTGGATCGATTTCGCCAGGAAGCGCGAACAGGGCATTGCGTGCCTCTGGGCGGTGCGCACCTTCTTCGCGCTGCAGGGGCGCGGCATCGGCCGTCACATGATGCGCGCGGCGGAACTGGAGGTCCGCAAGCACGGCTTCAGCCACGCCGAACTCGAGGTGGACCGCAACAACGAGGGGGCCCGACGGTTCTACGCCCGGCATGGCTGGCAGTTCACGGGCGAGACGACCGAGCACTTCGAGATGACCGACGAGAGTGGATCGAGCTCAATGACGCTGGAGCTCTGGACCATGGAGAAGCATCTTTGACGGCTGCCACCCCGGCGCGTGCCGCATCGCCGCCAGCTCCTCGTACGCCGCGAAATAGGCCCGCACCATGCGATCGAGCGAGAAGCGCTCGCGCGCCGCAGTCTGGCACGCCGCCGGGCTCAGCTCGCCGGCATGCCGCATCGCCTCGGCCATTTCCTCGACGCTGCGGACGAGGAGACCGGTGCGCCCGTTCTCGATGACTTCGCTCAGCGCACCATTCGGGAATGCCACCACCGGGGTGCCGCAGGCCAGCGCCTCCATGGCGACCAGCGAGCTCGTTTCCTGCGCGAGGCTCGGAATGACGAGGCAGCGGGCGGCGTTGAGGAAACGGCGCTTGCGCTCGAAGCCCAGCGGACCGAGGAACCGGCGGCGCCGGTCGAGGCGCGGGGCCACCTCGCGCTCGAAGTAGCGGAGGTGGTCCGCGTAAGGGTACACCTGGCCGCCGACCAGCAGCGGCAGGTCGGCCAGCCGTGCCGCATCCAGCGCCAGGTGCACGCCCTTTTCCGGGCAGATGCGGCTCAGCAGCAGGCTGAACCCGCGCCCGGCATGCCGCTGCGCCAGTCGGTCGATGTCGACGCCGTTCGGGATGGCGGGCCTCAGCTTCGCCCCGGCGGGGGCCGTCCGCGCCTGTGCCGCCGATACCGGCTGCAGCCACAGGTCGGGGCGGTCGGGCCGGAGCGCCGCGGCCGGATACCAGTCGAGCGGCAAATGCAGGCTCACCAGCGTGGGTCCGCGCTCGGGCAGGTAGGCGGCAAAGTCGATGCCGTGCAGGTGCACCACGTCGACGTCATGCGTTCGCATCGCGTCGGCGATCGCGGCGCGATGATGCGCCTGCGCCCGTCGGCGTGCCGCCTCGTCGAGCAGTCCGGTCTCCGCCGGTACCGGCAGCAAGGTGCCGAAGACGCGCGACCCGTCCGGCGCGATCACCAGCGAGCGGTGTCCCGCCTCGACCAGGGCGCGGTCGAGCGCCGACAGCACCTGCTCGGCCCCGCCCACCACGTCGGGCCCGGCCGGTGCCAGCGGATAGGCGACACTCAGCACCGTCAGGCTCATCGCTCCAGCCCCAGTTGCGCCAGCGCCTTCTCGGCCGCCTCCTGCCACTGCGCGCTGGTGATGTTCAGGCCCCAGGATTCGTAGAGCCTCCGGCCCTCGTTCGGTGGCTGGCGGAAGTCATAGTCAGGCGCGAGGCGAAAACTCTCGTGGCGGCTGCGGAAGCCGGCGCTGCTGCGGCCGAACAGCCGTAACTGCGAGGCATGGCGACCCATGATCTCCGTCTTGCGCTGCAGCTGCTCGTCGCTGAGTTCGGCGACGTACACGCCCTCGGTGTCGGCGAAGCCCTGCGCCACGCCACCGTTCGCGTCCTGGCGGTAGTAGGGCATCTCGACCACCACCGGCGGGGTCTCGCCCGCTGCGTCGAGGAGGCACCGGGCCGCATGCACGGCGAAGGCAACCGCGTCGTGGTCGGGATGGCCGCCTTCGTAGGCGTGGGTCAGCACCAGCCAGGTCTTCTTGTCGCGAAACAGCTCAACCAGCCGGTTGCTGAGCTCCGGCAGCACCAGCGCCGCTTCCTGGTCGGGGACGTGCAACTCCACGAGCTGACCCTCCGGCACGCCCGCCACCGCCAGCGCCTCCCGCAACTCGCTGGCCCGCGCCGCCGCATACTCCTCGGCAGTCGCGAACCCTACCTTCCGGGCGTCCTTGAGGTCGCGGGGCGCGCCGTCGGTGACGATGACCACGTCCAGACGGTGAAGGCGCGGCAGGTGGCCGCCGAGCGCGAAGGTCTCGTCGTCGGGGTGGGCGCCCACGAACATCACATCCGCCCCGAGCACCTCGATGGCCCGCAGCAGGTAGCGCTCGGCGCTGTGGGGCTCGGGCCGTTCCATGCCTACTCGGCCGCCACGGTCCGGGCCTGCGCCGGCGCGTAGCGCTCGATCATCGCAGCGCAGAAATCGGCGAAGTGCTGCGGCTCCCTCGGCGGGCTGGTGTGGTGCGGCTCGATCCCCTCGTGCTCGGGCGTGAAGCAGAAGGTCACCGTCACGTCGAAGTCGGCCAGCGCCGCCATCTGCCGGTCGAACCAGCCGATCGCATCGGGCCGGAAGCTGTCCGCCCACGAGAGGCCGGTGCGCACCTTGGTGACGCCCAGCCGCCTGAACCAGCGCGCCGCATCCTCCAGCCGATGGTCGTCGTAGTGGAACCACTGCATCAGCCCCAGCGGTTCGGGCAGCTGCTCGAACTCGGCGAGCGCCGGCTTGGGCGAGCCGTCCTCGCGCAGCAGCCCCATGTAGAAGTGCCGGTAGTAGGACGATCCCTCGGCTTCCCGGTGCCGCGTCGTCGCTTCCCAGGCCCTCGGCAGGTCGTAAAGGCTGTACCAGTGGATGCGCTCGACGCGGCCGCGCAGCAGCTCGTAGGTGCGCCGCAGGCCCCAGGCCTGCACCTCCTCCGCGCCGAAGCTCGAGACACCCACCTCTGTGATCCAGATGGGCAGGTCGGTGACGGCGCGGATTTCCTCCACCTTGGCCGGCCACTCGTCCATCTGCCAGAGGTTCCAGTCGAGGGGAAAGCCATGGATCGCCACCGCGTCCATCCGCTCGAGCGCGCCGTGGCGGTCGAGCTTGGCGAGAAAGCCCGGATCGATCGGCGACATGCCGCCTACCAGCTTGGTGATCCGCGGGTTCACGGCGTGGATCGCGTCGGCCGTCAGCTTCACCATCCGGGCGAACTGCGACCAGTCGGGGTCGATCGCGGGGTCCCAGTGCGACTTGTTGTTGGGCTCGTTCCAGAGCATGGCGGCTTCGATCATCAGTTCCTCCCGCTGCCCGGATAGACGGGCCTCGCGTCCACGCCCCGCTCGGCGACGCGGCAGATATAGACTTCGAGTTCCGGGTGGGCCTCGATGCGGAACCCGGCGCTGCGCAGCATCGCCTCGACCGCGGCGCGGTTCGGTACCCACCAGTTCGTCGGGTCGTCCGCGTAGCTGTGCTCGATGAAGTGGAGCTTCGGGAACGCCGGCGCGTCGAACAGCTCGGTGTCCCAGAACCGGTAGTTCTCCTGCACCTCGGCGACTTCGGCACTGCCGCGCTGCATCGACTGGAACACCAGCAGGTCCCTGGCGACGTGCTCGCGGATCAGGTCGAGCGCCAGCATCGGATGGCGCAGGTGGTAGAGCACGCCCATGAAGATGACGACGTCGAACTTCTCGCCGAGCGTGCCCACGTCGTAGACCGACAGCTTCCTGAACTCGATCTCGAGTTCGCTGACCTCGGCGGCGAAGCGCGCCTGCGCCAGGTAGCCCTCGTCGAAATCGACCCCGAGCACGCGGTCGGCGCCGCGCCGCTTCATCTCCATCGAGTAGAAGCCGGCGTTGCAGCCGATATCCAGCACCGATTTGCCGGCGAGATCGGCCGGAATGGCATCGGCGAACTTGCGCCACTTGATGTTCGGATAGTCGCCGAGAAAATGCTCCGGCGCCGTGCGCACGCCGCCCAGTTCCATGTTGTGGAACCAGGGCTTGAGCGCATTCACCCGCTGCTCGATCTCGGCGCTGGTCATCTCCATCCGCGCTCTCCGGCCGGCTGGCGGTGGGGCAGGGGAGCGTAGGCGGGCGTCGAGGCTTCCTCGCTCGCCAGCAGGGCGTTCGCCCGCCGGTAGCCGTCGAAGGTGCCGACGTCGACATAGGCCTCGCCTTCGGTGATCCCGGTCGCCTCGCCGTCGGCCGCCAGGTAGGCGTTGACCAGCGTGCCGATGTACTCGTCGGCCCGTTGCCGGGCGATCCACAGGGCCCGCAAGTCGCGGAACACGTGCCCCGGCATCTTGAAGGCGCCCCAGATCCAGTGCGAGCTCGCATCGGGGCGCTTCACCTGGATCTCGCGCACCGCGCCGTCGGCCCCCAGCAGCACGGCGTCGAAATTCTGCGGCTGGTCCACCGGGAAGAGCAGGAAGGACAGCCTGTCGTCGGGCAGCGCCAGGAAACCTTCGCGCGGGAACCAGATCGTGTCCGGCAGCCCGACCAGTACCGGTTCGTCGTCGCGCACCAGCGGCGCCGCGCGGAAGATGGCATCGCAGAGCCCGCTCGGCTCCGGCTGCACGACATACACCGTCGCCGCCTCGGCAAAGCCGGCGCTGTAGTACTCGAGGATATCGGATTTCCCCGGCGCGATGACGAAGCAGATCTTGTCCGTCCCGGCCACGATCATGCGGTCGACCAGGTATTCGCTCACCGCGCAGGGCCGCTCGCCGAGCTCGCCCATGCGGCTCCCCACCGGCAGCAGCTCCTTGGAAAAGCCGAGCGGCTGGATGCGGGTGCCGCGGCCGGCGGCGGGGATGATGCCGAGCATGGTCAGGCTCCTTGCGGCAGGGGAGCGGCGGGCGCGACGCTCATCACCAGCGCTTCGAACTCAGCCGCCCGGTGCGCCGAGCTGTGTTGCGCCAGCACCCGCTCGCGCCCGCGCCTGGCGATCGCGGCAAGCTCGCCATCGCCGAGCTCGAGGGCCGCGAGCGCATCCTCGGTGCTTGCTGCCGCGAGCAGCTCCTCGCCCGGGGTGAAGAAGCTCTCGAGCCCCGGCCAGGTGTCGGAGATCAGCGCTGCGCCACAGCTCGCCGCCTCGAACAGCCGGCCCGACGGACACCAGCCGCACTCCGCCATGTCGCGCCGCGTCACATTCAGCGTCAGCCGCGACGAGGCATAGAAATCCGGGTGGAGACTGGGGGGCAGGTGGCGGACGAAGTGGATGTTCTCCGTCCACGGGAACTCGTGCGGGTACTGCGCCCCGGCAATGACGAAGCGCTGTTCCGGACGCCGCCGCGCCGGTTCCACCAGCAGCTCCTCCAGCGCCCGTTGCCGGTCGGCCGCGTAGGTGCCGATATAGCTGAGGTCGGCGCGGAACTCCGGCCGCGGCGTCCCCTGCACGTGCTTCCAGGGGTCGGCATGGCCGTGGAGCGGCGCCGTTCGCCGGGCGCCGAGCATCGACTGCAGCTCGCCAAGCGCGCGGCCGCCAGTGTAGCTCAGCACCAGGTCGAAGGCGCCGAGCCCCTCGGAAGGCAGGTAGCTCACCGCCTCGCCGCGCCTGAGCTGCGACAGCGTAATCGGCGTATCGAGGTCGTAGAACAGCTTGGCGCCGCGCGCCGCGTCCCACACCAGCCGCGAGGCCGCGGGACCGTCCGGGCAGTACGAGGTGACCAGCGCCACATCGGCCTCGGCAACCTCACGCTTTGCCCGCTCCGCCACGTCGGCCCAGTCGGGGTAGAGCACCAGTTCTCCGCCATCGAGCCAGCCCTGGTCGCGCGTGTCGCGATAGTAGGGCACGTCCTGCTCGTAGAAGGTGGTGTGCCAGCCCCGATGCCCGAGCTCGCGGATCAGCCCCCGCCACAGCGTCGCGTGGCCGTTGCCCCACGACGAACTGACCGTCAGCCCGAACACCACCAGCCGCATGGTCAGTCATCCACCTGTTCGTTGAGCGTCAGCAGCTTCATGCCCCAGTCGCCGATGACGAAGCTGCTGACCGACGCCGGGTGCAGCTCGAAGCGCGTCCAGGCATCCACCGGCAGGCCGAGCACGTAGCTGACGATCGCCTTGATCACGTCCGAGTGCGACACCAGGGCCAGCGCCTTGTCGGCGTACTGGCCGGCGAGCCGCTCGATCACGTTCCAGCTGCGCGCCACCACGTCGAGCATGCGCTCGCCGCCGGGCGTCCGGGCAAGGCTGCGGTGCGCGTTCCAGCTGCGCCACGCCGGGTCGGCGTCGAGGGTGGCGAAATCCTTGCCGGACCAGTCCTCGCCGAAATCCACCTCGTCGAGCTCGGGCTCGACGATCAACCGCCTGATGCCGCACGCCGCCGCCACCGGGGCGGCCGTTTCCTGCGTGCGTTCGCGCGGGCTCGAATGCACGGCAACGATCGCCTCGCGCCGCATCCGCTGCCCCAGCCGCTCCGCCTGCGCCCGCCCCTCGGGGCCGAGGTGGATGCCGGGCATGCGCCCGGCCAGGAAGCCGCCGAGGTTGTCGTGCGCCGCATGCCGCAGCAGGAAGAAGGTCGTGGTCACTCCGCCGCCCCCAGCACGGGTTCGTCGCTGCCGGCGATGAACAGCTCGACCCGCCGCCGCGCCTCGTCGTCGGTGAACTGCTGCGGCGGCGACTTCATGAAGTAGCTCGACGGCCCGACCAGCGGCCCGCCGACCTTGCGGTCGAGCGCCAGCCTGGCGCAGCGCACCGCGTCGATCACCACGCCGGCCGAGTTCGGCGAATCCCACACCTCGAGCTTCAGCTCGGCATTGAGCGGCACGCCGCCGAAGGTCGTGCCCTCGAGCCGGATATAGGCCCACTTGCGGTCGGTCAGCCACGGCACGTGGTCGGAGGGGCCGACATGCACGTCGTTGGCCGGCAGCGGGATGTCGAGCTGGCTCGTCACCGCCTGCGTCTTCGAGATCTTCTTCGACTCGAGCCGCTCGCGCTCCAGCATGTTGAGGAAGTCGGTGTTGCCGCCGAAATTCAGCTGGTAGGTGCGGTCGAGCCGCACCCCGCGCTCGCGGAACAGGTTGGCGAGCACGCGGTGGATGATCGTCGCGCCCACCTGGCTCTTGATATCGTCGCCGATGATCGGCAGGCCCTTCGCCGCGAACCGCTGCGCCCATTCGGGCTTGCTGGCGATGAACACCGGGATGCAGTTGACGAAGCCGACGCCGGCCTCCAGCGCCTGCCGGGCGTAGAATTCCGCCGCCTCCTGCGAGCCGACGGGGAGGTAGCAGACCAGCACGTCGGTGCGGGTGCGGCGCAGGATCTCCGCCACGTCGGTCACCGGCGCCCCGGACTCCTCGATCTCGTCGCGCAGGTACTTGCCGATGCCGTCGAGCGTCGGCCCGCGCTCCACCATGACCCCGGTCGCCTCCACGTCGGCAAAGCGCTGCGTGTTGTTGGTGCCGGCATAGATCGCCTCGGCCACGTCGCGGCCCACCTTGGCCGCCGCCACGTCGAACGCCGCCGAGATCTCGATGTCGCCGACCGTGTAGCCGCCGAGGTCGGGATGCATGAGTCCGGGGATCGGCTCGTTACCCGCGGCGTCCCGGTAATAGGTGAGGCCCTGCACCAGCGACGAGGCGCAGTTGCCGACTCCGACGAGCCCCACCCGAACCTTGCGAGCGGCCATGCTGTACCCTCCGGGCAGCGCAAGTACGTCGACCTGAACCTAACCCCCGAACCTTGGTTCCTGCCCTGAACCACACGAATCCGAGGGGTGGGGCATGCTGGTCTACGGGGAGGTCGAGACCGAGCGTGACGCGGGGGAAATGCGGGCCACGCTGCTCGAGCAGCTGACCGAAATCCGTACCATGCCGCCGGGGCGTTGCCGGCACGAGGCGCTGGTCACGGCGCTGGTCGAGGCAGGTCAGCTGGTGGGTGGCCTGCTCGACAACGCCTTCTCCGCTTGTGGCGAGGACAGCCCGGACCAGCCCGGCATGGCGGCGCTCACCGAGCTGGCCCATGCGGTCGATCTCTCGTGGCGCGGCGAGCCGGCGCCGGTGCTCGGCTCTGGCTTCGAGCGGCTCGAGGCAAACGGGGTCGTGCGCGTCAAGCCGGCCGAGGGCTACGCCTTCTACGCCGTCTATCCCGAGACCTATGCCGAGGCGGCGCGCCGCTCCGGCCTGCCGCCCGATACCCGCGTGATCGGCATCCGCAGCATCGGCACAAGCCTCGCTCCGATGGTGTCAGCGGCACTCGGGGCCGCCCCGTCGGTCACCGTGCGGCCGACCGGTCACCCCTTCAACCGCGAGCTGCGGCTGTCGCGGGACTGTGCGGATGCCCTGCTGACTGGCCACCCGCCGGCCTATGCTATCGTCGACGAAGGCCCGGGCCTCTCCGGCAGCTCGTTCTCCGCCGTTGCCGACTGGCTTGCGGCGCACGGCGTCGAGCGGGGTCGCATCCACCGCTTCCCCAGCCACCCCGGCGGGCCGGGGGCAATGGCCGGGCCGGAACGGCTCGCGCACTGGCACGCCTCGCCCAGCCACCACGTGCCGTTCGAAGCCATTCTCCCCCGGCTCACCCAATGGGTGACGGAACTCATCGGCCCCTTGCTCGAGCCGCTGGTCGACCTCACCGGCGGCAAGTGGCGCGCCTACGTGTCGCCGATGGCTGCCGAAGCCCCGGTGGCCGGTTCCTGGGAACGGCGGCGCTACCTCGCCACCACGGAGGGAGGCCGCTTTCTCATCCGGTTTGCCGGCCTGGGGGAGGACGGATGGCGGAAGCTCGACCTCGCCCGCAAGCTGCATGCCGGAGGCTTCGCGCCCGAGCCCATCGGCCTCACGCACGGCCTGCTCCTCATGCGCTGGGTCGACGCGCCGGGCCTGCCGGATGCGCGGCTGCCGCGCGAAACCCTGGTCGAGCAGTTGGCCGCCTATCTCGCCTGCCGCGCCGCCCTCCCGGCGCAGGCGGGAGCCAGCCTCTCCACTCTGGCCAACATGGCCCGGTTCAACACGGCCGAAGCGCTGGGGGATGACGCCGCGGCCCTGCTCGAAACGCACCTCGGGGATCCGTCGCGCCTCGAGCCGCTGGTTCACCGCGTCGAAACCGACAACCGGCTGCACCGCTGGGAGTGGCTTGTTGCCGACGGCCGCCTTATCAAGACCGACGCCCTCGACCACGCCCACACGCACGATTTCGTCGGCCCGCAGGACATCGCCTGGGACGTCGCCGGCGCCATCGTCGAGCACGATCTCAGCGAAGCGGAGGCAGCCACCCTGCAGGCCCGCATCGCCGCGCGGACCGGGCGGCCCGTCGTTCCCGAACTCCTCGGCTTCCTCCTGCCCTGCTACCTGGCCTTCCAGCTCGGCGCGTGGACAATGAGCAATGGCGCCGATGCGCCGGTCGCCAGCCGCTATGCCGAACGGCTCGCCACGCTCCTCAGAACGTCACCAGCGCCTTGACGAAGCCGTCCGGGCGGTCGCGCGTATTGTCGAGCGCCGTCCCCAGCTCCTCGAGCGCGTAGCTGTGCGTGTAGAGCGGGCTCGGGTCGAGCCGCCCCGATTTCACCGCCTCCACCGCCTCGCGGATGCCCCGCAGGTAGATCGCCGGGTCGCGCTCGTGCGCGTTGATCACGTCGAGCCCCCGCCAGTTCCACATCTGCATGTTCACCTGCCGCGGCCCGTCCTGGTGGTACCCGGCGATGATCAGGCGCCCGCGCTCCCGGGTGAGTTCGCCGGCGAGGTCGAGCGGCCACTGCTTGCCCACCGCCTCGATCACGCGGTCGCAGAGTTGGCCGCCGGTCAGTTCCTTCACTCGCTCGATGATCTTCCAGTGGTCGTCCATCGGCACGGTCTCGGCCGCCCCCATCATCCTTGCCAGCTCGAGCGAGAATGGCCGGCGCGAGATGGCGATCACGCGCGCCCCGGCCTTGGCTGCCAGTTGCGTCAGCAGCGCGCCGAGAAAGCCGATGCCGATGATCGCCACCGTCTGCCCCGCCTCGATCTCCGCGCGGCGGAAGATGTTCATGGCGCAGCCGAGCGGCTCGCCCGGAAACGGCATGCCGTCGAGCTCGGGCGGCAGCCTCACCACGGCGCTCGCATCCGCCACGTCGTAGCCGGCATAGCTGTGATAGGAGAGGGCAGCTACACGGTCGCCGATGGCCAGGTCGCCCACCCCGTCGCCGATGGCATCGATCTGGCCCCAGCCTTCATGTCCAAGCCCACCCGGCTCGGTCGGGAACTTCATCCACTCCGGCCCGGCCCACGGGCCGAGGTTCGAGGCGCAGACGCCGCAGCCCTCCAGCTTCACCCGGACCTGGCCCGGCCCGGGTTGCGGCAGCGGCACCTGGTCAACGCGCATCGTCCCCGCCCCGGTGATCACCGCCGCAGGCATGGTGCCGGTCATCGAGGCGCTGCTCATGACGCGATCTCCTTTGGTTTGCGCATGGAGGCCGGGTTTCGCGCCACGACAACCAAAGTACGTCGCCGGGGTTCCGGCCGGGAGCGAGCGCGTTTCCGGGTTTGCCGGGGAGCCGGAACGCTCCTGCCAGGACCATCGTGGATTTTAACCGCCAAGGCGCCGACCCGAGGAACCGCGCCGGGGTACTTAGGTTCAGCCCCGTCCTTCATCGTCATGGGGTCCCTGCCAAATGCGCGTTCTCGTCACCGGTGGCTGCGGTTTCATCGGCCGCCACGTCGTGCAGGAACTGCTGGACCAGGCGCACGAGGTCCGCGTTCTCGATGCCATGATCGAGCAGGTGCACAACGGCGATCAGCCTGCGCTCCCCGCCGAGGTCGAGCTCCTCGAAGGCGACGTCCGCGACAGGCAGCTGGTCACCGAGGCGCTGTCCGGCGTCGATGCGGTCGTCCATCTCGCGGCCGAGGTCGGCGTCGGACAGTCCATGTACGAGATAGCCCGCTATGTCGGCGCCAACGACCTCGGCACCGCGGTGCTGCTCGAAGCGATGCTCGGCATGCCCATCAGCCGCATCGTCGTCGCCTCCTCGATGAGCGTCTATGGCGAAGGGCTCTATGCCGATGCCGCGGGCAACCGGCTCGGCGACGTCCGGCGCAGCCACGGGACGATCCGGGCCGGGCGGTGGAATCCGACCGGCAAGAACGGCGCCGAGCTCCTCCCCGTGCCGACCGACGAGAGCAAGCCGGTCGACCTCGCCTCCATCTACGCGCTTACCAAGTATGCCCAGGAGCGCGAGGTGCTGATTTACGGCGAGGCCTACGGCGTCGATGCCGTGGCGCTGCGCCTGTTCAACGTCTTCGGCCCCGGTCAGGCGCTCTCCAACCCCTATACGGGCGTGCTCGCCAATTTCGCCTCGCGCCTTGCCAACGGGCAGCGGCCGATGATCTTCGAGGACGGCGAGCAGCAGCGCGACTTCGTGCATGTCCGCGACGTCGCCCGCGCCTTCCGCCTGGCGCTGGAGCATCCCGAGGCCAGCGGCGAGGTGATCAACATCGGCGGCGGCGAGCCCTACGCCATTCGCGAAGTCGCGGAGCTGCTGGCCGCTGCCATGGGTGTGCCCCAGCTCGGGCCGGAGATCATGCAGAAGGCGCGGTCGGGCGACATCCGCAACTGCTTCGCCGATATCGGCAAGGCCCACCGGCTGCTCGGCTACGAGCCGCGCTTCCGCCTGCAGGACAGCCTCGACGAGATCGTCGAGTGGGTGCGCGGCGCCGAGGCGATCGACCGCGGCGCCGACATGAAGCGCGAGCTCGAAGCGCGGGGGCTGGTAACATGACCCTCGTCGGCAACGAGGCGCGGCCGGCCGTCGTCATCGGCGGCGCGGGCTTCATCGGCTCGAACCTCGCCCGCAGCCTCCTCGCCGATGGCTACCGCGTCCGGGTGGTGGACAATCTCAGCCGCGCCGGCGTCGAGCGCAACCTCGACTGGCTACGCGGGCTCGGCAATGGGCGCCTCGAGTTCATCGCCGCCGACGTCACCGACGGCGCTGCCATGCGCGAGGCCGTTGCCGGGGCACTGGCGGTCTACAACTTTGCTGCGCAGACCGCCGTCACCACCAGCCTCGACGATCCGATCGGCGATTTCCGCACCAACGCGCTCGGCACGCTCAACGTGCTCGAGGCGGTCCGCAGCCACGGCACCGACACCCCGGTGATCTATTCGAGCACCAACAAGGTCTATGGCGGCCTCGAAGCGCTGGAGATGCACGAGACCCCCGAGGGCTATGCGCCCGCGGATTCCGAGGTCGGGGCACATGGCATCTCGGAAGCGCAGCCGCTCGATTTCTGCACGCCCTATGG
>JBQCFF010000080.1:0-3785 GCA_051959485.1 Devosia sp. | reverse complement strand
GCTTGAGTTTGTTGCTCCCCCCTTCCGCCCTGCCGGGCACCTGCCTTTCGAGCATAGCTCTCAAGGCCTTCTCACCTAAAATCGCTCCACTGGAGCGATTTTGCCTTCGGCCCGGCTCGAAGCCCCGCAAGCGGGAGAAGGGACTCGCATGGCATACAAGGAAGGCGCGGGGTTAAGTCGGTAAGTGGCTGTGATGTTTCAGCTTTTACGGTGTCATCCCGGCGGAGGCCGGGATCCAGCCTGAGGGGGTAGCCGGGCGGTCACCGAGGTGGAGAGCGCTCAGGATGGGCCCCGGCCTGCGCCGGGGTGACAGTGGGTGTGGGTTGGGGGTGCCTTGGGTTGGCGGTGCGGCCAGGAACCGCAGCGGCGTGGCGTCGTTCCTTTGCCAGTACGGCGAGTGTCAGGGGTTCCCAATGAAATCGGTAGATATCGGGCTCAGGTCCAACACCAAGAGCGAGATGGTCGACCTGCTCAATGCGCGGCTCGCCGATTCGATCGACCTGGCGCTCGTCACCAAGCAGGCGCACTGGAACCTCAGGGGCCCGACCTTCATCGCCGTCCACGAACTGCTGGACCAGCTGCGCGGCGACCTCGACGAGCATGTCGACATCATCGCCGAACGCGTGGCCCAGTTCGACGGCATCGCGCTCGGGACGGCGCAGACCGTGTCGAAATCGACCGAGCTCAGCCCCTACCCCACCGACATCCGCAAGGTCGAAGACCACCTGCAGGCACTGGTCGACCGCTATGCTGCGCTGAGCACCTCGGTGCGCCAGGCGATCGACACCGCCGACGAGGCGGGGGACGCCGGGACCGCCGACATCTTCACCGCGTTCTCCCGCGTGCTCGACAAGGACCTGTGGTTCCTGAAGAGCCACCTGGAATAGCGGCCGCTACTGCCGCGTGCCGGCCCGCGCCTTGCCGTCATGCGGGCCGAGCGGGCGCCGGGGCGCATTGTCCCTTGGGGCTCGCCGACTATCGGCAGGTGCCTGCCGCCCGGAAACCCGCTGCGGTGGGGCGCCATCAGCCCGCCTTGACCTGGTGGCGCTACAGCCCACCTCTGTGCTGCCTGCCGGAACCGCCGCATCTCCTATCCGTTATTCCGACCAGCGGCCGGGCTATGCGGATTTCTCCTAGGAACGCTGGCATAAACTCCTACGCCATTCCTATTTAGCGACCCCGCATCTCCTATGCCGCGCTGCGACGAGGCGGCAAAAAAGTGATGGTCACCGCTTGCCGACGATTTCGAATTGTGCAAATGTAGCCTCGATAGGACAGCACGGCTGTCCAATTTCGTGAGCGGCCGGTCTCCCCGGATACGTCCCACACGCCGATCCGGCTGGCCCGCTTGACGAGAGCGGAAACGGAGGAGCGGGGCCTTATCGAGCCCAGATGAGCGGCCATTTGGATGCAGAGCCGCTCCCCATTAGACGATTGCGCAGTCGGATTCGAGCCGTACACTAGGTACGACTGGAGCCTGATGGCGTGCCGAAAGGAACGAACCGGTCGGGGCGCGACGCCTCGGCCCGATGACGCTGCAAATAGAGGATCTTGCACATGGCTGTCGAACGGAACGGAAACTCATCACCACCCGTCATGGACGCCGGCAAGCGGAAAGACCTCCCAGCCGGCGTCATGCGGCCACAGGCCGGGGGGCTTTATGATCCACTACGTGAGCACGATGCATGCGGCGTCGGCTTCATCGTCAACCTCAAGAACATCCCGAGCCAGCAGACCGTACAGAACGGCCTGAAGATTCTCGAGAACCTGGAGCACCGCGGTGCCGTGGGGGCCGACCCGCTGATGGGCGACGGCGCCGGCATCATGGTGCAGATCCCGCACAAGTTCTTCCTCAAGGAAAGCGCCCGGCTGGGCTTCCGCCTGCCCGAGAAGGGCGACTACGCCGTCGGCTTCATCTTCATGCCGCAGGACGCGGAGCTCCGCCTCAAGATGGAGCGGGTCGCCAACAAGGTGATCGAGGACGAAGGCGCGACGGTCATCGGCTGGCGCGACGTGCCCTCCGACAATTCATCGCTCTCGAAGGACCCCGAGATCGTCGCCACCGAGCCGTTCCACCGCCAGGTGATCATCGGCAAGGGCGAGGGCATCGAGGACGAAGAGGCGTTCGAGCGCAAGCTCTACATCATCCGCAAGGTGATGTCGGCCAAGATCTACTCGGCCTTCGAGGGCAAGCCGAACGACTTCTACATCGTCTCGATGAGCTGCCGCACCCTGGTCTACAAGGGCATGTTCCTCAGCTGGCAGCTGGCCGCCTATTTCGCCGACCTGCACGACCCGGACTTCGAGTCGGCGCTGGCGCTCGTGCACCAGCGCTTCTCGACCAACACCTTCCCGTCCTGGCGGCTGGCGCACCCCTACCGGTTCGTCTGCCACAACGGCGAGATCAACACCGTGCGCGGCAACGTCAACTGGATGGCGGCGCGGCAGGCGTCGGTGTCGTCGCCGCTGTTCGGCGCCGACATCAACAAGCTCTGGCCGATCTCGTACCCCGGCCAGTCGGACACCGCCTGCTTCGACAACGCGCTCGAGTTCCTGCTGCGCGGAGGCTACTCGCTGCCGCACGCGGCGATGATGCTCATCCCCGAGGCGTGGGCCGGCAACCCGCTGATGGATGAGGAGCGGCGCGCCTTCTACGAGTATCACGCGGCGCTGATGGAGCCGTGGGACGGCCCCGCCGCCATGTGCTTCTCGGACGGTATCCACATCGGCGCGACGCTCGACCGCAACGGCCTGCGTCCGGCCCGCTACTTCGTCACCGAGGACGACGAGGTGATCATGTCGTCGGAAGCCGGCGTGCTGCCGGTGCCGGCCGAGAAGATCAAGACCAAGTGGCGCCTGCAGCCGGGCAAGATGCTGCTGATCGACCTCAGGCAGGGGCGCATCGTCTCCGACGAGGAGATCAAGCACGAGCTCGCCAGCGCCAATCCCTACAAGCAGTGGCTCGGCCGCACCCAGATCGTGCTCGAGGACCTGCCGGCGGTGCATTTCGAGCCCAAGACCTCGGACGTGCCGCTGCTCGATCGCCAGCAGGCCTTCGGCTACACCCAGGAAGACCTGAAGATGATCCTGCCGCCGATGGCGGTCACCGGCCAGGAAGCGGTGGGCTCGATGGGCACCGACACGCCGATCTCGGCGCTCTCGTCGAAGTCGAAGCTGCTCTACACCTACTTCAAGCAGAACTTCGCCCAGGTCACCAACCCGCCGATCGACTCGATCCGCGAGGAGCTGGTGATGAGCCTCGTCTCGTTCATCGGGCCGCGGCCGAACGTGCTGGACCTCACCGGCGGCAGCCGGCGCCAGCGCCTCGAGGTACGCCAGCCGATCCTCTCGAACGAGGACCTGGAGAAGGTCCGCGCCATCGGCGGCATGGAGGACAACCCGTTCCGCGCCAAGACGCTGGACATTACCTATCCGGTGTCGGAAGGCGCCGACGGCATGGAGAAGGCGCTCGAGCAGCTGTTCTCGGATGCCGAGCTCGCCGTGCATTCGGGTGACAACATCATCATCCTGTCGGACCGCGCCATGAGCCGCGACCGGGTGGCGATCCCCGGACTGCTGGCCACCGCCGGCGTGCACCATCACCTGATCCGCAAGGGGCTGCGCACCTCGGTGGGCCTCGTCGTCGAAACCGGCGAAGCGCGGGAAGTGCATCACTTCTGCGCCCTTGCCGGCTATGGCGCCGAGGCGATCAACCCCTACCTGGCATTCGAGACGCTGGCCGCCATGCGCGACCAGTTCCCGCCCGAGGTGGACGAGCACGAGGT
>JBQCFF010000079.1:0-5181 GCA_051959485.1 Devosia sp. | reverse complement strand
CGCCTCATGCGTGGCAGCCTTGCCCCCTGGAGCGCTCCGCATCGAGCCCTCCCCGCGTCTGCAGCGGCTTGACCGGCGAACCGGCCCATGCCGCGGTACTTTCGACCTGGCCCGGGACGACTCCCGAACCACCCGACCTCCCCTGCACCAACCACTCGTCATGATCTCGCTTCGGTGCAGCGGACGAGGGGAGTATGGCATGGCTGGAAGGCGCGGGGATAAGTCGGTGCGTGCTTTGCCAACGCTCAATACGTTAAGCCGCCATACCTCTCTCGCTGTCAGGCTGACTCTTTTCCCAGCTTATCCGCAGCGTGAAGACTCGCAACAAGTCGCAGCACCGCCTCGCTGGCAGTTAAATCGTCACTGCTAGGTATGTCCAATGCAAGATCAGCCGATGATTTCTCGTCCAAAAGATCGTACAAAGGAGTAAATACGCTAATCTCGTTTAGTTTATGTTCGTCAATGATGGAGAACTTAACATCGTGATCTGTCGGTTTAAAATAAACGCACGTAATCGCGCCTCTCTTCATATTCTTGGTCAACGCGTCATATCGTACCAGAAATGGCTTGTAGTGCACGTTGTGATTGGACAGCGTCTTAATAGTACGGAGATTGTTTCTTCCGACCCGCATAGAGGCCCAAAAATCACTGTCATCGCGTCTCTTTAACGCTGCTAATTTCTTTACGAGCAACCTGTGCCTCAGGCTTGAGGAGGGCTCTCCAGAAGCATTCGAAGAATACTGGCTTACGATCGCATCGCGCATGGCCTTGGCCATTCCGCTACGTGCTAGGTCGGATAGTCCTCTAAAAAACTCTTTCCGTGCCGAATCGCTAATGCGAAGAAAAATGCTGGCGACGGACGCGGGATCTAGGGCATCAAAGACACCGGCGGAAGACAGCTCAGCCGCAGTCGAATACAAGAGATCGCTCTCAGCTCCCCCGTCGGCAGTCGTCTGGTCTAAGAACCGTCCAAGAGCGATAGCGAACTCTTCCGCTCGTTTTCCTGCTTTAAGATCAATCGCGAGTCGCGCCGGCTCGGATGGAGCAAGAGCGGAGAGATCAAGCGTCATTTGGGGCGCCTATGCTTGTGGAGGGTCGATGAATTTGACCTCAACTGAGATACCGTGTTCGCTGCAAAGTTCGGCAACATTTCGTAGTTGCGTCTCTGTCCTGTCGGGCACAAGGCCGTAGCGGCCCGACTTATTGGTGAGAACCCACTTGCCGGGTGGCTCGCTGTCGTCAAACGTCAACTCGCCCCCGATGCGACCCCGGCCTCCTGCTAGGAGCGCGGGATGGCCCAACTTCGCATAGCCTTGGGGCAGGTGGAGCCCGCGGGGCAGCGGGTACGAGTAATGCCCGCTAGCATCGATCACTTCTTCAAGAGAAAATAGTAGCTCGCCGCTTTCACTGACGACCCATAGTATGGGTGAACGAGCATGTACGACCTGGGGCAGCAGTAGTCCCGATGTGGCGCATTCCATGTAGGACTTGAGTGTAGGTGCACTAGCTGCACCCAAGCCTTGCAGGCTCTTAGGACGCGCCGATGCCTCAGCATCGCTCGTTGAAGCAGCAATCACTGCTTGCCCGTAAATGACATCAATTAGTGGCGTCTCTTCCCGTGCGGCGACCTTCTGGTCGGAGCGAGCTTGTGAATCTACTTCTGGCATAGACAAACCAACATGTTCTCCGGACATGAGGTGTATTTAGGTAGGCAACGCGATGTCAATTCGGATGTGTGGCTCGTGGCGGGAAAGAGCCGAGGTCAATCCCTATCATCGCAATTAATGTGCGCGATGCCGCCCCCCACTGTGCACAACCCTCATCCCCCGTGACACCCGCGCCCGTCGTGCTTAGTACGGGCATGCGCTTTTCCGAGGGGGTTCTGCGGGTGGGCATCTACGAAGACCTGGGCATCAAGCCAATCATCAACGCGTCGGCAACACTCACCAAACTTGGTGGATCGCGCATGCCGGGGGAAGTCCTCGAGGCAATGAATGCGGCTGCCGGCTCGTTTATCGATCTGCCGAGCTTTCAAACGCGGGTCGGCGACCGTATCGCCGAGCTCACCCGGAATGAGGCCGCATTCGTTTCCTCAGGTGCAGCAGGCGGGATCGTGCTCGCGGTCGCAACTCTCATGGCAGCGCCGAATGAACCCGATCCGATGGCGTATCCGATGCTCAAGGGCATCGCCAGGAACGAAGCCATCGTCTTCACGTCGCAGCGTAACGGCTACGACTTCGCGATTCTCCAGACCGGCGCCTCTATCGTCGAGTGCGAGGACACCCTCGAATCGTTCGAGGCGGCCATAACCGGGCGTACAGCGTGCCTGGTCTGGTTTGCGGGGGCGCTGGCAGCGAAATCTCCGCCGATCGAGGATGTCATAGCGATCGCCAGGAAGCACCGCGTCCCGGTTCTGGTTGACGCCGCTGCCCAGATTCCACCGGTTTCGAATCTCTGGCACTACACAAAGGTCCTCGGCTGCGAGGGTGTCGTCTTCAGTGGCGGCAAAGGTATCCGTGGGCCGCAATCCGCCGGTCTGGTCCTCGGGACCAGGGAATTGATCGCAGGTTGCCGCCGGCTTTCACCGCCGACGCAGGGCATCGGCCGACCCCTGAAAGTCGGAAAGGAAGAACTCGCCGGAATGCTCGCCGCCGTCCAGTACACGCTGGCTCAGGACGAAGACGCCATTCTCGAAGGTTACGAAACGATCGTCCAGAGCTGGATCGAAGGCCTAGGCAACATCGCGGGAGTGACGATGGAACGTGGCTTCCCAAGCGAGGCTGGTCAACCTCACGCCCGCGCCATCGTTCGTCTCTATGCCGGTTTCCGCAAGACGCGCGACCAGGTCATTGAGGAACTCAAGGCCGGCGACGTCTGGATCGAGGTAGCTGCTCTTGAACCGAACGCCATCGCCTTGAATCCGCAGACTCTGACGCGCGAAGAGGCCGATATCGTCACTGCGCGGTTGCGCCAGGTTCTGACAAGCTGATCAAGTCTCCAGGAAATCATCGATGGCATTCAATGTCCGCAAGCGCGGCAAGCTCACCTATTACTATCAGGGCGATCGACCTGTGCTCTCGGCGCTGGTCACCGAGGAACAGGCGGATGGCGACCTCAAGATTCATTTCGCCGGTCTGACAGGCGGCTATTCGGCGAAGGGCGTACTGGGACTCAACGAACTCGTGTCGATGGATCCCCATCAGGAAGTCGCACTGGTCTTCAGGTGCTGGGAGAAGTGGTTGGTCGAGGCGGGAATCTGCTCGTCCTTGCGGGATATCGATTTCATCGAGATGCACGCGTTCGGTGCCCAACCGAAGACCCCGAACATCCTCGCCGACCCTGCCGGATATGCCGCTGAGCAGGATCGCCTTCGGAAAGCCTATGCCGAGGCGTATTCGTCCTTCTTCGCCGATAACCTTCCCGACAATGGAGTTCCCTGCCGCTTCACGGTCCATCTGATCGATTTCCCGGACAAGGCGGCGTCGTACGAGTTCTATTCAACCGCGCTCCTCCAACGCGCATTGCAGAAGGGTTAGTCGCGCTCGCGCAGCCGGAGTGACGCACGTCCGCTTGTGGCGCAAGGCGGCCGCTCGCTGTGCACAAGTCACGTCCCCCGTGACACCCGCGCCGGGCGTGCTTAGGTACGGGCATGCGCTTTTCCGACTCCTTCCTCGATGAAATCCGGCAGCGCCTGCCGATCTCGCAGGTGGTGGGGGAGCATGTCATCTGGGACAAGCGGAAGAGCCAGCCGGGGCGGGGGGATTTCTGGGCGTGCTGTCCGTTCCATGGCGAGAAGAGCCCGAGCTTTCACGCTGACGACCGGCGCGGCATCTACAAGTGCTTCGGCTGCGGGGTTTCGGGCGACCACTTCCGCTTCCTGACCGAGAAGGCGGGGATGAGCTTTCCCGAGGCGGTGGAGAAGCTCGCCGGGATGGCCGGCGTGCCGATGCCGGCGCGCGACGCGGCGGACGAGAAGCGCCAGGAGGCGCGGCGGTCGCTCTACGACGTGATGGAGATCGCCACCCAGTATTTCGAGGCGGCGCTCAGCCACAATATCGGGGCGCGGGCGCGCGGCTACCTGCATGATCGCGGCGTCAGCGCCTCGGCGGTGACCAAGTTCCGGCTCGGCTATGCGCCCGACAGCGCCAATGGCCTGAAGGAGCACCTCGCCGCCAACGGGGTGACGGCGCAGGAAATGGTCGATGCCGGGCTGGTGGTGGTGCGCGAGGAGAACCCGCTGCCCTATGACCGCTTCCGCAACCGGGTGATGTTCCCGATCACCGACTTCCGCGGCAAGGTGATCGCCTTCGGCGGGCGGGCGCTGAGCCCCGACGTGCCGGCAAAGTACCTCAACTCGCCGGAAACCGAGCTCTTCAAGAAGCGGCACAACCTCTACAACGGCCAGCTGGCGCGCGAGGCGGCGCGGGCCGGCAAGGCGGTGATCGTGGTCGAGGGCTACCTCGACGTGATCGCGGCGGTGATGGCGGGGTTCGAGGGCGCGGTGGCGCCGATGGGCACGGCGCTGACCGAGGAGCATCTGCAGCTGCTGTGGCGGATGAGCGAGCAGCCGATCCTCTGCTTCGACGGCGACAGCGCCGGGCAGCGGGCGGCGGCGAAGACCACCGACCTGGTGCTGCCCCACCTCGCGCCGGGGCGGACGGTGAAGATCGCCACGCTGCCCGAGGGGCAGGACCCCGACGACCTGATCAAGGAAGGGGGCAGGGGGGCGTTCGCCGACGTGATCGACCGGGCCCGCTCGCTGTCGGACGTGATCTGGTCGCTCGAGACCGAGGGCGGCATCGTGCCGGAGACGCCGGAGGCGCGGGCGGCGCTGGAGCAGCGGCTGCGGGCGCGGGCGAACGCGATCAGCGACCCCTCGGTGAAGCGGCACTACTCGCAGGCCTTCGACGAGAAGCTCGCGGCGTTCTTCGTGCCGGTGCGGCGGAGCCGCTACGAAGCCCGCCCCGACCGGCGGAACGGCGGCCGTGGCGCGCCCTACAACTCGCTGCAGCGCGGCAACCCGCGGCTGGTGGTGTCCGATACGCTCAGGAACTCGCGGCTGCTGAAGCCGGGGCGGGCGGTGGAGGCGACGCCGCGCGAGGCGACGATCCTGATGAGCCTCGTCAACCACCCGGCGCTGTGCGAGAGCCGGCTCGAATCACTTGCCTCGCTGGAGCTGCC
>JBQCFF010000078.1:0-19077 GCA_051959485.1 Devosia sp. | reverse complement strand
CAGTTCTCGAGGCCGCCACCGATGCCCTCGACGTGGTGGTGGTGGCTTTCCTGCGCGAGGCCGACCTCGGCTTCGAAGCCCAGCACCTGCTCGCGGTACTTGCACATGGCGCAGTTCATCAGGTTCTGGCCGACCAGCATCTCCCGAACCCGATCGAGGAAGGTGTCGATGACCAGCGGATGATCGTTCAGGTAGGGGGCGTCGAGGAACTCGATCTGCGGATACTTCGCACGGGCTTCGGCCACGGCGTCGTAGATGCGCTTCACCAGCACGCCGGTGAAGAGGAAGTAGGGGAAGACGACGACGCGGCGATAGCCGAGCCGCGCCAGGTGGTCGAGCGCCGGTCCGACCAGCGGGAAGGTGACGCCGGAATAGGCGACCTCGCCCCAGCCGAAGCCCATGCCTTCCCACAGCAGGCGCATGACCTTGGCGACGTTGGAATTGGCATCGGGATCGGACGCGCCACGGCCGACGACCAGCAGCAGGGTTTCGGAGCGCGGCACCTCGCTGGGCGCGGCGGCGATCGCCTGCTCGACGCGGTCGCCCGCGGCGCGCAGCATCTTCAGGTCGACGCCCAGTTCGCGCCCATAGGTGATCTCGACGCCGTGCTTTGCGGCGTAGGTGTTGAGCACCGAGGGGATGTCGTTCTTGGCGTGACCGGCGGCGAACAGCATGCCGGGCACGGCAAGGATGCGCCTGGCGCCCGCCTCGCGCAGGCGATCGAGGCCCTGGTGGATCACCGGGTTGGCGAACTCGAGGTAACCGTATTCGACCGGCACGTCAGGCAGGCGGTGGCGCAGCCGCTCGGCGAGCACGGCAAACTCGCCGACGGCGCGCTGGTTGCGGCTGCCATGGCCACAGAGCATCACCCCGGTACCGGGGGGCAGGATCAGGGAATTCGTCACGTCTCGCCTCTCGCACGTGGAAAGGCAGAGTTTCTTCGAGAAAATCAGCAGCCCCGGAATTGGTCCCCGAATTGGGTCGACCGCACCGGGCGTGAGTTTCAGCCCTTGAAGGAACGCTGCGCTGGAGCCGCTTGTAGGCTGTGGTGCAGCGCGGGGCAACGATTCCGTGCGCGGGCTGCATAGCTGTGCAGAGCGGGCATGCAACGGAGCCGCAATTGCAACCCAGTGGCAGCTGCGCCACGCTGCATCAAGGACTTAGCCAAGTTCGGAAAGCTTCTGAAAATCACTCGCAAATACAGGTACTTGTCAGGATTCTGCGGGCCGGATATGGGCCGCTGATGACACGCAAAGCCCGCAACACCGTCGTCAGCATCGCCTATGGCAGCCTTGTCGTGGGCGTACTGGTGCTGGCGCTCAAAGGGTTCGCCGCCTGGGCGACGGGATCCATCGCGCTCTACTCCGACGCACTCGAAAGCGTGGTCAACGTCGTGACCGCCATCGTGGCGCTGGTCGCGGTGCGGCTGGCCGCCAGGCCGGCCGACGCCACCCTGCCCTATGGCTATTACAAGGCCGAGTATTTTTCGGCCGTGGTCATCGGTATCTTCATCGCGCTGGCGGCGATCCTGATCTTCCGCGAGGCGTATTTCGGCTTCGTGGCGCCGCGCGGATTCCGGCTCGACCCGGTGGGCATCGGGGTGAGCGTCGCGGCCACCGCGGTCAACGCGGCCTGGGCCTATTGGCTGATCCGGCTCGGGCGACGGGAGCACTCACCCGCACTGGAGGCCGATGGCCGGCATCTCGCGACGGACGTCATCTCGACGCTTGGGGTATTGATCGGCGTGCTGCTGGCGGCCGCCACCGGCTGGCAGCAGCTCGATGCAGTGCTGGCGGCATTCGTCGGGCTCACCATCCTGTGGTCGGGCTGGCAGCTGATCCGGGAGAGCGTCATCGGGCTGATGGACGTGGCAGTGGATACGCCGGTGCTGAACCAGATCCGCGAGATCATCTCCGCCAACGCCGAGGGCGCGATCGAGGCGCACGACATCCGCACCCGGCGGGCGGGCAAGATGGTGTTCATCGACTTCCACCTGGTGGTGCCGGGCGCGATGAGCGTCGAAGCGGCGCACGCGATCTGCGATGTGATCGAGGCCAAGCTGCGCGAGACGGTCGACAACGCCCAGGTGACGATTCACGTCGAGCCCGAGAACAAGGCGAAGCATTCCGGGATCGTAGTGGTGTAGGGCAATCGGCAAGCGGCAATCTGGGGCGATCCTCTCCAGGTCTATGCCCCGTCAACCGGTTGCCGCCCCACCCTTGACCGTCAGTGTTCGCTATTGCACCGGTCGTGATCGGACAGCACCTCGACCACGCGGCACTCGGCGACGGTGCCGTGGTGGTTGGAGCTGAGCATGCCGGCCAGTTCGCCGCGCAGGCGGCTGAGCTGGGCGATGCGTTGGTCGACTTCGGCGAGGTGCTGCTCCACCAGGGCGTCGACGCGCGCGCAGGGCGCGTCGCCGCGGGCGGCGAGGGACAGCATCGATTTCAGCGAGTCCATCGGGAATCCCATGTCGCGGGCGTGGGCGATGAACCTGAGGCGGTCGAGCTCGGCAGCGCCGTAGCGGCGCTGGTTGCCCTCGGTACGGGCCGGGGCGTCGATGAGGCCGATCTGCTCGTAGTAGCGAATGGTGGGCACCTTGACGCCGGACTGCGCCGACAGGTCGCCGATGGAATACTCGCGCATGGGGCTTGAACCTCTAGTGACTAGAGGAACTATGTGTGTTGCCCGACGAGATTCCACAAGGAGAAATCCAGTGAGCGACGGGCACGACCATGCCGCCACATTCGAAGGCCTGAACGACACCTACAAGCGCCGGCTGTTCATCGTGACGGTGGTCAACGTCGCGATGTTCTTCGTCGAGATGACGGCCGGGCAGCTGGCCGGCAGCCAGGCGCTGCAGGCCGACGCGCTCGACTTCGCGGCGGACGGGGCGACCTACGCGCTGAGTTTCTGGGCCATCGGCCGGCCGGCGACGGTGCGGGCCGGAGCGGCGATGCTGAAGGGTATCTCGCTGCTGCTGATGGGCCTGTGGGTGGCGGGCACGACGCTCTATCAGTTCTTCTACCACGGCATTCCGGAAGCCGAGGTGATGAGCGTGATCGGCGTGCTGGCGCTGGTGGCGAACCTGTTCAGCGTCTGGCTGCTACTCGCCTACAAGGACGGCGACGCCAATGTGCGCTCAGTGTGGCTCTGCTCGCGTAACGACGCGATCGGCAACGTGGCGGTGGTGATTGCTTCGGGGCTGGTGGTGCTGTTCAATTCGGGGGCACCGGACCTGATCGTCGCCGGCGTGATGGCGGCCCTGTTCCTCAGCTCGGCATGGCAGATCCTGCGGCAGAGCTTCGGCGAATGGCGCGAGGCGCGCGAGGGCGGACATCGGCACGACCACCACGACCACGACCACCACGATCACGCGCATTGAGCGAAACGACGGCGCATGGCACGCTCGGGCCATGCGCCTGCTCCTCGCCATCGGCCTTGCCCTGTTCGCCGCCCCTGCCCTCGCGGCCGGCTGGGGCCACTACGCCAATGAGCGCTTCGGGGTGGAGGCCGACGTGCCGCCGGGCTTCAGCGCCGGGGCGCCATCCGATAATGGCGACGGCCAGAGCTTCTCGACGGCAACGGCGCAACTCGCCGTCTTCGGCAGCCGGATCGTCGACGGCGATTTCGAGAGCACGGTCGAGCAGCGGATGCAGTGGAGCCGGCAGGACGGCTGGAACATCACCTACCAGGCGACGACGCCGAGCTGGGCCAGCTGGTCGGGCAAGAGAGGCAGCCGCATCCTCTACGCGCGGGCGATCCGGATGTGTGGCGGCGAGCTGTATGGCGCCTTCGAGCTCGAATATTCCAGCGCGGACCTGAAGGCGTTCGAGCCGATCGTGGAGCGGCTGGTCCGCAGCCTCAGGGAGGGCGGCAGCGGCTGGGAGTGCCAAACGGGAGGCCGTTGATGCCGCCGCCCATGCGAGCCCGCGGTTAGAACTCGATGCCCGCCTGGGCCTTCACGCCGGCGCGGAAGGGGTGCTTGATCTCGGTCATTTCGGTGACGAGGTCGGCCAGCTCGATCAGCTCGTCCTTGGCGTTGCGGCCGGTGACGATGACGTGCGTGTCGTGCGGCTTTGACTTCAGCACCTCGAGCACCTCGTCCAGCGGCAGGTAGTCGTAGCGCAGCACGATGTTGAGCTCGTCGAGCAGGATCAGCTTGTAGCTCGTGTCGCCGATCAGGCGCTTGGCCTCCTCCCAGGCGGCGCGGGCGGCGGCGATGTCGCGCTGGCGATCCGCGACATCCCAGGTGAAGCCCTCGCCCATGGCCTTGATGGTCACCTGGTCGGGGAAGTTCTCGAGCACGTCGCGTTCGCCGGTGCCCCAGGCGCCCTTCACGAACTGCACCACGCCGACCTTGAAGCCGTGGCCGATGGCGCGGAACACCATGCCGAAGGCGGCGGTCGACTTGCCCTTGCCCTTGCCGGTATGGACGATGAGCAGGCCGCGTTCCTCGGTCTTGGTGGCGAGAATCTTGTTCCGCGCCTCCTTCTTCTTCCGCATCTTCTCGGCGTGGTAGGCGTCGCGCTCCGCCTCGGTCATCAGGTCGGTCTTCTTGGGGGCCCGGTCGGCGGTCTTCTCGGTCATGGCTGTTCCTCGAGATGGGCGAAGGCGGAATTGGAGCGCGGCGTCCAGAAGCCGCGGCGGCGGGCTTCGTTGAACTTGTCGATCAGCTCATCGTAGCCGAAGCGGTTGTTCTGCTGAAGGAAGCGGCGCGTCGCATCGTCTTCGACGAACGCCTCGAAGGCGAGGTCGAAATGATGGGTCTGCACCGCGCCGGTGGTGGCGGCGAAGGCGAACATGTAGTCGACCGTGGCGATGATCTCGAAGGCCCCCTTGTAGCCGTGGCGCTTCACGCCATCGATCCACTTCGGGTTGACCACGCGGGAGCGGACCACACGGGAGATCTCCTCCGCCAGCGTGCGAGTGAGCGGGCGTTCGGGGCGGGAGTGGTCGTTGTGGTAGGCCGCCGGCTTGCGGCCGCTCAGGGCTTCGGCGGTGACGGCGAGGCCGCCTTCGAACTGGTAGTAGTCATCGGAATCGAGCAGGTCGTGCTCGCGATTGTCCTGGTTGTGGACGACGGCATCGATATTGCTGAGCCTGGCAACGAAGCGGTCGCGCTCGAGCGTACCGGCGGCGTGGGCGCCATAGGCATACTGGCCCCAGTTGAGAAACGCTTCGGCGAGGTTGGCCTGGGTTTCCCATTTCCCCGAGTCGATGAGGGCCTGGAGGCCGGCGCCGTAGGCGCCGGGCTTGGAGCCGAAGATGCGGTGCCCGGCCTTCATCGCCGCGTCGCGCTCGGAGGCGCCGGCCTTCATCAGGTCGAGCGCATCGGTGCGCATGCGGGCGGCGATGGGGTTGTCGTCCGCCGGCTCGTCCAGCGCGCCGATGGCACGCATCGCCTTGTCGAACAGCGCGATCTGCGCCGGAAAGGCGTCGCGGAAGAAGCCGGAGATGCGCAGGGTGACGTCGACCCGCGGACGGCCGAGCTTGGCCAGCGGGATGATCTCGTAGCCGGAGATGCGGAGCGAGCCGGGGTCCCAGGTGGGTCTTGCACCGATGAAGGCGAGCGCCTGGGCGATGTCGTCGCCGCCGGTCCGCATGTTCGCGGTGCCCCAGACCGAGAGGGCGAGCGTCGTCAGCGGGGTGCCGTGATCCTGGAAGTGGCGAAGGAGCAGCTTCTCCGGCGACTTGCGGCCGCGTTCCCAGGCGGTGGGCGTCGGGACGGCGCGGTTGTCGACGGAATAGAAGTTGCGGCCGGTGGGCAGGACATCGAGGCGGCCGCGGGAGGGCGCGCCGGACGGGCCGGGGGGGATGAACTTGCCGTCGAGGCCGGCAAGCAGGGCGGCGGTTTCGGACGGGCCGGAGGCGCGAAGGCGGGGGCGGATGGTGGTGTCGATGGTTTCGAGCACTGATTTGGTGGCGAGCCAGTCGAGGTCGGGCGGACGGCCGTCGACAAGGTCGGCGGCCAGGGCTTCGAGGTGTTCGACAACGTCACCGACGGTGCGCGTGGCCGCCCCCTCCACCAGCTTCGCTGGTCCCCCTCCCCCGCTTCGCGGTGGAGGATCACCCGCGGCCACGGTGGATGCCGGAGTAGCGCTGACGGTGACAGGGTCCTCCACCGCGTCAGCGGGGGAGGGGGACCAGCCGGAGGCTGGTGGAGGGGGCGGCCCAGTCCACGGCGTGCCGAGGTCGGCGGTCAGCGGGTCGAAGCCGAGTTTCAGGTCGTCGGCGAGGGCGCGGATGAGGGAGGCTTCGGCGGGGCTTTCGCCGCGCTGGACGCGGGCGAGGGCGACGATCAGGTCGCGCTCGAGGCGGCCGGTGGGGGACTGGCCGAAGATGTGGAGGCCGTCGCGGATCTGCGCTTCCTTCAGGTCGCAGAGGAAGGTGTCGATGCGGCGGAGGTTTTCGGTCTCGTCGGGGACGAGGCCGATGTCGCGGTCGAGGCGGGTGTCGCGGGCGAAGTCGAGAATGCGCTTCCTGAGCCCGGCGAGGCGGCGGCGGTCCATGCCGGAGGCGGCGTAGTACTCGTCGAGCAGCGCCTCGAGGTCCTTCAGCGGCCCGTAGGTTTCGGCGCGGGTGAGCGGCGGCACGAGGTGGTCGATGATCACCGCGCCGGTGCGGCGCTTGGCCTGCGTCCCCTCCCCGGGATCGTTGACGATGAACGGGTAGAGTTGCGGCAGTTCGGCCCAGAGCGCGGCGGGGTAGCTCGCGGGGTCGAGCGCGGTCGCCTTGCCGGGCAGCCATTCGAGGTTGCCGTGCTTGCCGTTGTGGACGAGGGCGTGGGCGGCGAACTCGTGGCGCAGCCAGAGATAGGCGGCCAAGTAGCCGTGCGGCGGCACGAGGTCCGGGTCGTGGTAGGCGGCGGTCTCGTCGAGATCGTAGCCGCGGGCCGGCTGGAGCAGGACGGCGACGTTGCCGACGCGCAGGGCCGGAAGGTGAAAATTGCCATCGTCGCGGAGGAAGGGGTCGGTGGCTGGGTCACCCCAGCGGGCGGTGACCTCGGACTGGATTTTTGCGGGAAGGGTGGCGAAGAGCTCGCGGTAGAGGGAGAGCGGGAGCGGGATGCCCTCGCCGCGCTGGGGGTGGGCGTTGGTGGGACCGGCCTGGAGGAGGTCGATGAGGAGGTTGCCGGCGGGCGTAGTGCCCGACCCTCGTCCTTCGACAAGCTCAGGATGAGGGTCCTGGGGGAGGTCGGCAGGCTCAGGATGAGCGGCCTGGGGGCGGTCGACAGGCTCAGGGTTAGGGTCTTGGGGGGGGGCGACGGGAGCCCTTCCCGCGCCATCGTTTGCGCCAAGCTCGGCCAAGAACCTCATCCTGAGCTTGTCGGAGGACGAGGTTTCGTCGCGCAGCCGATATCCCGCACCACGCAGTGTCCGCAGAATCTCGACCGTCGACTGCGGGGCGTCGTAGCCGACGCCGTTGGCGAGCCGGCCGTCGCGGATAGGGTAGTTGGCGAGGACGATGGCGATGCGGCGCTCGGCCCGCGGGGTGGTGCGAAGGGTGGTCCAGTGCTTCGCCAGCGTCGCGGCACGGCGGATGCCGTCGCGGTCCGGGGCGTAGGCGGAGAGCGGGCACTGGGTGCGCTCGTGCCATACCGCCTCCTGCTTGTGGCCGACGAGGAGCATGCCGTGGCGGCCGTCGAGCTCGGGCAGGACCACCTGCATGGCGAGGTCCTTCGCCGTGAGGCCCTGCGGATCGGCGAGCCACTGCGCCTCGGGGCGACCGGCCTGGATCAGCTGGATCACCGGGGCATCGATGCCGGCAAAAGGGTTCTGCTTGTCGTCGAGGCCATCGAGGCCGAGGGCGAAGCCGGTGAGGTTGAGGATCACCTGGGGTGGATACTCGGCGAAGGCACGCTGCACGAAGCGCAGGCAGGCGCCCTCCTTCAAGGTCGAGATGACGAGCGGGACCGGGTTGAGGCCTTGGGCCCCGAGCTCGGCGATGAGGGCCTCGAGCGTCGCGGTGCCAGCGCCTTCGAGGGCGGCGCGGTAGAAGAGGATCGGGACGTTGGGGTGCGGCGAGGCAGGCAGCGCGTCGACCATGCCGTGCGCCGGATGCCAAAGGCCGAAACGCGCAAACGGCGCGGGCGCGATGGGGGCCTCCTGGCCGCCAGCGATCGACTGGAACGACTGCAGCAATGCATCGGCGTTCTGGGGGCCACCGGCGGTGAAGAGGGCGTGGAGGCGGGTCCAGGTCTCAGGGGGGGTGGTGCTGCGCTGCTGGAGGATCGGGTCGGGGTTCGCGTCGCCGGGAAGGATGGCGAGCTTCGGGCCGCCCGCGAGGCTGAGCGCGGTGAGTTCATCGACGCCGTAGGGCCAATAGGCAGGGCCGCCGAGCAGGCGGATCACGACCAGCTTCGCATGGCGCACCGTCTGGTCCAGCCACATGTCGACGCTGAGGTTGTGGCCGAGGCGCAGGAGGTTGGCGAGGCGGAGGTTGGAGGCCCCTGCCCGGTCCGCGGCGGCGGCGAGCATCATCAGCTCGCTGTCGGCGGCGGAGGCGAAGACGATGTCGGCCGGCGTCTGGCCAAGGTCGATCGCCTCGCCGTCCTGCTGCAATGCACCGGCCTGGGCGGAGAGAAGATGCATCACTGCCTCAGCGGGTTCGGCCCTCGTCCTTCGACAAGCTCAGGATGAGGGGCTGGCTCAGGATGAGGGGCTGGCTCAGGATGAGGGCCTTGGCTCAGGATGAGGGCCTTTGGAACGGATGAGCCCATGATGGCCATCAGGCGGCGACCGTCACCGCCTGCTCGAGGCTTGCGGTGATCGCCTCCCGGTTCAGCGGGCTTTCGCCGATGACCACCAGCGCGGTTTCGCGGGTTTCGCCGGGCTTCCAGGGACGGTCGAAGTAGGCCGTGACGCGAGGCCCGACCGCCTGGATGGCGAGGCGGGCAGCGGCGCCCGGCAGGGCAGCGAAGCCCTTGAGGCGCAGCACATCGTGGGCACGGATGGTGTCCTCGATCACCTTGAGCAGGTGGTCCCGGCCGGCCACCCCATCGAGCCGGACCGAGAAGGAGTCGAAATCGTCGTGCTCGTGGCCTTCGCCGCCATGCTCGAGCTCGTGGTGGCTCTCGCGACCGGCGAGGTTGTCCTCGGTGCTGAGGCCCATGCCGAGCAGGGCGGCGACGTCGACGTGACCGTTCCGGGCGCGCACGACGCCAGTGCCGGGGCGCATCTCGGCCCGCAGATGGGACTCGATGGTGTCGAGCTGCGCGTCGCTGACGAGATCGGCCTTGTTGAGGATGATCATGTCGGCGGCGATCAGCTGATCCTCGAACAGCTCGCCGAGCGGCGTTTCGTGGTCGAGCATCGCGTCGGAAGAGCGGAGGGCATCCACCGCCGCCTCGTCATTGGCGAAGCGGCCTTCGCTGAGGGCAGCCGCGTCGGCCACGGTGACGACGCCGTCGATGGTGACCTCGGACTTGATCTCGGGCCAGTTGAAGGCGCGGATCAGCGGCTGCGGCAGGGCGAGGCCGGAGGTTTCGATGACGATGTGGTCGGGCCGGTCGGGCCGGGCCAGCAGTTGCTCCATGGTGGGGATGAACTCGTCCGCGACGGTGCAGCAGATGCAGCCGTTCGAGAGCTCGATCATGTCCTCCTCGCGGCAGGTCTCGTCGCCGCAGCCGGCGAGGATTTCCTTGTCGACGCCGAGCTCGCCGAACTCGTTGATGATGAGCGCGATGCGCTTGCCCTGGGCGTGGGCGAGGAGGTGGCGGACCAGCGTGGTCTTGCCGGCGCCGAGGAAGCCGGTGATGACGGTGACGGGGATCTTCTCGGTCATGCGGGGGCTCCCTTGAGGGTGAAGGCAGGCAGGCGGGCGAAGCGCTCGTTCAACCAGCCTAGCAACGGGCCGGCGATGAGCCAGAACACCGCGCCGGCGAACAGCGAGTTGGCGGCGAAAGCCGTCGCCAGATGGGCGGGGACCGCGCTCGGCTCGTCCGGAGCGGCGGGGGCGCCGACGAGGTGCGGCGCGAGGATCAGCACCGCGGCAACGACGATACCGAGCCAGTTCCGGAGCCTGGCGATCGACAGGATGCCCGCCCCAGTGGCGAGCGCCGTGGCGATCCACCACGCTTGCCGGGCGACCAGGTCGACGGCGGGCATGCCCGGGAGCTCGGGCGGCAGCCCGAAGGCCGGGGCGAGTTGCAGGGCGACGAAGCCGCTGAGTCCCCAGATCACGCCGTTCCGCGCGGTGACCTCGAGGTTGGCCAGCAGCGAGACAGCGGCCAGCAGCATGGCGAAGCCGATGGAGCCGAGCACGTTGGCGAGCACGGTGTAGAACAGGCGCTCGGGTCCATCCTGCGGCGCCCAGGCATCCTCGTCGTGCTCATGCGCGGGAGTGGCGACGTCATGTGTGTGGGCCGCGGCCGGAGTGGCAGCTTCGTAGGTCTCGGCGGCGAGGATCAGCGGGGCGACGCGCCACTGCTGGACGGCGCTCATGGCAAGGCCGGCTGCGAGTCCGGCAAGGACCGCAGCGAAGAAGATTCGCTGGAACAGTTTCATTTCTGGATCAGCGGCTCAGTGGCAGGGAAAGCCGAGCGCATGGCGCGTGTCGTGCGCGCCATTGTGGATGGCCATGTCGCTGGCGAAGCCGACGCCGCCGACCAGCACGAGGCCGATCATGAGCGTGAGAACGCCGGCAATGAGCCGCTGCGAAACAGTGAGACTGACGGTGTTTACCGCGACCTGCGTATTCATAGACCTGCACCCTCCGTGCGGATGAAAATGGGCGTTCAGCCCGGCTGGCGCTGGCAGGTCTCCTGGCTCACGGGTCGTCGCGCTTCTCCGCCTTCCCAACCCCGAGGGTCAGTGACATGTGGAGAGTGCTCGCCGCTTACAGTTGCGGGGGCAGCCACGGATTTGGTCCCTGATGGGTACGCCGCACCGTGTTCCCTTTTGATCCCCTCGCCGGTACGGGCTTGGGGAACCAACGTGCCCCTTCGATACGCCCGGAAGGGCGCGGGCGTCAATCTTCGCTGGCGCCGAAGTCGGGATAGCTGACCGACAGCGACTCCACCCGGACGTCGAGCTGCTCGAGCAGCGGCTCGGTCGAGGGCACCGTCACCTCGCCGGCAACCGGGTCCACGTCGATGTCCTGCGGGTAGTCGCCGGTCGGGGCGAAGCGGACCGAGACCATGCAGCCCTCTTCCGGCGCGCCGAGGGTGCCGCCGGTGAAGTTGGCGTAGCCGCCATAGTCCCACCAGAAGCCCTGCATGTCGAACGGTGCGCCGTTCAGCGCCTCGACCTCCGGCACGGTCATGCCGACCCTGACGCCCTGCGGCGAGGTATCCTTGTCGGGCACGGTGAAGTAGGCGAGCTGCGTCAGGTTCTCCTCGTCCCACCAGCCGAACTCCATCTTGCGCTCCGGATCATCCGGAAACACCGTGGTCGCGAGGATGGTCGAGCCTTCGGGGCCCGGGATGTCGCCGGTGACGACATTCGCGCGACCGAAGGCTTCGACGAGCCGCGCCTCCGAAGAATCGGCGGCGAACGGGCCGTCGCAACTCAGGTGGTCGGCTACCGCGGGGGTGGCGAGCAGCAGCAGGGGAGCGAGGGTCAGGCGAAGCATGGTGGCCTCCGGGATGCGGCGAATCTGGGCGATCGGGGTGAGAGTGTGCGGGGCTTGCGGCGGCCGTGAGGCAGGTGGAGAGAATATACCTGCCTGCCGATTCGCGAGCCCTCCATGCCGTTGACCTTCCAGACCGTGATGCCGATCCTGCTGCTGATCGGGTCCAATGTGTTCATGACCGTGGCCTGGTACGGGCACCTGAAATGCCCCAGCGCCGTGATGTGGATAGCGGTGATGGCGAGCTGGGGCATCGCGCTCGTCGAATACTGGCTGGCGGTGCCGGCGAACCGCATCGGCTACGGCACCTACACGGCGGCGGAGCTGAAGACGATCCAGGAGGTGATCAGCCTCACGGTGTTCGCGGGGTTCGCGGTGTTTGTGCTGGGCGAGAAGCTGACCTGGAATCACGCGGTCGGATTCGGGCTGATCTTCTGCGGCGCGTTCTTCATTTTCCGGGGTCCGTTGCGCTAGCGGTGCTGCGCAGGCACGAAGGCCCGCCGTTGCCGGGATGGTGTTCGCGGCCGCCCCCTCCACTCGCGTGGTCCCCCTCCCCCGCTGTCGCGGTGGAGGACCCTCTCGACGTTCTCACTTGACTATCGCCAACCGGGCTTGCGTTTGGGCGTGATGTTACGTTATTACATCACGCATTGACGAGGCTCGACAGGCGCATGCACGACCACCGCCCCCCTACCCCGCGAAAGTTCAGCCTGGCGCAGCAGGGGGTCGGGGTGCGGCTGGCGATCGCGCTCGGACTGGTGGCGCTGGTGTGGGCCGCGATCGTGCCGCTGGTGTCTGGCTGATGGCGATCGAACTGCGCGACCTGACGCTGGGCTATGACGGGCATCCGGCGGTGCACCATCTCGACGGGACGTTCTCCGACGGGTCGCTAACGGCGATCGTGGGGCCGAACGGCTCGGGCAAGTCGACCCTGCTCAAGGGCATCACCGGCATGCTGAAGCCGCTCGGCGGCTCGATCGAGCGCGGCGCGACGCGGGCACGGCAGATCGCCTACCTGCCGCAGAGCGCCGAGATCGACCGATCGTTCCCGGCGACCGTGGCTGACCTCGTGGCGCTCGGGCATTGGCGCAGCCGTGGACTGTGGGGGGCGATCTCGGGCCCGGACTATGCCGCGGTGCGCGAGGCGCTCGACGCGGTAGGGCTGCGAGGGTTCGAGGATCGCGCGCTCGATACGTTGTCGGGCGGACAGGCGCAGCGGGCGCTGTTCGCGCGGGTGATGCTGCAGGATGCCGAGGTGATCCTGCTCGACGAGCCGTTCACGGCGATCGACGAGAAGACGACCGCCGACCTGGTGGGACTGGTGCAGCGCTGGCACGGCGAGAAGCGCACCGTGGTGGCGGTGCTGCACGACATCGACATGGTGCGGCAGGTGTTCCCGCAGGCGCTGCTGATGGCGCGCGAACCGGTGGCCTGGGGGCCGACCGGCGACGCCCTGCGACCCGAGAACCTGCTGCAGGCGCGGCGGATGACGGAGGCGTGGGACGAGCACGCGCCCTGGCACGACGCCCATCCGCACGGACACGTAGCATGAACCTCGTCGACCTCCTGATCGGGCCGTTCGTCGAGTACGGCTTCATGCGCCGCGCCCTGGTCGGCGCCATGGTGATTGCGCTGAGCGCCGCGCCCGTCGGGGTGTTCCTGATGCTCAGGCGGATGAGCCTTTCGGGCGACGCGATGGCGCACGCCATCCTGCCCGGGGCCGGCGTCGGTTTCCTGATCGCCGGGCTCGAGATCCTGCCGATGACGCTGGGCGGCTTTGCCGCCGGGCTGGTGGTGGCGTTGCTGGCGGGGCTGGTGTCGCGACTGACCATCCAGCGCGAGGATACCTCGCTCGCCGCCTTCTACCTGATCTCGCTGGCGCTCGGCGTGATGCTGGTGAGCCTGCGCGGCTCGAGCGTCGACCTGATGCACGTGCTGTTCGGCACGGTGCTGGCGCTCAACAACGATGCGCTGATGATGATCGGCGCGGTGGCGACGATCTCGCTGATCGCGCTGGCGCTGATCTGGCGGCCGCTGTTCGCCGAGTGCCTCGACCCCAACTTCCTGCGCTCGGTGTCGAAGGCCGGGCAGCCGGTGCACCTGATCTTCCTGGCGCTGGTGGTGCTGAACCTCGTCGGCGGCTTCCAGGCGCTGGGGACGCTGCTGGCGGTGGGGCTGATGATGCTGCCGGCGGCGGCGGCCCGGTTCTGGGTGAAGCGGCTCGAGGCGCTGTGCGTGGTGGCGGTGGGGATCGGGCTGGCCTCGAGCTACCTCGGGCTGCTGCTGAGCTACTACCTGTCGGTGCCTTCGGGTCCGGCGATCATCATGGTGGCGGGAGCGATCTACCTCGGCTCGCTGCTGGTCGGAAACCGGGGCGTGATCCGGACGCGGCTGGTGCCGCCCCGGCATCGCGTCGCCTGAAACCGGAGCCCCGGATGCGCGCCCTGCTCGCCGCCCTGTCCCTTGCCCTGCTGACCGGCACCGCGCTCGCCGCGCCGCTGGACGTGGTGGCGAGTTTCTCGATCCTTGGAGACATGGTGAAGCAAGTGGGCGGCGACCGCGTGGCGGTGACCACCATCGTCGGGCCCGATGCCGATACGCATGTCTATGAGCCCAGGCCGCAGGATGCGGCGGTGCTCGGGCGGGCGCAGGCGTTCTTCGTCAACGGCCTCGGCTTCGAGGGCTGGATCGCGCGGCTGGTCGAGGCGACGGATTTCAAGGGCAAGGTGGTGACGGCATCGGCCGGCGTGCAGACGCACACGCTGGCCGAAGGCGGCGAGGAACAAGGGCAACACCGCGACGGTATCGACCCGCATGCCTGGCAGAGCCTGGGCAACGGACTGCTCTACGTGGCCAATATCCGCGACGGGCTGTGCGCCATCGACCCCGAAGGGTGCGCCGTCTACACCGCAAATGCCGCAGCCTACTCGGCGGAGATTTCGGCGCTCGAGGTCGAGGTGAAGGCACAGGTCGCGGCGGTGCCGGAGGCGCAGCGCAAGGTGATCACCACGCACGAGGCGTTCGGCTATTTCGCCGAAGCGTACGGGGTGACGTTCCTGGCGCCCGAGGGGATCAGCACCGACAGCGAGGCATCGGCCACCGATGTGGCGCGGCTGGTCGACCAGGTGAAGCAGCAGGGCGTCAAGGCGCTGTTCATCGAGAACATGAGCGACCCGCGGCTGGTGCAGCAGATCGCCGCCGAGACCGGGGCGAAGCTGGGCGGCGCGCTCTATGCCGACGCGCTGTCGCGGCCCGGCGAAGGCGCCGCGACCTATCTCGAGATGTTCAGGCACAACGTGGCGCTGCTGGTCCCGGCGCTGGAAGGAAGGTAGGCTCGTCCCATGGCCCACTCGCACGATCATCACCACCACGAGGCGCCGCCGGACCTGACGCGCAACCAGAACCTGGTGCTGCAGACCCTCAACGGCGCCAACGCGCCGCTTTCGGCCTACGACATCCTCGACCGGCTGCGGGAGGACGGGCTCAAGGCCCCGCTGCAGGTCTATCGGGCGCTGGACCGGCTGATCGATGCCGGGCTGGCGCACCGGCTGGAATCGCTGAGCGCCTTCGTCTGCTGCGCCGACGCCGACTGCCACAAGCGGGCAAGCGGCATGGCGGCGTTTGCCATCTGCAGCGCCTGCGGACGGGTGGACGAGTTCACCGACGCCGAAGTGGGCGAGCGGCTGGCGGGCTGGGCCGATGCGCAGGGCTTTGCGCTCGAGCGCACGACGATCGAGCTGCGGGGTGTCTGCCGGGGCTGCCGAGAGGCGGCGTAGGTTCTGGCATCTCCGGACTTTGGGGCCCGCTCTTTGGCTCCAGGGCTGATCTTGGGCGCCCTTGCTGCAAGTCAGAAGACAGGCCCCCTCACCTCAGCTGCGCTAGGGCGCAAGCGCCCAAGCTCCGCTATCCTCTCCCCGACGGGGCGAGGAGGCGCTGCACCTCGGCCGCGGGATTCGGATCCCAAGGACGTCTGGAACAGCGCGAGCACGGGGGTCCGGGCGGATTTGAGGCAAATTGCGGCGGAGCCGTCGCGGTGCGCGGGGCATTTAGCAGGCGGTGGAGGGCCAACTTTCGTGGAGACCTGCCATGCGCTTTTCATTGGCTCTGATGTTGACGGGCATGCTGCTCGGCCCCGCCGCGGCCGTTGCCGAGGACAAGACCACAATCGTCTACGTGTATCCGACGTCGCCCGCGGCCTTCGTGCCGGTGGTGGGGCTGCCGTCGTTCCTGATGATGCCGGGAGCCCCGCTGCCGGAAGTGCCCGCCTACGTGGTGCGAACGACGGTGGTGCCGGCGATGGCCAGCTACGTGCTGACCCCGGTCGGAGACGTGGACTGTTCGCAGATACCAGGAACCGTCCTGGCCCCGGCACCCGACCCCTATAACCTGGACAAGGACAATGACGGGATCGGCTGCGAACCCGAGGACCGCTAGGGCCGGCGGCTGCTCGGATGGCCTGCACGGCCAGTTGGCCGGGCGACGCCGCGCCCCTGCTCAGACCGCCAGCAGGTCCTGCTGCTGGTCGAGGAGCCTGGTGAGGGCCGGGAGCAGCATGGGCTTGGCGAAGAAGTAGCCCTGGAACTCGCGGCAGCCGAGGCGCGACAGGGTCGTGGCTTCTTCCTTCCGTTCGACGCCTTCGGCGGTGACGCCGAGGCCCATGGCGAAGGCGTAGACCATGGTCGATTCGACGAGCGCCGACTGCACGGCGTCCCGGTCGATCTCGGCCACCAGGGAGCGGTCGAGCTTGACGCGGTCGAAGGCGAACTGGCGCAAGTAGCCGATCGAGGAATAGCCGGTGCCGAAATCGTCGAGCGCGATCTGGATGCCCTGCTCGCGCAACGCCTCGATGATGCGCTTGGCGCGCTCGGGCTGGGCGACGAGAAACGACTCGGTCACTTCGAGCTGCAGGCGACCGGCCGGCATCTGCCACTCGTCGAGCATGCCGGCGATGGCGGCGGCGAGCCCGGGGTTGCGCAGCTGCACGCCCGAGACGTTGACCGAGACCTTGAGGTTGCCGAGCGGACCGATCTCCTCGATGGCGCGGCGGAGCGCGAACATGCCGAGATCGTCGATGAGGCCGGAGCGTTCGGCCGCAGGGATGAACGTGCCGGGGCTCATCGGCCCGCCCGGCCGGCGGGGCCAGCGCATCAGCGCCTCGACGCCGACGATCGAGCGGCTGCGGAAATCGATGATCGGCTGGTATTCGAGGCCGAACTCGCCGGCCTCGAGGCCGCGACGGATGTCGGCCTGCAGCGCGATGCGCTGGCGGCGTTCGTCCTCGATGGCGGGATCGTAGTCGACGAGCTGGCGGCCGCCGGTCTCCCGGGCCCGGGCGAAGGCCGTCTCGGCCTTGCGGATCAGGTCGGCAACGCCGGCGCGATCGACCTCGGCATCGGCGAGCCCGACGGAAAAGCCGATCTTGAGCTTCAGGTCGTCGACGGCGACGGCCTCGCTGCCGAGCGCCAGCAGGCGGGTGGCGAGGCCGCGGACGACGGCCGGCGCATCGTCGCCGATGCGCGCCAGGGCGAACTCAGCCGGGCCGATGCGGGCCAGCTGCGCCTGTTCGCCGCTTTCGAGCTCGATGATGTCGGCGAGCCGGTCCAGCAGGCGGTCGCCGGCGTCGCGGCCATAGGAATCCAGCACGTCGAGGAAGCCGTCGACGCCGATCAGCGCGACGGCGACGGGTTGCCTGGCGTTCTGGCGCTTCGGCAGGGTGGCCTTCAGGCTCTCGGCCAGGCCGAAGCCGTTCGGCAGCCCGGTGACCGAGTCGTAGCGCGCATTGTGCCAGTCGCGCTCGTCGGCGAGGGTCCGGCTGCGGATGGAGGCGCGGAAGGCGGTGAGCACGGCGGCGATCAGCACGCCGATGATCAGCATGAACACGGCCGCGATGCCGGCGGCATGGGCGAAGGCCGGATCGCCGGGACGGCGGGGCTGCCAGGCGACGCGGGCGATCTCGGCGCCGGCCGGATCGGTGAGCACCATGCTGTCGTCGCCGGGGGCGGCCTGCGCGACCAGGCGGGGGAGCGGCAGCTGGAAGCGCCGGGCGACGTCGTGGAGCATGACGTCGTCGAGCCGCTTGGCGAGCCAGAGGATGCGGCGCTGCTCGCGCGGCACCGAGGCCTGGCCGGTATTGCCATGGACGACCGCCCCGGCCAGCGCCGCGACGCCATCGGCGGTGCCGACCAGGTGCTCGACCGTGGCGTCATCACCCAGCCGGGCGACGGAGCCGTCGAGGGTCTCGAGCAGCAGCGCGGAACCGGAGAAATTGTCCATCAGGGTGCCGGTGACGGCGCCGCGGGCGGACTCGCCGAAGACGATGTTGCCGTCGCGATCGGTGAGCATGGCGGTGTCGTAGGTATCGGAGATGCGCGCCGTGGCGCCCCAGGCACCATCGAGCCAGGCAGGATTGGGGCCGATGTAGGTGTTGATGTAGGCCTCGGTCCAGGTGGCCTCGTCGGCGGTGGAGTCGCCCAGCCCGAGCACCAGGGATTCGACGGCGGCCGCGATGGCCTTGCCGCTGCGGTCGGCATCGATGACGTTCATCTCCTCGCTCATCATGTGCATGACGAGGAAGACCAGCCCGCAGACGCCGAGATAGACCAGCACGGAGGGGAGCGCGACCCAGAGGGCGAAGGCGCGCAGCGGGTTGCGGGCTGCGACCGCCTGCAGCCGCCGGCGCAGGCCGGGGCGGCGGCCGCGGGTGGGCGGCGCCTCGGGATGTTCGGCGGCTTCAGGCAAGAGACGGTCCCGGTGGTACCGGCGGACGCTAGGAGAGCCGGCTTAACGGCGGCTTAAGTCGAGGCTGCGGGGGCGAGCGAGGGGTTAACGTTGTCATTAACTGCGCCGTCGGGGGCGAGACGCGGGGGGAGGTCCGGGTGGTGCAGCCCCCTCCACCATGCTTCGCATGGTCCCCCTCCCCCGCTTTGCGGTGGAGGATCACGTGCAGTCGACCTTCGCGAGGCGGGGGCTCAGGCGGCAGTAGCCGCTTTCTTCGCCAGTCGCGCCCGGATGCTGTCGACGTCGGCGCGGGGCGTCGCGGCGAAGAGCGCCTTGGTGTAGGCGTGCTGGGGGGCGGCGAAGACCTGGTCGCGGGTGCCGAACTCCACGGCTTCGCCCAGATACATCACCATGACGTCGTCGGCGATGTACTTCACTACGCTCAGGTCGTGGCTGATGAAGACATAGGTGAGGCCGAACTCGTCCTGCAGGTCGGCGAGCAGGTTGAGGATCTGCGCCTGTACCGAGAGGTCGAGGGCGGAGACCGGCTCGTCGAGCACCAGCAGCGAGGGGCGGAGGATGATGGCGCGGGCAATGGCGATGCGCTGGCGCTGGCCGCCGGAGAACATGTGCGGGTAGCGGTTGAAATGCTCGGGCTGCAGCCCGACCTTTTCCAGCATCTCGAGGGCGAGGTCGCGGCGCTCGGCGGCCGGCATGTCGGTGTTGAGCAGCAGCGGCTCCATCAGCACCTCGCCGATCTTCTGGCGCGGGTTGAGCGACCCGTAGGGG
>JBQCFF010000077.1:0-5887 GCA_051959485.1 Devosia sp. | reverse complement strand
GGCGAGCGCACCGGCTCGGGCACCATCGTGTGGAAGGCCCGCCAGATGATGGCTGCCGGCGAGATCGGCTACGAGCAGTTCATCGAGCTGGTGGCGTCCTCCGCCCCCTCGACCGGCTATTGCAACACCATGGGCACGGCCTCGACCATGAACTCGCTGGCCGAGTCGCTCGGCATGCAACTGCCCGGTTCGGCCGCCATCCCGGCGCCCTACCGCGACCGCCAGGAAATCTCGTACCGGACCGGCAAGCGGATCGTCGAGATGGTGCACGAGGACCTGAAGCCCTCGGACATCCTGACCAAGGACAACTTCATCAACACCATCGTGGTGAACTCGGCGATCGGCGGCTCGACTAACGCGCCGATCCACATCAACGCCATCGCCCGCCACATCGGCGTCGAGCTCGAGATCGACGACTGGCAGAAGTACGGGCAGGACGTGCCGCTGCTGGTCAACCTGCAGCCGGCCGGCGAATACCTGGGCGAGGACTACTACCATGCCGGCGGCGTGCCGGCCGTGGTCAACCAGCTGATGCAGCAGGGCCTGATCCGCGAGAATGCCCCGACGGTGAACGGCAAGACGATCGGCGAGAACTGCCGCGCGACGACGATCCAGGACGAGAAGGTCATCCGGCCCTTCGCCAACCCGCTGAAGCCGGCCGCCGGCTTCCTGGTGCTGCGCGGCAACCTGTTCGACAACGCGATCATGAAGACCTCGGTGATTTCCCAGGAATTCCGTGACCGCTATCTCTCCGACCCGGCCCACCCGAACATGTTCGAGGGCAAGGCCGTGGTGTTCGACGGCCCGGAAGACTACCACCACCGCATCGACGACCCGTCGCTGGAGATCGACGAGCACACCCTGCTGTTCATGCGCGGCACCGGCCCGATCGGCTATCCCGGCGGGGCGGAAGTGGTGAACATGCGGCCGCCCGACTACCTGATCAAGAAGGGCGTCACCGCCCTCGCCTGCATCGGCGACGGCCGCCAATCGGGCACCTCGGGCTCGCCCTCGATCCTCAACGCCTCGCCCGAAGCGGCGGCGGGCGGCAACCTCGCCATCCTCAGGACCGGCGACCGGGTGCGGATCGATCTCAACAAGGGCTCGGCCGACATCCTGATCTCCGACGAGGAGATCGCCCGGCGGCGCACCGAACTGCAGGCGGCGGGCGGCTACAAGTACCCCGCCCACCAGACGCCGTGGCAGGAGATCCAGCGCGGCATCGTCGACCAGCTCGGCTCCGGCATGGTGCTGAAGCCGGCCGTCAACTACCAGCGGCTGGCGCAGACCGCCGGCATACCGCGCGACAATCACTGACTTCAGAAGGGCCGGGAAACCGGCCCTTCTCTTTGCCCGGGCCTTTACAACTACAGTTCAATCAGCCACCTAGCCGCCGGACTGTTTGACGAATTGGGCGGCGCTGGCGCACAATGCAGACGCCGCAGGCGGGTGAGGGCTGGATGTCGGAAATTCTCGACTATTGTAAGGGGCGTGAGGCACGCACCTTCAAGCCGGGGCAGGTGTTGATCGGAGAGGGCGGGCAGAACGGCAACCTGTTCGTGCTGATCGAGGGCCAGGTCGAGGTGCTGCGCAAGGACACGCAGGTCAGCTACATCGACGAGCCCGGCTCGATCTTCGGCGAAATGGCCGCCCTGCTCGACATGCCGGCGAGCGCCACGGTGAAGGCGCTGTCGCAGGTCAAGGCCTACGTCATCGACGACGCCATCGAGTTCCTCGGCGCCAACCCAGAGGTCGCGCTTTACGTCGCCACCCTGCTGGCCCGGCGGCTCTACTACACCACCTCCTACCTCGTCGACCTGCAGCAGCAGTCGGAAGGCAAGCGCGAAGACCTCGACCTCGTGGACAAGATCCTGGCCCAACTGGTGGAAAAGCCGGAAGGCGGCAACGGGCCGACGAAGCGCCCGCGCTGAGTCCGGCGCGCGCTGCTCCACCCCACCCAGCTACGCTAACTCGCTGCGCTCGCAAGCTTCGCTACCCTCCCCATCAAGGGGAGGGAGACGCTGTTGCCTGACCGGTGCCACTGGTATCCCTCCCCCTTGTGGGGAGGGTAGCGGCGCTAGGCCCGCAGGGCCGTAGCAGAGCTGGGGTGGGGGTAATCTGCTAGACTAGAGCAGCTCGGCCAGGCGCCGCGCCAGGTCCTCGGACTCGCCTTCGACCGCCACCGTCTTGAGCCGCGCCGTGTCGCCGGCAATCAGCGTCACGGCGGATTTCGGCACGCCGAGCGCCTTGGCGAGCAGCGCGATCACTGCCGCGTTGGCCTTGCCCTTGTCGGGCACCGCCTTGACGCGCAGGAGCAGCACGGCGCTGCCGTCATCGCGTTGCTCAGTGCCTTCGATCCGGTCGGCGCCGGCATTGGGCGTTACCCGCAGGTGGAGCGTCAGCCCGGTCGGCGTCGTGCGGTAAGGAAGTGCGCTCAGAACACGAACGGGTAGACGTAGTAGATGATCACCCGCTCGATCAGGAAGATGGCGAGGAACAGGATCAGCGGCGACAGGTCGAGCCCGCCGAAGTTCGGCATGTAGCGCCGGATCGGCCGCAGCACCGGATCGGTCAGCTGGTTGAGAATGCGCCAGACTGCCGCCACGAACTGGTTGCGCGTGTTGATGATGTTGAAGCTGATCAGCCAGCTCATCACGATCATCGCGATCACGACCCACGTGTAGATGTTGAGGATGACCAGGATGAGATCGAGGATGGCGCGCATGGGGGTCTCCGCTGAACCAAGCCCTATCTAGTGTGAGCCGGGCCCAGCGGCAAGCGCTTGCAGTATTATGGTAATTCGGCGGGGATCAGCTGGCCTCGGTCGGCCGCTAGGTCACCAGCCGGTAGAGGTAGATCAGCACGATGACCCCCAGCACGATGTTGGTGCCGGGATCGAGCCACACTTCGACGAGCTCGTAATGCTCGGCCAGCACGTAGCCCGCCCCCACCAGGATGCAGTTCCAGGTGAATGCGCCGATGGTGGAGAACAGCACGAACTGCCAGGCCGGCATCCGCGCCAGTCCCGCCGGGATCGAGATCAGCGTCCGGATCAGCGGAATCAGCCGGCCGCCCAGCACGATGACCGGCCCGAAGCGGCGGAACCAGTCGGTCGCGGTGTCGATCTCGGCGGCGTTGAGGGTCAGCCAGCGGCCATAGCGGTCGGCGAGGCTGCGCACCCGCCCCAGCCCGAACAGCCGCCCCGCGAAATACCAGGGCAGCATGCCCACCACGGCGCCAACGGTCGCCGACAGCAGCACCAGCCACAGCTCGAGGTTGCCGCTCGCGGCGGAGAACCCGGCGAACGGGATGATCAGTTCCGACGGGATCGGCGGAAACAGGCTCTCGGCCAGCATCAGCAGGAAGATGCCGGCATAGCCGAGGCTGTTGATCGTCTCGATGATCCAGGTGGCCATTGGCGCTCCACGTGTCATGCAGCCGAAGGCCCCCTCACCCGCCGCTACGCGGCGGCCTCTCCCCCGGAGGGGAGAGGTGGGCCGAAGGCCCGTGTGAGGGGCCCCTGGCGTCAGCTCGCCTTGGCGGCGCGCATCATCTTCTTGCGGTCGTTGGGATCGAGCCAGATCTTGCGCAGGCGGATCGACTTGGGCGTCACCTCGACATATTCGTCGTCGGCGATGTAGCCGAGCGACTGCTCGAGCGTCAGCTTCTTGGGCGGCGTCAGCCGCACCGCCTCGTCCTTGGACGTGGTGCGGATGTTGGTGAGCTGCTTGCCCTTCAGCGCATTGACCTCGAGGTCGTTGTCGCGGACGTGCTCGCCGACGATCATGCCCTCGTAGATGTCGTCACCCGGATCGACCATGATGGCGCCGCGATCCTCGAGGTTCCACAGCGCATAGGCGACGGCCTGGCCGGTGCCGTTGGAGATCATCACGCCGGTGCGGCGACCCGGCAGCGACCCCTTGTAGGGCGCGTATTCGTGGAACAGCCGGTTGAAGATGGCGGTGCCGCGGGTGTCGCTCAGCAGTTCCGGCTGGTAGCCGATCAGCGAGCGGGTCGGCACGTAGAAGCGCAGGCGCGAGCGCCCGGTGCCGGAGGGGCGCATGTCGACCAGGTCGCCCTTGCGTTCGGTGAGCTTCTGCACCACCACGCCGGAATGCTCGTCGTCGACGTCGATGATCACTTCCTCGATCGGCTCGAGCCGCTGGCCGTTCTCCTCGCGCATCACCACGCGGGGGCGGCCGATGGTGAGCTCGAAGCCCTCGCGGCGCATGTTCTCGATCAGCACCGCGAGCTGCAGTTCGCCGCGGCCGGCCACCTCGAAGCTGTCGGAATCCTCGCCCTGGGTGACGCGGATGGCGACGTTGCCCTCGGCCTCGCGCAGCAGGCGATCGCGGATGACGCGGCTCTGCACCTTGTCGCCCTCACGACCGGCGAGCGGCCCGTCGTTGATGCGGAAGGTGACCGACAGCGTCGGCGGATCGATCGCCTTGGCGGGCAGCGGCTCGCTGACGGCGGGGATGGTGACGGTCTCGGCGACGGTGGTCACTTCGAGCCCGGCGATGGAGATGATGTCGCCGGCTTCGGCAAGCTCGACCGGGGTGCGCTCGAGGCCGCGGAAGGCCAGCACCTTCGAGACGCGGCCCTTCTCCACCTCATGGCCGTCGCGATGCAGCGAGTGGATGGCGTCGCCGGCCTTGACCTGGCCGGAAAAGATGCGGCCGGTCAGCAGGCGGCCGAGGAACGGGTTGCGCTCGATGGCGGTGACCAGCATGCGGAACGGGCCTTCTTCGACCTTCGGCTCCGGCACGTACTCGAGCACCTTGTCGAGCAGCGGCCCGAGGGAGTCGCGCGGCCCGGCGGGATCGGGGCTGAGCCAGCCATGCTTGGCGGCGCCGTAGAGCACCGGGAAATCGAGCTGCTCGGGCGACGCGTCGAGCGCGATGAACAGGTCGAACACCTCTTCGAGCACTTCCAGGTGGCGCTCGTCCGGCCGGTCGATCTTGTTGATGACGACGATCGGCCTGAGGCCCTGCGCCAGCGCCTTGCCGAGCACGAACTTGGTCTGCGGCATCGGCCCTTCGGCCGAGTCGACGAGCAGCACCACGCCGTCGACCATCGACAGGATACGCTCCACCTCGCCACCGAAATCGGCGTGGCCGGGCGTGTCGACGATATTGATGCGATTGCCCTTCCAGACCAGCGAGGTCACCTTGGCGAGGATGGTTATGCCACGCTCGCGCTCGAGGTCGTTGGAATCCATGACGCGCTCTTCGACGCGCTGGTTCTCACGGAAAGCGCCGGACTGCCTGAGCAGCACGTCGATGAGCGTAGTCTTGCCATGGTCGACGTGGGCAATGATTGCGATATTCCGCAAGGACATGGGGGGCGGCCGATCGGGTTTTCTTGGAATGTAGCGCCCCTTATCGGACGGGCGGCTCAACCACAAGAAAATTCACGGAATAGCTGGCCTGCGCGGGGTCACGAAACGCGGCGCAACTTCGGCCGCGCCGCTTCCTTGTCGAGCAGTTCGGCGACCGCCGTGGGCGACAAAGGCGGCGAGAACAGGAAGCCCTGCACCTCGTTGCAGCCCTGCTCGCGCACTGCCGCCAGCTGCTCCTCGGTCTCGATGCCCTCGGCCGTGGTCGACATGCCGAGCGAGTGGCCGAGCCCGATCACCGCCTTGACGATGGCGACGCTGTCGCCCTTCGCCTTCAGGTCGCGCATGAAGGAGCGGTCGATCTTGATCTTGTCGAAGGGGAAGGAGCGCAGGTAGCTCAGCGACGAATAGCCGGTGCCGAAATCGTCCATCGAGATGCGCACGCCGAGCGCCCGCAGCCGGTGCAGCGTCTTGAGGGTGGGCTCGTTGTCGGCGAGCAGCAGCGACTCGGTGATCTCGAGCTCGAGCCGCGTCGGCTGCAGCCCGGTC
>JBQCFF010000076.1:0-3040 GCA_051959485.1 Devosia sp. | reverse complement strand
CTCGACGATCTCGATGCGTTCGCAGGCCGCGCCATAGCCGTAGCGGGTGACCACCAGGCTGTCGTCGATGGCGGCCGGCCAGGCCTGCTCGAAGGCCCGGGCCATCTGCGCCGAGGCCTTGCCCGCCCCGACCACGATGGTGCGGCCGCGGGATGGCTCCGGGAGGTGCCGGGCCATGACACGCTCCGGCTGCGCGGCGGCAACGGCGTGGTGGAAGTAACGTTCGAGCAGGTCGCGGTCCATGAGTCCCCCAGGTGCGCGCGAACATGGCGGCTGATGTCGCTGCGGGCAAGCCGTCGCCGCCGCGCCGCTGCGTGCCCCCGCGGTCACATTCGACTGACAAAGCCGCGAAGGTAGCTGCTGAACACCGCCTGAATACCTATCTCAGGGCCAGTTCAAGCGGTCCCGGGTAGTTGCCGCCGCCAGACAACATGGACATAGTACAACTGCACCGGAGTGGACGCCCGGTTGCCTCCGAGCAGGAACAAGAAGACCAATGATCCGTATCCGCCCGCTTGCCGGCGCCGTGCTGACCACCCTGCTATTGACCTCCGTCGGGCTGGCCGACTCGCAGGGGATCATCAACCTGACGCCACCCCCGATCGATGGCACGGGACCGACCGACACCAGGCCGGTCGACCGGCCGTCAGCCACGGCGGACAGCGGCACCTCCTATTCGGCCGCCGAGTTCGACGATGGGCGGCCCAGCCTGCAGACACGACACTTCGGCGGCAGCAGCCTCAGCTGCGAGGTCGCCGCGGGCGCCACGGACCTGGTGGTGGTGAACCAGAGCGCCGACCCGCTGCCGCCGGGCACGCGGATCAAGTGGCAGCTCAAGAACGAACGCACGCGCGGCTTCTTCGCCATTGTCGGCGAACTGCGCGGCGGCGAGTCGCTGGTGGCCGGCAATGTGCTCGACGGGCAGGCCGCGCCGGACGACGTCTGCGTCGCACGGGTGATCTGAGCGGGGCGTGCGCTAGCCAGGCTGGGGCCCTGCCCCGCCTCCCGCCGTGGCAAGTTGCGCCGGCGTTAAAAAGCTGACATCGAACCGGGCTACGGAACCCCGCCCGCCCCCGACGTTCGAGCCGCCAATGTCCTACCGCATCGCCATCTACTTCGCGCCCGACGCGACGGGGCCGCTTTGGCGCAAGGCGGCGCAGTGGCTCGGGCGGGATCCGCTGACCGGGGCGCACGGTTGCGACGACATCGGCGGCATCGACCGGGCCGAGATCGAGGCGAAGTCCGCATCGGCCCGGCGCTACGGCTTCCATGCCACCATCAAGTCGCCAATGCAGCTGGCCGAGGGTGCCAGCGAGGCGGAGCTGGCAGCGGCGCTGCGTGCCTTCGCCGGGACGCACGGGCCGGTTCCGGTCGGGCCGATGAAGCTGGCGCGGATCGACGGGTTCCTGGCGCTGGTCCCGGCGGAGCAGCCGCAGGCGCTGACGGATTTTTCGGCCGAGGTAGTGAAGGCGTTCGAGCCGTACCGAGCACCGGTGAGCGCGGCCGACCGGGCAAGGCGCAACGCGGGCGGCAGGCTGTCGGCGCGGCAGCTCGAGCTGCTCGAGTGCTACGGCTACCCCTATGTGCTGGAGCAGTTCCAGTTCCACATGACGCTGACCGACCGGCTGGCGCCCGCCGACCAGGAGCGGTTCGAGGCGGCGCTGCTGGACCACCTGGGGCCGCTGGCGACGGCTGAAACGGTGCTGGACCGGCTGGTGCTCTACCACGAGCCGGAGCCCGGGGCGCCGTTCGGCCGCGGCGAGGATTTTCTACTCGAAGGAACCGGACGATGAGCGAGCTTGCCTTCACCAATGCGAGTATCGTGCTCGCCGACGAGCTGATCACCGGCTCGGTGCTGGTGCGCGACGGGGTGATCGCGGCGATCGACAGCGGCAGCGTGCGCCACGGCGAGGATCTTGGCGGCGAGTACCTGATCCCCGGGCTGGTGGAGCTGCACACCGACCATTTCGAGAGCCACTACCGGCCGCGGCAGGGCGTGACCTGGAACGCCATGGCGGCGCTGCAGAGCCACGACACCCAGGTGGCCGGGGCCGGCATTACCACGGTGTTCGACGCGGTGCGGATCGGCTCGGACCCGGAGACCGGCGACATCGCCGAGGACGTGAAGCTGATGGTGGAGGCGGTCGCCGCCGCCGATGCCGACGACCGGCTGCGCGCCGACCATCGCATCCACCTGCGCTGCGAGCTGGCCACGCCGGACGTGGCCGAGCAGTTCGCGGCGCATAGCGGCAACGCGATCGTCGGCCTCGCCTCGCTGATGGACCACACGCCCGGCGCCCGGCAGTATGTAACGCTCGAGCACTACGTCGAATACTACCAGAAGAAGCTGCGCTTCAGCGATGCCGAGATGGCGCAGTTCATCGCCGACCGGCAGGCGGCGCGCGACCGATACGCAGATCCCAATCGCGAGGCGATCCTGGCGCGTGGCCGCGAGGTCGGGCTCGCCTTCGCCAGCCACGACGACGCGACGGTGGAGCATGTCGACGAGGCGGTGCGCGACGGCATGAGCATCGCCGAGTTCCCCACCACCATGGCAGCGGCGCGCGCCTGCCACGCGGCCGGCATGGCGGTGCTGATGGGGGCGCCGAACGTGGTGCGGGGCAAATCGCACAACGGCAACATCTCGGCCGCCGAACTGGCGCGGGCCGGCGTGCTCGACGTGCTGAGCTCGGACTACGTGCCGTTCGCGTTGCTCTATGCGGCGTTCCTGCTGCCGGAGCTGGCCGACAACATCACGCTGCCGGAGTCGGTGGCCATGGTATCGAAGCGGCCGGCCGCGGCGGCGCATCTTGCCGACCGCGGCGAGATCGCGGTGGGCCGGCGGGCCGACCTGGTGCGGGTGCGGCGCGCCGCCGGCGAGGTGCCGCTGGTGCGCGGCGTGTGGCGGCAGGGGCAGCGGGTCAGCTGATGGTCGAGGGGGCGCTCGCGCTGGTCGTCGGGCCGTCGGGGGCCGGCAAGGATACGCTGCTCGGCGCGGCGCGGGCAGCGCTCGCCGACGATCCGCGCTTCGTGTTCGCGC
>JBQCFF010000075.1:0-22437 GCA_051959485.1 Devosia sp. | reverse complement strand
GCCCTTCCTGTTCCCGCTGATGCTGCAGCTGGCGTTCGGCATGTCGCCGTTCCAGACCGGCCTCGTCACCTTCGCCTCGGCGATCGGCGCCTTCAGCATGAAGTTCCTGGCCGAGCGGATCATCGCGCGCATCGGCTTCCGCTCGAGCCTGATCGCCGCCTGCACCATCACGGCGGCCGGCGTGCTCGCCATGGGCCTCTATTCGCCGGCCACGCCCACGCCGCTGATGATGGGGCTGCTGGTGGTCACCGGCTTCTTCCAGTCGCTGTTCTGGACCACCACCAACGCCTTCATCTTCGCCGACGTGGACAACAAGGACGCCGGCCAGGCTAACGTGATGAGCCAGGTCAGCATCCAGCTCTCGCTGGCGTTCGGCGTGGCGCTGGGCGGCGGCGCGCTGGAGGGCTTCCGCCTGCTGCATGGCGGCGAGCCGCTGCTTGCCGATTTCCACTGGGCCTTCTGGCTGATGGCGGCGACCACGCTGGTCTCGGTCGCCATCTTCGCCCGGCTGCCGCGAACGGCCAGCATGAACAGCCACCAGGCGGCGGGCGAACCGGCCGAGTAGCTACTCGTCGGCCGGGTCGGGGTGGGTGCCCTTGAAGCCGCGCGCCAGCAGGTAGGTCTCCGCCGAATCGGCGCGGCTGGCCTTGGGCTTGGCGTGCATCGTGGTGGTGAAGTGCCGCTTCAGCATCCCCAGCAGTTCGTGCTCGGTGCCGCCCTGGAACACCTTGGCGACGAAGGTGCCGCCCGGCGCCAGCACCTGCACGGCGAAATCGGCGGCGAGCTCGACCAGCTGCATGATCCGCAGGTGGTCGGTGGCGCGGTGCCCGGTGGTCGGCGCCGCCATGTCGGAGAGCACGAGGTCGGCCTTGTGCCCGCCCATCGCATCGATCAGCGCCTGCGGTGCATCCTCGTCGTTGAAGTCCTTCTTCAGCAGGATCACGCCCGGGATCGGGTCCATGTCGAGATAGTCGATGCCGACGATCAGCGGATGCTCGTCGGTCGAGCCGACGATCGGCGCCGCCACCTGCGACCAGCCGCCCGGCGCCGCCCCGAGGTCGACGACGCGCTGCCCCTTGCGGAGCAGCTGGTAGCGCTCGTCGAGCTCCTTGAGCTTGTAGGCGGCGCGCGAGCGATAGCCCTCCGCCCGCGCCCTCGCGACGTAGGGGTCGTTGAGCTGCCGCTGCAGCCACAGGGTCGAGCCGATCTTGCGGCCCTTGGCCGTCTTCACCCGCACCTTGAGGTCGCGGTCCGAGCGGCGGCCGATCCCCTGCCCCGATCCCTTCGCCATCAGTCCCTCCGTGCCGTGCGGCCGATGCGCTCGGCCCGGTCCATGTCCATCAGCGAGATCAGGATGCCCTCGCGCAAGCCCCTGTCCGCGACGCGGACCCGGTCGGTCGGCCATTCGCGGCGGATCGCCTCGAAGATGGCGCAGCCGGGCAGCACCAGGTCGGCGCGGTCCCGGCCGATGCAGGGATGCGCGACGCGGCGCTCGAAGGTCATGCCGAGCAGCGCCGCCATGGTGGCGTCGATCTCCTCGCGCCGCATCCAGAGCCCGTCGACCTTCTGCCGCTCGTAGCGCTCGAGCCCGAGGTGCAGGCCGGCCAGTGTCGTCACGGTGCCCGAGGTGCCGATCAGGTGCACGGGATGCTCGGTGATCATCTGCCTGAGCTTTTCTCGCCCCCGGAACTGCCGCAGGTGGCCGGCAACGAACGCCACCATCGCCTCGAACGAGTCGGGGGTAACCTGGACGCCGCCGAACTTCTCGGCGATCGACACCACCCCCACCGGCAGCGACTGCCAGGAGCGGATCGAGGCCGACATGCGGCCCTGCCGCCGCGGCCGGCCGCCGCGGAAATCGAGCCAGGCGAGCTCCGACGAGCCGCCGCCGATGTCGAACATCAGCGCTCCCGAGGTATGCTCCTCGATCAGGTCGGCGCAGCCGGTCACGGCCAGCGACGCCTCGGTCTGGCGGTCGACGACCTCGAGCCGCAGCCCCAGCTCGCGCTCCACCCGCTCGATGAAGGCCGGACCGTTGGTGGCGGCGCGGCAGGCCTCGGTGGCGATCAGCCGCATGCGGGTGGGCTCGTGCTCGCGCAGCTTGTTGCGGCAGAGGCGCAGCGCCTCCATGGTCCGCTCCATCGCGGCGTCCGAGAGGCGCCCGGAGGTGGCGAGCCCTTCGCCCAGCCGAACGATGCGGGTGAAGCCGTCGAGCACGCGGAACCCGGCCTCATGCGGGCGGGCGATCAACAGTCGACAGTTGTTGGTGCCAAGGTCGAGGGCCGCATAGAGCGGGCCGCGCGGCCGGCGGGAGGGACTCCCAGCGGGGTAGGTCCGCCGTTCCGATCCGCCCGATCCCGGTTGCCCCCCGGCTCTTGCGGACTTCTGGACAAGGCTCGCGCCCTGCCCGTCACGGTGCCGCTCCGCCCTGTCGGGTTCGGATGCGGCGGCGGACCGATCGGAATCGGCCAACCTTCAACTCCATCTCCCGCGCGGTCGCTCCGATCGGCCTCGACCGAGGGCGCCCGGACAACGGGCTTATCTTTTTTCAGTGTCGGAAAGAAGGTAGAGGAACGCGGCGGGCAGCGCAACGCCAAGATTCCGCCGCAACATCACCCCCGGCACGCGCACCGGCCGCTACCAACATCGTGCGGGAACTGTCGCAAGGGGTGTTGATCCCCGCCGCGATTGCCGCTAGAAGGCGCCTCGCTGACGGCAAGGCCCTGCCCCGCCGTCCCGAGCGCCCGGCGCTTGGGGAATAGTTCAATGGTAGAACAGCGGACTCTGACTCCGTTAATCTTGGTTCGAATCCAGGTTCCCCAGCCAAACCTTTTCAAGCACTTAGGTGAGTTGCAGCACGGGCAATGTCTCGTTTGTGTCTCAATGAGGCACGATAGCGCTGCATTTTGAGGCGGTGCGCTTCCCTGTATGTCGAGATCATGACCGTGCGGTTGCCTTTGTTGTAGCAGCCGTCGTCCAGGTACCAGATCGCGAGCCCCATCGGCGTGAGCATGTCAAGCGCTCGACGTGACACGTGCTTCTTTCCGTCTGTGTGGAGGCTTTGTAGAGCGTCTGAGCTTCGAGGTGACGCGTGTGGCTAGTGAGCAGACGCTGTAGGTCTTCAGCCCATTCCAATTCGCTCTGAGTGACCTCGTCACGGCTGCCTGGATCGTCCTGCTTCGTTCATGGACTGCGCGAAAGCAGCGTGCAGGCAGTTCTGACTGAACGGCAGCCGGCCATCGCGGCAAGGCTATCGTGCCGGTCAGCATCAGGGGCCATGATGATCATGGCCCAGCAGCCCCAACTTCGACGTGAGATCGATGACTTCGAGCGTGCACGCATTTGCTGCCTTTATGGCTGCAAGGGCGTGATCGGCGGATCCAGATTGTTCCAGATCCCGTTGCGCCGCATACAGATAGTTGGCCAGGCACGACAAATGGTCGTTGAGGTCCGCGGCCAAGCTGACGTCCACTACCTTCCACCTCGGCCAATCCACGACAAACCCCATCAAAATTCGAAACGCCAGGGTCGCGTCGAACACTTGAGCAATACCGCAGGCGGAGGATCAACGGTCCACGCTGGGCCCTCGCGCTGGCCTGCCTTGGCTAGCGGGTCGTTTCGCCCCTGCGCCGCAACAGCACATCCACAAGCACCGAGGCGATCAGGACAATCGCGGTGGCCATGAGCTGGATGGCCGCCGGCAGCCCCAGCAACGCCATGCCGTTGACGATCGCCGCAATGACCAGGCCACCCAGTATCGGATGCAGCGGGTGGCCGCGGCCGCCAAACATGCTCGTGCCCCCGATCACTGCGCTGGCCACCACATAGAGGACGATCGTACCACCATCGAAGCTGGTCGACATCGACCGCAGCCGCGAGGCGTAGACGATGCCGCCGATGCCGGCAGTGAAGGCGGCAAGGGTAAAAGCCAGTGTCCGGATGCGAGCCAGGCTGATGCCCGCGCGCCGCGCGGCTTCGGGATTGCCGCCGATGGCAAAGACGTAGCGCCCGAACCGCGTGCGATCGAGCAGCAACGACCAGGCGATAAGGACGGTGAACACGATCGGTACCACCCACGGCATGCCGTTGACCGGAAAGGCCGGCACGCCCCGATCGACATTGGTCAGCGTGACGATGGCCGCTCCGGCCGCCGCCACGAGGCCGATCTTGAGCAGGGTTATGCTGAGAGGCGGTGCCACTAGGCCATTGCGGCGGCGCTGCGTATCGCGCCACAGGGTAAGTCCGGCATAGCCGAGGACGACCACGGCGGTTGCGATCCAGCCTCCCTCGGCGCTGAGAGTGCCGTTGGCGAAGCTGTTGATGACCGGCTCCCGGATCGGCACCGTGCCGCCGGTTCCGAGCAACTGGATCATGACGCCCTGGAAACCGAGAAGGCCGGCAAGGGTGACGACGAAGGACGGCAGGTGGAAGCGGCTGACGAGCGTGCCTTGCACCACCCCGAGCAACGAGACGATGACCAGCGCGATCGGGATGGCAGCCCACCACGCATAGCCGATGTCGGGCTGGACCAGCAGCACGACGATCGTCCCGGCAATGCCGGCGACAAAGCCGAGCGAGAGGTCGGTCTCGGCAAGTATCAGCACGAAGGCCTCGCCCATGCCGATGAGCATGAACACCGAAGCCTGGACGAGCAGGTTGACGAGGTTGCCGGGGGTCAGGAAGTTCGGGTTCTGGCTCTGAAACGCCAGCGCGATGATCGCGGCGCCAGCCACGACGGGCAGCACGCCGCTCTGTCCGGCCAGGACCCGGACCCAGCGCCCCCGAAGATAGCCGGCGAGCGAATTGCCGGACGCGGCCGGGCCGGCGGGGACGGCCGTCAACTCCGCGTCGGAAGCGGCGAGATCGTCGGCCTTGTCTTCGTACGCTGTCACGGCGACGACACGCTCGCCAGGATCGGGCTGGCGATCAGTCTTGCCGAGGGTCATCAGTTCGACCACCATCTGCGGGTCGAACTTCTCGGCTTCTCCTACAGCAACGAGCTTGCCCAGCCGCAGCACGGCGAAGCGGTCGGCGACGGCAAAGACGTCGTTGAGGTTGTGCGAAATGATGATGACGGCGAGGCCGCGAGCCGCCAGCCGCGCCACCAGCTCCAGCACCTGCCGGGTCTGCGCGACGCCCAGTGCCGCGGTGGGTTCGTCGAGAATGACGAGCTTGGAGTTCCACATCACCGCCTTGGCCACAGCCACCGACTGGCGCTGCCCGCCGGACAGCGAGGCGACAGGCTCACGGACCGACTGCAGGGTGGTCACGCTGAGTTCGGCCAGCGTGCGCGAAGCCGCGCGCTCCATGCTGTCCTCGTCCAGCGCGACGCCACCCTTGAGGCGCTCACGCCCGAGGAACATGTTCTCGACCACGTCTAGGTTGTCGCAGAGCGCCAGGTCCTGGTAGACGACCTCTATGCCGAGGGCGGCCGCCTCGCGCGGATTGCGGATGCGTACTGTACGGCCCTCCCAGACGATCTCGCCGGCGTCGGGCTCGTGGATGCCGGCGATGCACTTGATCAGCACGGACTTTCCCGCGCCGTTGTCACCCACGAGGGCAGTGACCTGTCCTCGTGGAATATCCAGGTCGATGCCGTTGAGGGCACGCACGGCGCCGAAATGCTTCTCGATGCCACGAACGGAGAGAAGCGGTGCGGGGCTGGCGGGTTCGCCCATTATGGCACCTTCGGCCTTACTTCGCGATGCCGGCAGCCTTGCACGGCTCGGCCAGGTCGGCTGCACAGAGCTTCGCCTTGTCGACGAAGCCGTCGGTCACCACGGTCTGGTTCATGTTGGCGGCGGTCACCCAGATCGGGGTGAGGAGGATCGACGCAACGTCGACCTTGCCCGTCGAGTCCGGCGTCTTGCCATTGACCAGGGCGGCCGGCGGCTCGGTGCCGGAGGCGAGGTAGACGGCAAGGGCCGCCGCTGCCTGGGCTTCGAGATAGATCGCCTTGTAGACAGTGCCGCACTGGTACCCGGCAAGGACGTTCTGCAGTCCGGTGAGCGTTGCGTCCTGCCCGGTGGTCGGGAACGTCTTGGGCGGCACGTTCAGCGTCTTGAGGTAGGAAATGACGGCGTTTGCGTTGTCGTCATTGGGCACGACCACGGCATTGATCTTGTTGTGCGCGGTGTATTGCTGCTCGAACGTCGTGCGGGCGGTTGCCGGATCCCAGGTGCCGGCGGGCTCCGCCACGTTCACGTACTTGCCCGAGGCAAAGTCCGGCTGCAGCACGCCCATGTAGCCCTGCGCGAACAACGTCGCGTTGTTGTCGGTGGGGGCGCCACGCATGACCAGGATCTGCGGTGCCTTGACCGACCAGTCGGCGATGCACCGGGTCATCCCCTCGCCGATGAGCTTGCCCACCGCCACGTTGTCGAAGCTGACATAGTAGTCGCGGGTGCCGCCAAGGGTCAGGCGGTCGTAGTCGATGACACGCACGCCGTGCTCCTTGGCGTAGGACTCGATCGAAGCACCCACGCCTGAGGAAATCGGGTCGACGACAAGCACGGTCGCACCCTGGGAAATGGCCGACTGCGCCTGCGTGAGCTCCGTTGCCTCGCTGCCTTGTGCATTGGTGATGATGTACTGGTCAGGCTTCAGGCCAGCAGCCTCGAAAGCCTTCTTGAGGTAAGGTTCGTCGAAGGATGTGTAGCGGGCCGAAGTGGTGGTCTCGGGCAGCAGCACGCCGATCTTGCCTTGCAGCTTGGAGGCGAGGGGCTTGAGCGCGTTCATGGCGGAAAAGTCCGCCGTGAAGGAAGACGCGGTCAGTGCAGTCTCCTGGGCGGTGGCGGTCATCGCCAACAGGCCGGCAACAAGGGTCACCGCAGACGCCAGCCGCCGGCTGTTCCGCGTCGCTGACGAAGCAAGTTCAGTCATTCGAACCTCCTGTTCGGGCATTAGTGCCGTCAGCAGGCTGCGCCTGACGACGAAGGCGAGTATTGACGTAAGTCAACGAGCGTACGACGCATCGCAGCTGTTCCAGTGGAGCTGAACCGCCTTCGCCTTGCGCTGATCTGCGATGCCGGTCCCGGGACGATCTCGACGTATGACATGAGCTGAAGGCCTGGCCGCCCAGCCGGCACGTTGGCGTCGGGCATCGCCCGCCTGCAGCTGGAGGCGAGTGTCCCCGGCGTGACTGCGGTCGACGCGGCGACGGCGCCCTTGGCCGCCTCAGGTCGTCAGGACCGCGGCGCCGTCGATGCGGCCGGACCTGACGGCCTCGAGCGCTGCGTTCGCATCCTCGAGGCGGAAGGGCGTGACATGCGTCTCAAGGGCTGGGAGAGCCGGGTGCGCGAAAAAGTCGGTTGCGTCGGAGCGTGTGAGGTTGGCCACCGAGACGATCTCTCGCTCACCCCAGAGTTGGGCGTAGGGGAAGGACGGGATATCGCTCATGTGGATGCCGGCGCAGACGACCCGACCGCCCTTTCGCACCAGCCGCAGCCCGAGCGGGACGAGTTCACCTGCAGGAGCGAAGATGATCACGGCGTCCAACTCCGAGGGCGGTGCCTCGTCCGTCGCACCGGCCCAGGTCGCGCCGAGGCTGCGAGCGAATTGTTGACTGGGTCTGTCGCCCGGGCGGGTGAGTGCGAAAATCTCGACCCCGTCGGCGATCGCGACCTGTGAGATGATGTGCGCTGCGGCGCCGAAGCCGATAAGGCCAAGCCGCTTCGCCCTGCCGGCGCGGCGATAGGAGCGGAAGCCAATGAGGCCGGCGCAGAGCAGTGGGGCAAGCTTCGGCGCTTCGCGCCCGGCCTGCAGTCTCACCACGTGATCGGCACGGGCCACGCAATACTCGGCGTAGCCGCCATCCCGGTCGTAGCCGGTGAATTCCGGCTGGTCGCAGAGGTTCTCCCGCCCCTCGAGGCAGTAGGGGCACCTGCCACAGGTGCCGCCCAGCCATGGGACGCCCACGCGCTCGCCGACCTGCAAACCCTGCACGCCCGCTCCCCGGCCAGCCACCGTACCGACAATCTCGTGCCCGGGCGTGATCGGCAGGCGATGCGCCTGGAGGTCGCCGTCGACGATGTGCAGGTCGGTGCGACACACACCGCAGGCGCTCACGGCGATGAGCACCTCGCCGGCTCGCGGTTCGGGCACCGGTAGATCTTCTAGAACCAGCGGCTCACCGGGCCGATGTAGGCGCATGGCCCGCATGGGTTCCTCCAGCTACACGCCGTGCGCGACTGCCAAGCGCCGGCAGCTCGAGCACGGCGGAGATTAGCACGCCCGCGCCTGCCAGCAACGCCACTGCCCAAGCTCGGCAGGGCCGCATGGTGTCCTGGGCAGCTCAACCGTCGGGGACCCATGACGGAACTCGGACCGCTACAACGCCCGGGTGCTTACGGTACCAAAGCTGTCAAGCTGACCTCCCCAACCTGCCCGGTTCCCGTCGGCTTCTTGAGGTCCATTCCTGAGCCACGAGGATTTAGCGCGACTCTCCCTCTCCGCTCTCCCTGTTGCGCAGAGCGGCTTCGTAGATTTCCTCTTCCTCTTCGATCAGCGACTTCAACCGCTTGATCTCACCAGGATCGCTCTCGGTTTTCAGCCTCTCTTCAAACCTCTTGATATTTTCGTCGTGGACGAACTTGGCAGTGCGCCGCATGACACCATACCTCCGCAACGACTCCTGGAACGCCCGAAAACTTCGCCTGCAGAAGATCGGGCACTGCTTGCTGATCGAGGCGGTCGGGCATCTCGCAAAGGGGTGCGATGCTGTGCTGCAGCAGCAAGTAAGTCCATAGACCGTCAAGCCTAAGCTCGGGAAAGGTGGCTTAGGACCGAGGTCGAGGCAAGCTGCCGCGGGCCCCGCCGGGGCGTTCACGTGCCTGACGAACGGCTCAGGGGGTGATCGCGACCTTGAGGACCCCATCACGTTGATGGCTGAACAGATCGTACGCGGCGACGATATCGTCGAGCCGGAAGCGATGGGTAACCAGCGGCGTGAGGTCGGCACGCTTGGAAGCAACAACGTCCATCAGCCGGGACATGCGCTCCTTGCCGCCAGGGCACAACGTCGTGACGATCGTCTGGTCGGCCAGCCCGGCTGCGAAGGCATCTACCGGAATCCGCAGGTCCGCCGAGTACACACCCAATGAAGACAGCGTCCCACCGGGCCGCAGGCATCGCAGCGCCCCCTCGAACGTCTCTTGTCGGCCAAGTGCCTCTATCGCCACATCGACGCCACGACCATCGGTCAGCCGCATGATCTCGGCTGCGGGGTCGACCTTGGAGAAATCGACTATCTCGTCCGCACCAAGTTGACGTGCAATCGATTGGCGCTCCGATACCGTTTCGACCGCGATGATCCGGGTCGCTCCCATGAGTCTCGCACCAACGGTGGCGCAGAGGCCAATCGGTCCCTGGGCGAAAACGGCGACGGTGTCTCCGATGCGGATCCTCCCGCGTTCGGCACCCGAAAAGCCCGTGGACATGATGTCCGGGCATAGCAGGACCTGCTCGTCCGTGAGTTGCTCCGGAACGGGCGCCAGGTTTGTCATTGCATCTGGCACAAGCAGGTATTCCGCCTGGGCGCCATCAATAGTGTTACCGAAGCGCCAGCCGCCCAGCGCCTTGAAGCCATGCCTCGTTCCGGCGCCATCCTGGGAGTGGCAACCGCACAGGCACGCCATCGAGTGTCCCGAGGGCGTGATGGCCCCCGCAATCACGCGCTGACCTTCCCGGTAACCCGCCACCGCCGAGCCGAGCTTTTCGATCACTCCGACGGGCTCATGACCTACAGTCAGCCCGCTCGCGACCGGGTACTCACCTTTCAGGATGTGCACGTCCGTGCCGCATATGGTCGTCATCGTTATCCGTATCAGTGCATCCAGCGGACCGACCTCTGGGATCGGCTTTGACTCCAGCTCGATGCGCCCGGGCTCGACGAAGATCGCTGCCTTCATCTTTGCCGTTTGCGGGCGGGACCTGGTGCTGCTCGGAGTTGTGGCGACGTTACTCATTGGAACCTCCTGGGTTGCAGAAAAGCAGTCCCCAGAGTGCGCGGCTCCGCTTCAACCCCTGGCGGTACCGCTTCACGTCCGAGCCTTGATTGCCACGGGCGGTTCTGAGGCAGACAGTTCGATCACGGCCGTGGCGCGGACGGGGCCCGGCCACGGCCCAGGGATCACGACACATAGAGCTGAACGTTGCCGTTCCCATCGGAGAGGATGGCGACGACCTGATCGACCTTGATCTTGTGCTCCGCGAGCAGCTTGACCGCCGCGGGATCGGCTGCGAGGCCCTCGCGAAGCAGGTTGATCGCCTGAGCCTCGTCGGTCAGCAGGTTTGTCGCCTCGCCCGAACCCTTCTGGCCGGCCCACGCATTGCCGTAGTTGATGACGGAAACCGTTTTGGCGGCCAGCAAGTCGGCAATGTCCTGCTTGTTGTAGACCGACATATCCGACTTGAACTGATCGATTGGAGCGCCGCTTCCGCGTGGAAGGGTCTTCCACGCCTGAGCCGCGGTGACCGCGCCTGCCGCAGTACCGATGAGAGTAGCTGCGGCAACTGAGAGAATGAGAAGTCGGTTCATTTGCTTGCTCCGTTCCAACGCTTTGCCGTCGGGCCGCGGGTCGCGCGATCCGGTATGGTTGCCGCTACAGCAACCTGAAGCCGTCATCGTCCTGTCGACTCGTTGGGGCCTGCGGCGCTCGGGATGATGACCGCCGGGCCGAAGTCCGGCGGCCTGCAGCTTCAGCCCGCGGCGATCTTGGTCGCCTCGTTGACGGCGCCCTTCACCGTGTAGGTGATCACCACGTTCTCGTTGGCCTTCAGCTTGGTGAAGTCGCACTTGGCCGGGAACTGGTACACCTTGCCGTCAGCCAGGGTGACGGTGCACTTCGCGGTATCCATCGATTTGATGCTGCCCTTGGCCGTCAAGTCGGCGGCCAGGGCCGGCGCCCCGACCAAGGCGAGGACAAGGGCAGTCGAGACCAGGAGTCTGTGCATGATACTTCTCCATCGGTTGCAGGGCAGACGTCAGTCCGCCCAACCTCATGAAGCCGGCGCCGAAGAATAACTTCTTTGATCCAAGTCAAACTGGATCGCACTGGCGGAAAATGCCTCAGATTTGCACGAAATACGCCTCATTTGGACCGATAGCGCGGCGAAAAGCGGAGCATCAGCTTACTATTCCAGTGCGCTTCAATTCCACTGGCGCGGTCCGTTAATTGATCATCAGCCGAGGCGCCGGCCGGCGCTCGAGCTCAATGACTTTCGTTTCATCGCCATGGGGGGCGATTACTTTTGTCCGCTGGCGCCGCTGCCAGCGGCACGACGTTGGGTTTGTGACCGCCCCACCCTCAATTGCCCGATCGCCTGTACACGATTGCCATCGCGTTGGTGGGCAGCCCGAATGCGTCGGGCCTCCGCGGGATGCTGCTGCGATCCGCTTGCCCTGACCCGCACGCGGGTCTTTCGTTATTCGGAACGGGAGCGCTGGCTATGTTGCCGGGAAACAAGGCGGAGGCGGCAAGCTGCCGCCTCCTGAAGTAATCAGGTTCGGTCGTCCACGTAGACGATGAAGGATCCGTCCTTCTCCTCCGTTACGGCGATCACCTTGTCTACCGGGCAGGTCGTCGGATCGAGCTTGGCCTTGAACTCGGCGCTGGCGTTGATCTTGGTCTTCAAATCGGTGACCGCAGTCGCGTTCTTGCTCAGGGCGTTGTCGATCGCGCTCTTGTTCGCCGACGCCTCGGAGAGCGAGGACAGCTTCACACAGTGCACGGCTGCCGACGTCTTGTAGGTAGCAAGGTCGGCCATTTTGCCGGCCTCCAGGGTGGATATCAGCGTGCCGTAATTCCCCATGCTGCCGGTGGTGCTGGCCGCAGCTTTTGCCGCCGTTTCCTTTTCGGTCGACTCGGTGGAAGTGCTCCGTTCCGTAGATTCCTCCGAGGTGTTCGGCTTGGCAGATTGGGCCGAGGTGTTCGGCTTGGTAGTGCCGGATTGCTGAGCGAGAACTGCTGGCGAACTGGCAGCCAGAAGCGCAACGGCAGCGAGCGTAACGACAGCTTTCATCAGATCATCTCCTCTTCCAGGCAGACCCCGGCTCTCCAACTTAACCCCCGATTTGGGGTTCCAAGCCGCACGAGCTGAAGCGCAGTGCGCTCGCCGCGGGACACGAGTCAGGTGACCCTCGTTTCGGCGACGGCCTGCCCTCGAACGTGATCGCTATGGTCAGAGAACCTCCACCTACGGGCGTATAGGGATCACCTCACCCAAGGCTGGGCCTGCCTCAGCCCTTGCTAGCCATACGTCCCAATGTTCAGGAGATAGGCGGGTGTCAGAGCCGTCGTGGGCCGGCCTCCTGGTTGTCCTCGACCTTTGCCCGCTCGCGCATCAAGTTGAGCAGGGTCGGCCATAGCGGCGAGTGACGCCGCTGCCGAAGGTGAGCCGCACGGCCATGTGGGTGGGTTTCAGGCGAAGGCTGGGCAGCGGTCCGTTCGTCGGACTTGCCAGGGGGCACGGTCATGACGATCGAAACCACCGCCGCCACAACCATCACCAGGTTGGCCGCCATCGCGAAGAAAGCCGCCTCGCGGGAGGCCAGATTCTCCTGATTTCCGGCAAAGGTGATCACACCCTCGATCCATGGTACGCCCACGGGCTCGCCGGCGATGGCGGTGTAGATCGCGGCCGAAATGGCGACACCGAACGATGCGCCCAGCGAGGAGGCCATCTTGTAGATGCCCGAACCCGCTCCGCCCTGGTCGTCAGGCAGGTTCGACAGCGCCGCGTCCGTTGATGGCGTGGCATAGAAGGCCAGACCGAGGCCGAACAGCGCAAATGCTACCACCGCCAGGACGCTATAGGTGCCCAGCAGAAGGTTCGTGGGCATCAGCAGGAGAATCGACAGACCCACGATGTAGCTGCCCCATAGCATCGGCTTGCGTGGGCCGTAACGCTGCAGCAGTTTCTCACCGACCCGGATGAAGACCAGGATGGTGATGGCGTAGCCCAGCGTCAGCAGGCCCGCTTTCTGCGCCGTCATCGCACCGCCTTCCTGCAGCACCAGCATGGCGACCATGATGATCCCCGCCGTGGCATTGAGCAGCAAGTTGGAAATCGTGGCCCCGGTGAAGGTCAGGTTCCTGAACAGGCGAAACTGCACGAAGGCGTTGGGGTTGTTGCTCTCGATCAGGTAGAAAATGACGCCGAAGACCACCGCCACCACCAGCAGCGTCAAGGTGGGCAGGCTGGTCCAGCCCCAGGCGCCGCCCTGCGTCGAGAAGGTCTGCAGCGCCACCATGGCGACCATGAAGGTGAACACGCCCGGCAGGTCGAACCTGTAGCCCTCAGTCTGGGTCACCTTGCTTTCGGGCGTGCCGCGCACCATGAGCAGGCCGACCAGCGACACCATCGCGGCTATGATGAAAATCCAGCGCCAGCCGACGTTCTCGGCCATCAGGCCCCCGAACAGCGCCGCAAATCCCGAACCGCCCCATGACCCCATTGACCACAGCGAGACGGCGCGCTGCCGCTCGGCGCCATCCCAGTAGGCCTTCACCAGGGCCAGCGAGGATGGCATGACGAAGGCGCCGGACAGGCCTTGGCAGATCCGGCCCAGCATCAGGAAGGTGGCCCCCATCGCGCCCGACGGGGCCAGCCCGACCAGGAGGGAGCCGATGATCGAGAGGACAAAGCCCCAGACCAGTATCCGTACGCGGCCTACCCGGTCGGCTAGACCGCCGATGACAACGATGAAGATCCCGGAAAACAGCGCGGTGATCGAAACCGCGATGTTCATGAACGATTGGTCTACCTGGAGATCGGCGGCCATGGTCGGAGAAATATTCAGCGTCGTCTGGGCGAACAGCCAGAACGCCAACACGCCCAGGATGATGCCGTACAGTAACCGCGCGGTGCCGCGGTAGGCTTGCGTCGTTTGCTCCACGAGATCCTCCCTGGCCAAGCAGCACGGGCAAGTCGGGAGCCGGCTGTTTGCGGGTTCGGAGCGTCCCCCTCAAATTACAGCCGCACGCATATGGTTGTAAACGTGGTGCTGAACCACTTGCGCGGGCCTTGCATCTAGTCCCGGGAAGGAGGTCGCCAAGCCTCATGTCCAGGTGGGGTCCGGCAGGTTTGTCTCGGCCAGTGTTTGGGCGACGCCACAGCTACTGGCATGATACCCGACTTCCTGTCTCGACACCTTGCGGAGCGCGAGTCTAATCGGCAGCTTGCTGGGTACACTCTCGGCGGCGAGGTGACCGACTCGGGCCAGAGGCGGCCGTCAGCGTCCGCTTCGCCCCAGAAGCAGTCACTCAAGTCCGATCGCTACCTGTGTAGATTCGATTGCCGCAGTGAGCGTGGCGATTGCCCCAGCAGGCGAAGGAAGGCACGCCGCATCCGGCCAGCGTCCCCGAACCCCACGCGCTGTGCGATCTCGTCGAATGTCCCTATCCCGCCCTCGACGGCGTCCCGGGCCGCCTGGACCCTGAGATGCTCGACGGCCTTGGCCGGGGTCATGTCCATTTCGCTAAGGAAAGCGCGGGCGAAGTTCCTGGGGCTCATGGCGGCCTGTTTGGCCAACTGCTCGACGGTCACCGGCTCAGCGACATTGTCCCTGATCCAGCCGACCAGTGCCGCAAAGCGCGACGACCGGCCGCCCAGTTCCAGCAGGCCCGAGAATTGCGACTGTCCACCCGGACGACGGCTATGCACGACCAGCTGCCGGGCGGTGTCGCGGGCGATGGCGGGTCCGTGGTCATCCTCGATCAGGGCCAGCGCGAGATCGATGCCGGCGGAGATCCCCGCCGACGTCCACAGATCGCCATCCCTGACGAAGATGCGGTCGGGCTCGAGGCGGATGCGCGGATAGCTGCGCCGAAACCGCTCGCTGCTCTCCCAGTGCGTTGTGGCGAGGCGGCCATCGAGCCGGCCCGCCTCGGCCAGCAGGAAAGCCCCCGAGCAGACGCTGGCGAGCCGGCGTGGCCGGATCACCTTCAGCCACTGGACGATGCTCTGGAACGCCGCCATGTCCCGGACCAACTGCCCACCCGAGACGACGATCGTGTCGAGGCCGCCGGCATCGAGCGGCCCGGCAGCCAGCTCGAGGCCGGATGAACTGGCGATCATTCCCGCCGCCGGAGCCATGATTTCGAGCGCGTATTTCTCTGGCACGTAGCGCGACGCGATCTCGAGGGCGGTGGTCGGGCCCACCACGTCGAGGAACTGGAAACCGGGATGGATAAAGAAGCCGATCCGGCGGATCATGGCAGTTTTTGCTCGATATCTGTCATTTCAGACAGTGTGGCGCCGCGGTTAGGGTGCGGTCAACCCGAGGCATGGTCTGAAGCTGACGATGAAGGTTTGGAACGTGGCGGCGTGGAGCGTTCTCGGCGCTGCTCTTCTCGCAGCCGCCGGCTTCGCCGTGTGGCTCGCGATGCTGCCGGAAGATACTGAGGCCGCGGCGCCGCCGGTACCCGATGCAGAAGCAGTCGCTATGCTGGATGCGCTCTCCCCGAGCACGTCGCGACGGCCGGTGATCGCCGTTGTCGGCATCAACGACGCGACCGAAACCACCGACTATCTCTATCCGACCGGCGTGCTGAGAAGGGCCGATATCGCCGACGTGGTGATGCTTGCGACGGAGCCGGGGCCGGTGCGGCTCTACCCCGCCCTCACGGTCGCTCCGGACGCCACACTCACGCAGTTCGATGCCAGCCACCCGGACGGTGCCGACTACGTGATCGTACCGGCCATGAGCCGTGACGACGATCCCCTGGTGATGGCCTGGTTGCAGCGACAGGCGGCAAAGGGCGCCGTCGTCATCGGTGTGTGCGCCGGCGCCAAGGTCGTCGCCGCGGCAGGACTGCTGGAGGGCAAGCGGGCGACGACGCACTGGTACTACCTCAAGGAACTGCTCAGGCGCAGTCCCACCATTGAGTACATCGCAGATCGTCGCTTCGTGATGGACGGCGATGTCGTTACCACGACTGGCATCTCGGCGTCCATGCCGATGACGCTGACCCTGATCGAGGCCATTGCCGGCCGCGACAAGGCGGCAGCGATGGCGCTCGAACTGGGCATCGAGCATTGGGATGCCCGGCACGCCAGCGGCGCGTTCCGGTTCACGCGTGCCTTCGCGACGGGGGTGCTGACCAATACAGTCGCCGTCTGGAACCACGAAGACCTTGGCATCGCGCTCGAGCCCGGGATGGACGAACTGGTACTGGCAATGGGGGCCGATGCCTGGTCGCGAACCTATCGCTCCCGGGTCATCAGTTTTGCCACAAGCCCGGAAATCGTGACGCTCGGTGGTATCCGTGTCCTCCCCGACCGCCAGACGGCTGGTTGGCCGGGCGCAACCCTCGTCCCGATGTTCCCTGGGCGGCCGGTGGCCCAGGCGCTCGACGAGACCCTGGTCGCGATCGCGAGCCGCTACGGCGGCGGCACGACCGACATAGTCGCCATGCAACTCGAATACCCCGGTTCAAACGAAGCAAACCGCCCTGATTGAAGGCAAGACCATGAAACCGGATACTACCGAGGACGTCATCGCCCGTCGCAGCGCACCAACGCCCCCGTCACCCAAACCGAGGGAGACTGACAATGCAACACGCTGTTGTTTCACTCGATGACTGGCTGACCGCCCGCCGGGACTTCCTGAAAGCGGAGAAGGAACTCACGCGTCTTCGCGACAAGGTTGCACGTCAGCGGCTCGCCCTGCCCTGGGTCCGCATCGACAAGGAATACGTGTTCGACACGCCGGATGGCGCGCGCACGCTCGCAGATCTCTTCGACGGTCGGTCGCAACTTCTGGTGCAGCATTTCATGTTTGCGCCGGCATGGAAGGAAGGCTGCCCGAGTTGTTCCTACATGGCCGATCACACCGACGGAATGAACAAGCATCTGGCGCATCACGACGTGACCATGATCGCCGTCTCGCGCGCGCCGCTTGCCGAGATCGAGCGCTACCGCAAACGCATGGGCTGGCAGTTCAACTGGGTGTCGTCCTTCGGCAACGACTTCAACCACGACTTCCGCGTCAGCTTCACGCCCGAGGAGGTCGCCAGCGGGCACATCGACTACAATTTCGGCGAATGGCGGGAAACCGGCGAGGAGTGGCCGGGCATCAGCGCCTTCTACAAGGACGACGCGGGCGAAGTTTTCCGCACCTACTCCACCTACGGGCGTGGCGTCGAGGTGATGATGGGCACCTACAACATGCTCGATATCGCTCCGCAGGGCCGCAACGAGGCCGAGGGAATGGACTGGGTGCGCCGTCACGATCGCTACGAGTAGACGCCCCACAGAGGAGTGGCACGATGACCGGCCAGCAATGAGAAATGAGGGGATCACCAGGCTCGCGGATATTTGGGCAGTTGCCTTCTGTTATGTAAAGCGGCGGCTCGGCCTGCCGCCTGCTGCTCGAGTGCTCCAAACATGCGAACGCCGCCACCAGGTTCCCCAGCCAGCCCCTCCCACGTGACTGATGTGCCAGTAACTCCTTGGTTTCCAAGGAGGTGTCCAGCTTGGCGTGGTGCCGCACTTCGACTGCGCCGTGACATGCCAGCTCTTGCCGTGACCGGAGAACGGCGGTGCGCTGACGGGCAAGCGGGGCGACGCTATCGGCGCCCCGCTCGCCAAGGATCAGTAGAACGTGCCGCCCTCGAAGGGGTAGACGAACATGTCGCCCTGCTTGGTCCTCACCAGGAGGTCGACCTGGCCGTCGCCGGTCCAGTCGCCGACCATGTAGTTGGTGAAGTTCCAGCCATTCCCGACCTGCACCGGGTCGCCGGCGTTGTAGAAGGTGCCGTTCCGGAACGGGTACACCATCATGTCCCCGGCTTTTGTCCGCACCAGCAGGTCGACCTGCCCGTCGCCGGTCCAGTCTCCCGCAAGGTAGCGCGAGAACGACCAGCCGTTTCCCACCTGCACAGGATCGCCGGCGCCATAGAAGGTGCCGTTCCTGAATGGATAGACCAGCAGGTCGCCGGACTTCTTGCGAACCAGAAGATCGTCCTGACCGTCGCCGGTCCAGTCGCCGGCGATGTAGTTGGTGAAATCCCAGCCGTTGCCAACCTGGATGGGATCGCCTGCGTTGTAGAAGGTCCCGTTCTTGAACGGATAGACCAGCATGTTCCCGGAGCTTGTCCGCACCAGCAGGTCGACCTGCCCATCGCCGGTCCAGTCCCCGACGATGTAGTCGGTGAAGTCCCAGCCGTTGCCGACCTGGATGGGATCGCCAGCGTTGTAGAAGGTCCCGTTCCTGAACGGGTAGACGAGCATGTCCCCGGCTGCCGTGCGCACCAGGAGGTCCTCCTGGCCGTCACCGGTCCAGTCCCCGGGAAGGTACTGGGTGAAGTTCCATCCATTGCCAACCTGGATGCGCTCGGAGCCCTCTCCCGCTGTTGCTGCCAAACCTGAAACAATCAGTCCAATGAGCAAGTGCTTCATGGTCGTTCTCCAGCCATTACGGCGACCGCCTATCTGGCGCCGGCCCACTTGAGCGGAGGGTGAACGGCGCAGAAACCCGGCATTCATCCGGCTCGGCCGGTGTCACTCGCCCCTGGATGCAATCGGTCCTACAGACCCAGATTGCCGCCTGCGCCCCCCAATCCGGCGAGGCCGGTCAGGGTCGTTGCGACCGGGGACTGCATATCCGGGATCGTGGCGCTCGCCGGGCCCGCGTTCCCGCCCAAGCCGGGTAAGGTCCCGCTCCCGTCGGGTGCAGACTGACCTGGCCCGCTAGCCGGCGGTGCCACCGGCCCCTGGCCGCCTGTCCAGCCTGCCCAATTCGAGTTGCCGGATCCTCCTGAGACTGGGCCTCCGGACGCCTGCGAGCCGGGCCCGCCCGCTGGCGGTGCCACCGGCCCCTGACCACCGGTCCAGCCGGCCCAATTCGAGTTGCCGGCTTCTTCCGAACCCGAGCCGCCGCGAAGGCCCTGACGGTAGGCGCCATTCCACTGCCGCATGTCCTCATAAGATGATCCGCGTCGCAGGGCCTCCCTCGTCGCTTCGTCGGCGGCTTCGTTAGTCTGTAACGCTTGCTGGTAAGCCCGCTGGGCGGCCGCCTTATCTTCGGCCGTCGCTCCGGGCTTTTCCGCCTGCGCCTTGGCCGCAAAGTAGTTCCTGGCGGCCTCCCCTTCTTTCTGGCGGGCATCGACGGCGTTTCGAACCGCCTGATCCTTGGAGTTCGCAGGCTTGTTCGATGACGCTTCCGGCTGCCCCCTGGCAGCGGGGCCAGTCGGCGGCGGAGGCTTGCTCTGTGGTCCCTCCGGCTGGCTCCTGGGGGGAGTGCCCGCTGGCGGCGGAGGTTTGCTGGGCGGTGCGGGCGGCTGGCTCTTGGCCAGAGGACTGGCCGGCGGCGGGTTGGGCGTTCCGGGAGGTTGCGCACCCGGCAACAACGGCGGGCTGCCGCTGCTGGGAGAAGAGCCCGGCGGTGCGCTGGCCGGCTGAGCTTTGTACTTGTCCATGATGCGGGCCTGCAGTGCCCCCACCAACATGCCCCGCAGCCCTCCCAGGAACCCGTTCAGCCCACAGATTATCGCCTCGCTCTTGGTGAGGAACACACTCGCCTTGTCCTCGGGGGTAAGGAACTCCGGCGGGGCAACGGCTCGCTTCACGGACTTCGCGATCTGGCACTCGATCTCGGCCATTATGGTCTGGGCGATCAGGACGAGCGCATATTCGACCATGGCCTGTCCCCAGCCGTTGGGGCCCATGCCGAGCGTTTCCCCGGTCGCCGGATCGATGCGCCACCACCCCGTCACCTGACCCTCCGGGCCGCGGCCGGTCGGCAATACCGCGAGCTTGCCGGCCTCGAGATCAGCGGCGATCCGGGCCGACACGTCAGGAGAAAGATTCAAGGTGGCGAGGCTGGCCTCGTCGCCCGGCTGCAACACCGTCCATGCATCGCCGATAGTGGCGGCAGCGAAGGCCTCGGCCGTGTTGAAGACGCCTGCGTTGCCGAGGACCAGCGCCTCGGCATTGGTATCGGCGATCCCCTGCGCCACGCGCAGCGCGATCGGCGCGACGGTTGCGGCCGGGTCGATGCCCACGCCATTCTCGACGATGTCCACGGCGTGTTGCACGAAGAAGTCACCGCCCTTCCCACGCAACAGCATGGCGTGCTCGGCTATGATGTTGGGACGGTCGATATAGACCGAACTCGCCACCGGGTTGCCGTCGAACCTTGCCGAGGCGACAGCCATCGCGCCGGCCGCGAGAGGAGGAATCTTCGCGAAGATCTCGGCGGAATTGGCCGGCGCCTTGGAGAACGGATCACGACCCGCCTCCTCGAGCAGACTCCGTCCCCCGAGCGCGTGCTCTGCGGCGACGTGCGTGATGAACTCGGGCGCCAGCCGCGCCGGGAAGATCGCCACACGGGTTTCGGTGAGCATTGCGATGGCGCGCGCGAGCCGCTTCTCATCGCTCATGGCGAGCTTGCCGATGTCACCCGAGGCGCGGGCTGCTGGTCCGATCAGATCAAAGATTTCCCGTCGGATGGTATGCGTGCCGCCTGGTCCCGTGACCACGAAGTCCAGCCATTCGGCCACCAGTTCGCCTTCGGGGCGAGGCGCGACCAGCGATGTGTCCGCTTGAACCCCTTGGTCGTCGCTCGACAGCAGATCCCCGGCCTTGGAGAAGATGCCAGCCGCCGGGACCCCCATTGCGGCGTACGGATTGGGCGGCTGCGGGAACTGGTTGAGATCGCCGGTATCGTACACGCTGGAGAGCGCAAGTTGTTCGCCCCCGATGCTGATGAAGGGCAGCCACTCGTGCTGGGCGTAGACCGCCGCGCGAAGCTTGATTTGCAGGGTGTCGTTGCCGGCTTCCGGCCAGTTCGAGGTCCAGAACATCGGCATCTGGCCGATGACTACCGTTTGCCCCATCATTTCACGCGGGCGAAACGCCTGCTCGAGGACCACGCGCTCCTGCGTCGCTCCCTCCTTCCACTGCTCCACCACGACGCGCAACGTCACCGCATATTCCAGCTCATCCGGCAGAGCGTCGTGGCTCAGGGTCTCGACCGCCGGCATCAGCGCCGCGCCCATCTCGGTAGCACCGACGGGATCAAGGTCCACCCAGGTTCCGGCGTCGTTCAACTGTACCCACCAGTGGTCCGCGAGAGCGGCGGTTACCCTCTCCGCGGCGTCAGCCGGATCGGGCTCCGGCAACGCGACCAGCTTGAGGAGTCTCTGCGCCTGGTCGAGAATGCGCGCATCCATCGCCGCGCCGACATATTGGGCCTGCGCCGCGGCGGTGGAGAGCTCGTTGGCTATAGCTGCCGTGTCGAGTTCGTAGAGCTCGGCAGCTTCCATCGGGTCCGTGGGCACTTCCGCCTCAAAGGCGCTCTCGGTCCCACTGGCGGCCGGTTCCGTCGCCGCAACAGTTTGCAGCACCGTCGCGCCGGGGTCGGGAGCGGGTTCACCGCTCCCGGTAGCCGCCACCCCCCCGCCGGGCACGGTCTGCCCGCCACGTTCCGTCAGCATGCGCTGCCAAAGCTGGCGGGCCCGTTCCGGCGGCAGCTTCGCATGGGCCAGACGCACCTCGTTTCCGGCCCGCTGCAGCATGTCGGCCAGCAACAGCGCCTGATCGAGGCTGTTGCCGATCCGATCCATCAGGACTCCGGCCGGCCCGCGCAAAGCCCCCGGATAGGGCATCCACTCGATCTCGTCGCGCACCCAGGCGTAGAGGTCGGCAGGCTCTATGCCCACGGTATCGACGACATATTGCGGATCCCAGCGATCCCGCGGGGCCTCGCGCTCGCCGTCCTCTATGGCCTCCAGGCTGCGTGAGGTCTGCTGAATGAAGCGGACCACCGCTTCGTCCCCGCCGGTCGACTGCGCAACCGCTGGAACCGCCCCGCTCCATATGAGAGCCATGAGAGCAGCCAGGCAGCCATTGGCAGCTCTCCTGAAGCGGCCGCTCGGCGGACGAGGGAAAGCGGGACAGCGACGAGCACTCATGGCCGGGCTCCTTCATCACCTATTGCCAGTATGAAACCGCAGTCAGCCTCCAGAGTAATCGAGCCGCGTGAGCTGCGACGGCTCGACGACGACGTTCTCGAAAACGAATGGGTCCTTGTCGCCGACCTCCACGCGATAGGTTCCGGCCGAAAGCGGGACTGGAGCGGCTCCGACCGACCCACTGCCCACGACCGCCCCGGCGCCATCGAGGATCTTGAAGCGCATGCTGGCGGCCGCTTCGACCGCGGCGGTGAGCTCCGTTTCGTCCGCAGCATCGAAGTAGCTGCCATGCCCGGCCTCCGCCCAGGCGCGGAAAGTGTCCTTCAGCCCCGCATCCTCCACGGCGAACCCGACAATGTTCACCCGGACGTCGATCCCTTGCGCGACCAGCGCCTCGATCTCGGCCCGTGGGTCGCCGCCGCAGGTCTCCTCGCCGTCGGTCACGAGCACGACGACACGCGGGCCGGTCGCTTCGCGCAGGTCATCGGCGACGGCGCGCAAGGAGGCGGCGATCGGCGTC
>JBQCFF010000074.1:0-14086 GCA_051959485.1 Devosia sp. | reverse complement strand
GCCCTTGCCACTAACGTCCACCTGTTTACGGGCACCACCGGCCAGCCAAGCCAGACGATCGGCACGCCGGAGACTGGCAGCGCCACCCCGGGCCACTCTGCCAGCGCCCCGGGTTCTGCCTTCAACCCGGATGGCAATGCGGGTACGCACTACGCCGGTGAGCAGCCGCAGAACTCCCGGAACCCCAAGAGCGTGTCGCAGTACGACGTGGCCGGGTTCCAGCAATCCCATAATCATCTGTAGTGGGGCTATAGCCTCCAAGCTCCAGGGCCGGGTCACTCCAATCCGGCCTCTGGTAAACGCGTTGCAACATCTGTGGTCATTGCAAACCGGCAACACCACGAAAAAGCCCGGATTCCGGCCACATTGGCGCCAGAATAGCGAAGAATTAACCGTGCCGGAAAACCCGCCCTTAAGATTAAGAGCGGTAAAAAAGTCGCCAATAATCTGATCCTTTAGGAGACTGATCCGGATGCGTTCCCTAACGCCCATAATCGCCGTGCTGCGGGCCGCCGCGCTGGTCGTGCTCGTTGTCGCGGTGGCTGCCTGTGCCCGGAACGGCGGCACCAGCGGCACCGGTGTCGGTAATGCTCCTGGGGCTGGTGCCCCGGGCAGCCAGCAGGAATTCCTCGTGTCGGTTGGCGACCGCGTGTTCTTCGAGACCGATTCGTCGAGCCTCACGCCGACGGCATCGGCCACCCTCGACAAGCAGGCCGCCTGGCTCAACAAGTACAACCAGTACCGCATCCTGATCGAAGGCCACGCCGACGAGCGCGGCACGCGCGAGTACAATATCGCGCTGGGCGCCCGCCGCGCCGCCGTGGTGGTGAACTACCTCGTCAGCCGTGGCGTGAACCAGGGCCGCATCACTTCGAAGTCGTTCGGCAAGGAACGTCCTGTGGCCATCTGCAACGATATTTCGTGCTGGTCACAAAACCGCCGTGCTGTGACGGTCGTACAATAGGCCGAGCGGGCTTCGGGGCGGGGCGCTGCTCAGCGGCGCACCCGTGCGTAACCCCCGAAGCTGGTTCGACTGGAGGCAGAGCGCCGGGTGCCAGTGTATTTGGGGCCCGGCGCTTTCTTTTCGTCGAATTCCGCTGCTAACTGCACCGGCCGGCGCATCAGGCGCCGCCACTGCATTCTGGACGATGGAGCCTAGATGGTGCCCCTCACTTCCTTCTGCGGCCGGCCACGGGTCGCATTGCTGATCGCGGCGCTGCTCGCCGGCATCGCCGCCCCGGCTTCCGCTGCCGGACCTTTTCCGGTGCAGCAGGCGCCGGCTGCCAATGACGGCCGAATCCTCATCGCGCAGAACCGGCAGAACCAGAACGCTGCCGAACTGCTGGTCCGCATCCAGGACCTCGAGGACATGGTTCGGCAACTCACCGGTCGGGTCGAAGGCCTCGAGTTCCAGCTGCAGCAGGTGCTGAAGCAGCAGGAAGACAACGAGTTCCGCTTCCAGCAGCTCGAGGGTGGTGCCCCAGTGGGAAAACCGCAGGCGGCAGTGCCAACTGACGGCGCGACGCCGTCCGATACGCTGCCGCAGGAACAAACCGCTGCCGGTGCCAACGACGCCACCCCTATGGATCAGCCGCCGGCCGCCGGCGCTCCCGACCTGCCCCCCAGTGACCTGCCGATGGACGATGTCGGCGACTCGCACGATCCGCTGCTCAGTGGCGGCACCGACCAGCTCGGCACGCTTGGCGAGGGCGAAGATCTCGCCAACCGGCCGCTCGATCTGTCGCTGGGTGGCGGCGAGGTGTCGAGTGGCGACGCCAAGGCGCAGTTCGAAGCCGGCTTCGACGCCATGCAGCGGGGCGACTACGCCTTCGCCGAGGATCAGTTCACGCAGTTCGTCCAGCTCTACCCCGATGACCCGCAGGCGGCCGATGCGGTGAACTACCTGGGCGAGGCGCTGATCCAGCGCGGCTCCTACACCGACGCTGCGCAGGTGCTGGCCGAAGGCTACACCAAGCACAAGGACAGCAAGCGCGCGCCGGACATCATGCTCAAGCTCGGCGTGGCGCTTGCCGGGGCGCAGCAGACGGACGTGGCATGCCGCACCTTCTCCACGCTGAAGCAGCGCTATCCGGACCTGTCGCCCGCGTTCCAGCAGCGGCTCGCGGCGGAAAACCAGAAGGCGCAATGCCCGGCGATCAACTGATCGACCCCCTCGTTCTCTTCGCCCCGCTCGCCGGTGCGAAGGCGGTCGGCCTCGCGGTGTCGGGCGGTGCCGACAGCTTGGCGCTGTTGCTGCTCGCCGCCCGCTGGCGCGACGCCAATACCGAGGCGCCACCGCTTTTCGTCTATTCGGTGGACCACGGACTCCGCCCCGAGGCGGCCGACGAGGTGGCCTCCGTGATCGCCACTGCCGCGAAACTCGGCCTTCCCGCCCGTGGCCTACGCTGGAGCGACGGTAAGCCGACGACCGGCGTGCAGGAAGCCGCCCGCGCTGCTCGCTACCGGCTGATCGGCGAGGCGATGCAGGCCGACGGTGCCGACCTCCTCGCTACCGGCCATCATCTCGACGACCAGGCCGAAACGGTGCTGATGCGCCTCGCCCATGGCTCGGGCCTCGCCGGCCTGCGCGGCATGGCACCGCTCGCCGAAGTCGAAGGCATCGCCGTAGCCCGGCCGCTGCTTGGCGTTCCGGGCGACACGCTTGCCGCGATCGTCGCCGCTGCCGGGCTGACGCCCGTCGCCGATCCCAGCAACGACGACCCGCATTACGAGCGGGTTCGGTGGCGTCAGGCGCTGCCGCAGCTGGCAGGGCTGGGGCTCGATGCCGGCCGGCTGGCGCTGTTCGCCGCAAGGGCAGGGGAGGCGTACGAGGCCATTGGTCAAATGGCTGCGACCACCATTAGCCAGCACGCCACGGCACGCCCCGCCGGCGTTGCCATCCCGGCGGCCCACCTAGCGGAGCTGCCGCGTGCCGTACTGGTCGAAGTGCTGGCCCGCCTGCTGGAACAGGTGGGCGGCGCCGGCAAGCGCCGGCAGCTGGCGCAGCTCGAACTGCTCGCGCTCCGGCTGCAGGATGGAACCGCCCTCAAGCGGACAACATTACATGGCTCAGTGATCCTGAGCGACGGAAAGACGGTCAGCATCGTCAAGGAAGCAGGCCGACGCACGGGGTTCGCTCCCTCAGCGGAAATTAACCGCGAGGGGTGAAACTCAGTCGACTTTTCGGCCATTCGGCCGCACGAGTAGCGTGGCAGGCTGCCCTTGTAAGGCCTCGGAGCGAGCCCTACATTCGCCCTAATACCGGCCCCTCCGCCGGACCTCAGGACACAGGTTGATGAACGTCAATTTCCGGAACTTCGCCATCTGGCTGGTGATTCTCTTCATGCTGATGGGCCTGTTCCAGGTCTTCCAGTCCTCCACCCGCTCGATTTCGGTTTCCGACAAGCCGTACAGCCAGTTCGTCACTGATGTTGAGAACGGCAGCGTCCGTTCGGTGGTGATCACGGACAACCTGGTGCAGGGGCAGCTCAGCGACGGCACCAAGTTCGAGACCGTGCTGCCGCAGGGCGCCGAGATCATCTCGCGCCTCGAGGACAAGGGCGTCACCATCACCGCGCATGAGCCCGAGGGCAGCCCGTTCTGGGGCGTGCTGCTTTCCTCGTGGCTGCCGTTCCTTGTCATCATCGGCGTGTGGTTCTTCTTCATCCGGCAGATGCAGGGTGGCGGCCGTGGCGGTGCCATGGGCTTCGGCAAGTCGCGCGCCAAGCTGCTGACCGAGACGCAGGGCAAGATCACCTTCGAGGACGTCGCGGGCGTCGACGAGGCCAAGCAGGACCTTGAGGAGATCGTGGAGTTCCTGCGCGATCCGGGCAAGTTCCAGCGCCTGGGCGGCAAGATTCCGCGCGGTGTGCTGCTGGTCGGCCCGCCCGGTACCGGTAAGACGCTGCTTGCCCGCTCCGTTGCCGGCGAAGCCAACGTGCCGTTCTTCACCATCTCTGGTTCCGACTTCGTCGAGATGTTCGTCGGCGTGGGCGCCTCGCGTGTCCGCGACATGTTCGAGCAGGCCAAGAAGAATGCGCCGTGCATCATCTTCATCGACGAAATCGACGCTGTCGGCCGTCACCGTGGTGCCGGCCTGGGCGGCGGTAACGACGAGCGCGAGCAGACCCTCAACCAGCTGCTGGTCGAGATGGACGGCTTCGAGGCGAACGAGGGCATCATCCTCATCGCCGCGACCAACCGCCCCGACGTGCTCGACCCGGCGCTGCTGCGTCCCGGCCGCTTCGACCGCCAGGTGGTCGTGCCGAACCCAGACTTCATGGGCCGCGAGAAGATCCTCAAGGTCCACGTCCGCAAGGTGCCGCTGGCTCCCGATGTCGACCTCAAGGTGTTGGCCCGCGGTACGCCGGGCTTCTCCGGCGCCGACCTGATGAACCTCGTCAACGAGGCGGCCCTGCTGGCGGCCCGGCGCAACAAGCGCTTCGTTACCATGGCCGAGTTCGAGGACGCCAAGGACAAGCTGCTGATGGGTGCCGAGCGCCGTACGCTGGCCCTGTCCGAGGAGGAGAAGAAGCTCACGGCGTATCACGAGGCAGGGCACGCGCTGCTCGCCATCAAGATGGACGCCTCCGACCCGATCCATAAGGCCACTATCGTGCCGCGCGGCCGCGCGCTGGGCATGGTGATGCGCCTGCCGGAGAAGGACCAGGTGTCGCTGACCCGCCGCAAGGCCTATGCTGACCTGGCCGTCGCGATGGGTGGCCGTGTCGCCGAAGAAGAGATCTTCGGCTACGACAAGGTGACCTCGGGCGCTTCTGCCGACATCAAGATGGCGACGGGGCTGGCCCGGGCCATGGCGACCGAATGGGGCATGTCCGACAAGCTCGGCCCGCTGCTCTACGGCGACAACCAGGACGAAGTATTCCTGGGTCGCGCCATGGTGGGCCGTCAGATCCACATGTCGGACGATACGCAGCAGGTCATCGACGCCGAGATCAAGCGCTTCGTCGAGGATGGTTACACGACCGCGCAGCGGGTGATCCGCGAGAACATCGACGACCTGCACGCCATCGCGCAGGCGCTGCTCGAGTTCGAGACGCTCACCGGCGACGAGATTCGTGGCCTGCTCGAAGGCCAGATGCCGAGCCGGCCGGACAACGAGCCGACCAGCAAGGCTGCCACCGGCGTGCCGACCGCCGGCAAGCCGGGCCGCAAGCGTCCCGACGCGGAGCCGGGCGGCGCGCCCGAGCCGCAGCCGGGCGGCTGAGACAATTTCAAAGGGCCGCCTTCGGGCGGCCCTTTCGTTTGCCCGTGTCGCGTCGGCAACAGTTCGCCTGCAAGCGATGCGAACTGGCCGGCGAAGCCGCATTCAGGCCGCGATTCAGCAGTTAACCAAGCCTAACCGATCTATTTCGTATGCTCGGTGCCGGCCGTACATTCGGCCCAACCCGACGCAAGAGGGCATTCATGGCGCGCAAGTACTTTGGCACGGACGGCATTCGCGGGTTGGCCAACGGCAGCAAGCTCACCCCCGAACTGGCGATGAAGGTCGGCATGGCGGCGGGGCTGAAGTTCGTCAACGGCGACCACCGCAACCGGGTCGTGATCGGCAAGGACACCCGCCGCTCCGGCTACATGCTCGAGAACGCGCTGACTGCCGGCTTCACCGCCGTCGGCATGGACGTCTACCTGCTCGGCCCGATGCCGACGCCCGCCGTCGCCATGCTCACCCGCTCGCTGCGCGCCGACCTCGGGGTGATGATCTCCGCCTCGCATAACCCCTACGAAGACAACGGCATTAAGCTGTTCCGCCACGACGGCTACAAGCTGTCCGATGCGCTCGAGGACGATATCGAGAAGCTGATCGACTCCAATATGCTGGGCGAACTGTCCATCGGTCGCGACGTCGGTCGGGCGCATCGCGACGAGGCGGCCCAGACCCGCTACATTGAGTACGCCAAGCGCACCCTGCCCAAGAACATCGACCTCACCGGCCTCCGCGTCGTCGTCGATTGCGCCCACGGGGCCGCCTACAAGGTGGCGCCGACCGCCCTCTGGGAACTGGGCGCCGAGGTGTTCACCATCGGCGTCGAGCCGGACGGCTTCAACATCAACGACAAGGTCGGATCGACGGCGCCCGAGGCGCTGATCGCCAAGGTCAAGGAGTTGCGCGCCGATATCGGCATCGCCCTCGACGGCGACGCCGACCGTGTCATCATCGTCGACGAGAAGGGCGAGATCGTCGATGGCGACCAGTTCATGGCGGTCATCGCCGAGAGCTGGTACAGCCGCGGCGAGCTGAAGGGCGGCGGGCTCGTCGCCACTGTGATGAGCAACCTCGGCCTCGAGCGCTACCTCGTCGGGCTCGGCCTCAACCTCGAGCGGACGCAGGTGGGCGACCGCTACGTGCTCGAGGCGATGCGCGCCAAGGGCTTCAACGTCGGCGGCGAGCAGTCGGGCCACATCATCCTCTCGGACTTCACCACTACGGGTGACGGGCTAATTGCGGCGTTGCAGCTGCTGGCGGTGGCCAAGCTCGCCGGCAAGCCCGTGTCGCAGGTCTGCGAGCGCTTCGAGAAGGTGCCGCAGCTCCTCGAGTCGGTACGCTACGGCGACGGCAAACCGCTTGAGCACAAGCTGGTGCAGCAGGTGATCAAGGAAAGCCAGGCTCGTCTCGGCAACGCTGGCCGGCTGGTCATCCGGGCCTCGGGCACCGAACCGGTGATCCGAGTCATGGCCGAGAGTGACGACGAGGGCCTCGTGACCGCCGTGGTCAACGAGATCGCCGCGACCATCAAGAAGGTCGCCTAGCTTCGCACATTGACGGACTTGCCGCGCTCGCTCCTTGAGCGAGAGCGCGCGCGCTTCGCTTAAGTATTCCTGAAAGTAACGCCTTCTTAACTATTCTTCTTGACCCAGAATTATGGTTAAACGTTAGGGTTAAGTGGGCTTTAAGAAGTCAAGCGGATAGTGGTCGCACTCGACTGGTGTCGTGGTGCAAAAGGACCCTGTTAAATGCGTAAACTTCTCGCTCTGACGGCGGTAGGAACCGTCGTTCTGCTGTGCGGCCAGGCGGTGGCCGCCGACATGCCCGAATACCCATATGTCGATGTGCCCGACGTCGACTACAACGTCGGCGGCTCCTTCTACCTGCGGGGTTCGGCCGCGCTGAACCTGCACTGGGCGCCCGAGGTGGTCCATCCGGCGCTCGATGAGACGGACGATATCTCTGCGTATGGCTACGGCTACAGCTGGGGCGCGGGCTTCGGCTATGAGACCGGAACGGGACTCCGTTTCGACGGCACCATCGACTCGGTGGAGACCTCCGGGCTGACCATCACCAAGGTCGCGCCCGATCCCGATCCGGGCGATTACACCCTGATGCTGCGTTCCACCGTTGCCCTCGCCAACGTCTACTACGACTTCGGGCTGGGCGACGGGTTCGGCGGATACTCCGGGGGCGGCGGGGCCTTCGGCTATGTCGGTGCCGGTGTCGGTGCGGCGTTCAACCATGCGGAAACCAACTCGCCGTATGACGTCACCACTCCCGTGCCGACCGGCGGAAACGTCAGCGCCGCAGCGGCCGTAATGGCCGGTGTGGGCTACGACATGGGCAAGTGGGTCGCCGATGTCGGTTATCGCGGTCTCTACATAAACGAGATCAACAATTCGCCCACCGATGAGACTGCCGACGGCTACTTCGAGATCCACAATAACTGGATCCACGAGTTGCGCAGCACGGTGCGCTACCGCTTCGACTGATCGGCTACCGCCACGACACCAGCACCGAACGGCGTCCAGAAGGGCGCCGTTTCGCTTTCATCCCGGCGCTCCGACTCGGGGTAGAATGGCGTCATGACCGAACTCAGCGACCGCACCTTGTCACGCGCCGACCTCGCGCCGCTCGCCGGCGGCGAGGCGGTGACGGTGGCCAACTGCAACCTGGACGGGGCAGACCTCCGCGACCTCGATCTCACGGGCTGGCGCTTCGAGCGTTGCAGTCTCGCCCTCACCGATTTTTCCGACGCGACGCTGGAACTCGCGATCCTGGTCAATTGCCGCGGTCCTTCGGCCAGCTTCAGCTCGGCGCACCTCGACGATGCGCGGTTCGAGTCATCCGACTTCAATAACGCCATGTTCCGCGGCGCAGTGCTGACCTCGGCGGCCTTCAAGGATTGCAAGCTCACCGGTTCGGACTTTTCCGATGCGCGTTCGACCGGCACCAGTTTCACCGACACCCTGCTGGTCGCCGCCAAGCTCGCCGGCTTCCCGTTCCGGAAGGACAAACTGCGGGGCGTCGATCTTTCCTCGGCCGACCTCGCCAAGTGCGATTTCCGGGACGCCGTGTTCGAGAGGTCGAGCCTGCGCGAGGCCATCATCGACGACGCGCGCTTCGAAGGGGCCGACCTCCGCGGCGCTGACCTCACTGGCCTGTCGCTGCTTGCCGGGGCAGGGCGCTTCAAGGGCGCGATCATCTCCGCCGCGCAAGCCGAGCTCATCCTCGCGGCCACCGGGCTGAAGGTGCGAGCTCTGTAGCTACTCTCTCGCCAGTTGGAACCGCTCGAACCGCCCGAGTTCTTCCTCGATCAGCCGCCGCCGCTCGGGCGTCTCCGGCGCGATCCAGTGCCAAGCCTGGATCAGCACCTTCTCCGCTGCACGATCGGTCTTCAGGTCCAGCACCGCCACGACCTCGTCGCCGATCAGAACGGGCAGGGTGAAGTAGCCGAAGCGGCGCTTCTCGACCTTCACATAGGCCTCGAACACGTGCTCGTAGCCGAAGAACAGCGCCAGCCGCCGCCGCTGGATCACCAGCGGGTCGAACGGCGAGAGGATGTGCACCAGCGGCTCATGCGGCCCCCGGGCCTCCAGCGCCTCGGATCTCGCGTAATGCAGCTCGCCCTCCACCGTAACCGGCACCAGCTGCTTCCGTCGCACCCGTCCTTCGATCAGTTCCGCCATCTCGGGCGTGAAGCGCAGCTTGGGGTGCATGACCGACGGGCCGCTGATCAGCTCCTGCGCGGTCAACGCCCGGTCGATCAGGTGCTCGGTGATCTGCCTGGGTGTCGCTGCGCGAGGTCGGGGCGGCCAGCCGAAATGCCGGTCGATCAGCTCGTAGGTCTTCACCATGCCGACGCGTTCCGAAATCGTCAGCTCGCCGGAGTAAAATCCATACTGCAGCACGCGCTTGCTCGGCTTCCGGCTGGCCCAGGGGTGATCCTTCTCCACCAGCTCGTCGGTATCGATGTCGCGGATCGAGATCGCGCCGTCCTTCCGAATCTGCCGCAGCAGCCGCTTCAAGTCCGCGGGGTTGGCATCGGCGTACCAGCGCATCGGCTCGGACGCGTGCCGCTTCATCTCGTCGAGATAGAAGCGGATGTCGCGCACCGGCACATAGGCGAGCGCGTGCGTCCAATACTCGAACACCGTCTTGTCGACCGTCTGCGCCTGCTGCAGGTCGGCGCGCCGGTAGGTTGGGATGCGGGTGAAGAGAATGTGGTGGTGCGCCCGCTCGATGACGTTGATGGTGTCGATCTGCACGTAGCCCAGATGCTCGATCGCCCGCCTCGTCGCTTCCGGCCCCGCCCCGAAAGGCTCCCGCTGGTCGAGCCGTTGCGCGTGCAGCCAGATGCGGCGGGCCTCGGCCAGGCTCAGCGCGCGAGGCTCCTTACCTCTCCGCCGAGCAAGAGGCAGGCGCGCGGCGCCGGGTGCGGGGGCCTTTGCTACGTCGTCCATGGGTCGCTACTGCCTGGCCTGTGCTCAAACACTGTCATGACTGGCAGTCTTAGCGCATCTCCCTGACAGCCGGCGTCAGGCTTTCTTCCACATCTGGCGCAGCCCCGCCCCGATATCCACCTTGGGCGCCGTCGTGCCGCCGCGGATTTCCGCTGGCCTGACCGCCGGCCAGAACATGTCGTCGAACAGCTCCAGCATCGCCTTGGTGATGAAACGGGTGCGCTGGGCGTAGACGTGCCGGTCGCCGTAATTGCCCTGCTGGTGCACGTAGAACCGTTGCGGCACCATCAGGTGCAGCTCGTCCTTGGCCCGGGTCATGGCCACGTAGAGCAGCCGCCGTTCCTCCTCGAGTTCATGCGTCGAGCCGGTGCCGAGGTCGGAGGGAATGGCGCCATCCACCACGTTCAGCACGTGCACGTTCTTCCACTCCTGCCCCTTCGCCGAGTGGATGGTGGAGAGAATGAGGTAGTCCTCGTCGAGCAGCGGCACGCCGGCCTGATCGGAGGTCGCATCGGGCGGGTCGAGCGTCAGCTCGGTGATGAACCGTTCGCGGCTCGGATAGCCGGCGGCGATCTGCTCCAGCTGATAAAGATCCTCCTTCCGGACCTCCGCGTCCTCGTACACCGCTTCCATCAACGGTTCGTACCAGAGCCGCGCGGTCAAGAGCTCCGCCGGCCAGCCGCCGCCCCCGCGCCCGAGATTGGCGACCACTGCCAGCAGTCCCGGCCAGCCCTCGGACCCGCGCGGCGGGGGAGGGGCCTCGAGCAGCTCTCGCAGCGGGTCGGCGCTCTCCAGCATCCGGTCCAGCACCTTGCCGGCAGACCCGGGTCCGATGCCGGGCAGGAGCTGCAGCACCCGGAAGCCGGCAACCCGGTCGCGCGGATTGTCGACAAAGCGCAGCAGCGCCAGCATGTCCTTGACGTGGGCGGCATCGAGGAATTTCAGCCCGCCAAACTTCACGAACGGAATGTTCCGGCGGGTCAGTTCGACCTCGAGCTCTGCCGAATGCGACGAGGTACGGAACAGCACCGCCTGCTGCTTCAGGCTGGTGCCGCCCTCGCGGCAGGCGAGCACGCTTTCGACCACATACCGCGCCTGGTCGGCCTCGCTCTTCACCGTTACCAGCCGAGGCTTCTCGGTTGCCAGCCGCTCGGTCCAGAGGTTCTTGGTGAAGCGCTCCTTGCTCTCCGAAATCACGGCGTTGGCCGCCTCGAGGATCGGCTGAGTGGAGCGATAATTGCGATCGAGCGTCACGATCCGCGCCGCGGGCGTGAAGGCGCCGGGAAACTCGAGGATGTTGCGCACGGTGGCGGCGCGGAAGGAGTAGATCGACTGCGCATCGTCACCAACCACCGTCAGCCCGTCGCCCCGGGGCTTCAGGGCCAGCAGGATCGAGGCCTGCAGCCGGTTGGTGTCCTGGTATTCGTCGACCAGCACGTGGTCGAAACGCTCGGCCAGGTCACCGGCGATCGTGGGCTCGCGCATCATCGCGGCCCAGTAGAGCAGCAGGTCGTCGTAGTCGAGCACCTGCTGGCGCTGCTTTTCCTCGGTGTAGCGGCCGAACAGTTCGCGCAGCTCGTCACCCCACATGGCCACCCACGGGAAATGGTCCTTCAGGATGCGCTCGATGTCCTCCTCTGCGTTCACCACCCGCGAGTAGATGGCGAGGCACGTCCCCTTGGTCGGAAAGCGCTTCTTGGCCTCCGAGAATCCCATCTCGTGCCGGATGATGTTCATCAGGTCGCCGGAATCCTCCCGGTCATGGATCGAGAAGCCAGGTACCAGCCCGATCTGCTCGGCGTGCTCGCGCAACAGCCGCGCGCCGATGCCGTGGAAGGTGCCGGCCCAGCTCAGCGCGTCGGTGATGACACCCGCCTTGGCTCCCATCACCTGCGCCACCAGCCGCTCGACACGCCGCTGCATCTCGGCCGAGGCGCGGCGCGAGAACGTCATCAGCAGGATGCGGCGGGGATCGGCGCCGTTGACGATCAGGTGGGCGACGCGGTGCGCCAGCGTATTGGTCTTGCCCGACCCGGCTCCGGCGATGACCAGCAGGGGGCCGGCATCATGAGTCGCGGCCTCCCGCTGCGCCGGGTTGAGCTTGTCTAGGTAGGTGGGGGTATCCAGCACGCGAATCGATCCGAGGAAGTCCAAGGATCAGGAAGCATCATTCGCGCTTTGTTCGCAAACGGTGAAGGCGCCGGGCGTGGTTCAGGCACGGACGCCGTCGGTCGATGCGAGGTATGCCCGCCACGGGTCCGAGACGCGGAACGTCCAACCCCGAGGTGGCTGCACACGGCCCTCGGGAAGCGACTGCAGCCGTTCGACAAGCGCCAGCGCGTCGCGTGCCTTCACGCCGACGCGGTGGCGGCCATACGCGACGCCAAGCACCTTTGGCAGTGCCGCCCGCTCCAGCATGGCATCGACGGTGCGATCCGCGAAGTACAGGTCGCGCGCCGCATGGAGCCAGCGCCAGGCCTGCTCGGCGTCGATCACGCCGAGGTCAAGCAGGCTCGCGACGCTGGCCTCCACATCGACCAGCGGCTCGCTCAGCGGCATGAAATCCAGCTCGGCCGGCGCGTGGGCCAGGCACACGTCCGCGTCCTCGGATCGCGCGCCATTAGCATAGGCGCTGGCGATCTCGCCCACTGGCTCCATGCCGAAGCCGTGGCACTCGGCCGCCCGCAGCGCGCCAAGCGAAGCTCCGCCGAGCACCCGCACCCCTTGCGAGAGCGCGAACAGGATCTCCTTGTGCCAGACCGAGGGCACGAAGCCGAACACGCCGTCGACCAACCCGATGGCATGCGCTCCGTCCAACACCGCCCGGTGGAGGTCACCTTGCCGCGCCGGTGGGCGCACCAGCAATCCGGTCGCGTCGAACTCCTGCCCGTACAGAGATGGGCCGGCGAACAGGATCTTCACAGCACACCCAGCATGGCCGAGGCCGCTCGCGCGCCTGGGCGCCAGTGTTTGTTGGTCAGCCGATCCTCGAGGCCGGGGACGAACGCCTTCACCACCTCGATGCCAAGTTGTTCGCTCCCCAGCCGCACCGTCACGACCCTGCGCAGCCCGGCGCGGGCCAGCCCCTGCCGCACGAAGCGCAACAGTTCCGCGGGTGTCGTTGCCCCGGCATGCTCCACGGGCGCCGCACGGCCCCGGGGCAGCGCTTCGGTCAGCACCTGGATGCTGCGACTCAACGCGGTTGAGTACTCGGCATCGACGATGTCGTCTCTGGCTCCGGCGATATTGGTGACATGGGTCTGCGCGGCCTCGACGATCGCCTTGGTTGCCGCAACGGCCGCCACCGGATGGCAGGCGGCGCCGCTCGCCGCATCGAAATGCTTGTCGGCGCCGTCAGCCGGAGACATCACGGCATAGACCACCGGCACGCCGATATTGGTAGTCTGGTCGAACAGGTGGATGCGGTAGCCGGCCCGGGCGATGCGCGCCACCAGCTCATCGACGCCCCGATCGCCGAACATTTCCGGCGCCACCGCCGTGGCCAGCGCTGCCGCGTCGGATTTGAAGCCCCACAGGCACACCGCGTCACGCTCGATCAGTTCGCAGAGCGCATGCAGCAGCGCGTGCTCGTCGCTGGTGCCAGCGGCAAGCCCGTTGGTCGATTGCGAAATGCCGGCCAGGTCGGCAGGCGCAACGCCGAGCACCACCGCGTCGTATGGAACCAGCACCGGCGCGCCGGTTGCCAGTTCCTCGCCTTCGACCCACCGGACCGGTTGATCCGGGTCGATAGCCCACCCGCGCGGCAGCAGGTGCGAGACATCGAGCGCCGTCAGCCCGGCCGCCCTCGCCTCGTTCAGGCTCAGCACGCGGCCCGGCGTTTCGGGCGCCTCGGCGACCGCGTATTCGGCGGCCTCCATGACGGCGGAGAGCTTCGCCCCGGTCTCGTCGACGCCCTTGCCCTGGTGGCTGGCAATGGTCAGCGAGTTAGGGCGGATGGCGGCATAGCAAGGGATACCCGAGCGATCGAGCCCCGTCTGGCTGGCGAGCCGGGTGATGCCGAGCAGCGGGAATTTAGCGGTGAGGTCCCGCAGCAGCGCCGCGGGACTGGGTGCCTCGGCCCGCGGCACGTTCGCCGCCGGCCGAATGGCGAGACTTCTGTCCATCTCGTGGAGCATGATCCGATGCTCCGTGATCGAAGCTACTTGGTCTGGTAGTGCCAGACGGCGCTGGCGTCGTCGCGCTGGCCGGCAGCAACGGCGATGTCGATGCCCTGGAACAGCGTACCACCCTCGGCGATCTGGCTCTGCAGATCCGGGGTCAGGACGGAGGACTGATCGAGGGCGGTCACCGTCATCAGCTGGGTATCGACCACGAGCAGTTGGGCGTCGTCCCTCTTACCAATGATAACATAGCGCATTTGACGTCTCCTGGG
>JBQCFF010000073.1:0-3752 GCA_051959485.1 Devosia sp. | reverse complement strand
ACATGCTGGCCCGCTTCAACCGCCGAACCAAGCGCGCCTCCAAGACCCAACAGATGCTCGAGATCACCCTCGACATCTTCCTGGCCAGGAAGCGCCTCGCGAGTCCGACGTGAACAGTCCCCCTTGATGGGGAGGGTAGCGGAGCTTAGGCGAAAGCCTTAGCGGAGCTGGGGTGGGGTGGAGCAACGCGCACACAACAAAAAGGGGCCGGCCTCGCGGCCAGCCCCTTCGTTGTCCTGTCGTCCGCCTTACGCCGCGACGAGGTTGCGCAGCACGTAGTGCAGGATGCCGCCGTGCTGGTAGTACTCGAGCTCGTTCACCGTATCGATGCGGCAGCGGGTGGTGATCTCGTCGACGCGGCCGTCGGCGTGGGTGATCTTCACCTGCACCGCCGAGCGCGGGCTCAACGCCGTGAGGCCCTCGATCGACACCGTCTCGGTGCCGTCGAGCTTCAGCGACTGCCAGCTCTCGCCCTCGGCGAACTGCAGCGGCAGCACGCCCATGCCGATCAGGTTGGAGCGGTGGATGCGCTCGAAGCTCTGCGCCACCACGGCGCGCACGCCGAGCAGGCGCGTGCCCTTGGCGGCCCAGTCGCGCGACGAGCCGGTGCCGTATTCCTTGCCGGCGAAGATCACCAGCGGCGTGCCGGCCGCCTGGTGGGCCATCGCCGCGTCGTAGATCGGCATCACGTCGCCGTTCGGGCCCTTGGTGAAGCCGCCTTCGACGCCCGGCACCATCTGGTTCTTGATGCGGATGTTGGCGAAGGTGCCGCGCATCATCACTTCATGGTTGCCGCGGCGGGCGCCGTAGGAGTTGAAGTCCTTCGGCGCGACCTGCCGCTCGGTCAGGTACTTGCCCGCCGGGGTACCGGCCTTGAACGAGCCGGCCGGCGAGATGTGGTCGGTGGTGATCGAGTCGAGGAACAGCCCGAGCACCCGCGCGCCGACGATGTCGGTCACCGGCGCCGGCTCCATCGTCAGGCCCTCGAAATAGGGCGGGTTCTGCACGTAGGTGGAGCTGGAGTTCCAGCGATAGGTCTCGCCGCCTTCCACCGCGATGGCCTGCCAGTTCTCGTCGCCCTTGAACACGTCGGAGTAGCGGCCGAGGAACATCTTCGGGGTGATGACGGTGCGCACCACCTCGGCGATTTCCTGGTTGCTCGGCCAGATGTCGCGCAGGTAGACCGGCTGGCCGTCCGAACCGGTGCCGAGCGGCTCGGTCGCGAGGTTCTTGTGCATGGTGCCGGCGATCGCATAGGCGACCACCAGCGGCGGGCTCGCGAGGTAGTTGGCGCGCACGTCGGGGTTCACGCGGCCCTCGAAGTTGCGGTTGCCCGAGAGCACCGAAACCGCGACGAGGTCATTGGTATTGATGCAGTCGCTGATCGACTCCGGCAGCGGGCCGGAATTGCCGATGCAGGTGGTGCAGCCATAGCCCACCAGGTTGAAGCCGAGCGCGTCGAGGTCGGCCTGCAGGCCCGAGGCGGTCAGGTAGTCGGTCACCACCTGCGATCCGGGCGCCAGCGAGGTCTTCACCCACGGCTTGGCGGTCAGCCCCTTGGCCCGCGCCTTGCGCGCCAGCAGGCCGGCGGCCACCAGCACGTTGGGGTTCGAGGTGTTGGTGCACGAGGTGATCGCGGCAATCACCACATGGCCGTCGTCGAGGCCGTAGCGCGCGCCCTTCACCGGGAAGGCGGCTTCCTCGGGCACGTCGTCGACGCCGGTCGCGCCCTCGTCGACGAAGCGGCTTTCGCCGACCGAGCTGGGCAGCGCCGTGCGTTCCTTGCGGCCGCCGGTCAGGTCCTTCAGCGCCTCGGCGAATTTCGGCGCGGCCTCGGCCAGCGCCACGCGGTCCTGCGGGCGCTTCGGGCCGGCAAGGGCCGGCACGACGGTGGTGAGGTCGAGTTCCAGCGTGTCGGTGAACACCGGATCGGCCGACTGGGTGGCGCGGAACATGCCCTGCGCCTCGGCATAGGCCTTCACCAGCGCGACGCGCTCGGCGTCGCGGCCGGAGGTCTCGAGGTAGGTGAGGGTGTCGCCGTCGATCGGGAAGAAGCCGCAGGTCGCGCCATATTCGGGCGCCATGTTGGCGATGGTCGCCTGGTCCTCGAGGCTCAGGTAGTCGAGGCCGGGGCCGTAGAATTCGACGAACTTGCCGACCACGCCCTTCTTGCGCAGCATCTCGGTGACGGTCAGCACCAGGTCGGTGGCGGTGATGCCCTCGTTGATCTTGCCGGTCATCTTGAAGCCGATGACCTCGGGGATCAGCATGGTGATCGGCTGGCCGAGCATCGCCGCCTCGGCCTCGATGCCGCCGACGCCCCAGCCAAGCACGGCAAGCCCGTTGACCATGGTGGTGTGCGAGTCGGTGCCCACCAGCGTGTCGGGGTAGGCGAACATCTCGCCGGTGATCTCGTCCCGGCGCGTCCAGACGGTCTGGGCGAGGTATTCGAGGTTCACCTGGTGGCAGATGCCGGTGCCCGGCGGCACGACGCGGAAGTTGTCGAACGCCTTCTGCCCCCAGCGCAGGAACTCGTAGCGTTCGCCGTTGCGCTCGTATTCGAGCTCGACGTTCTGCAGGAAGCTGAGCGGCGTGCCGAAGCTGTCGACCATCACCGAGTGGTCGATCACCAGGTCGACCGGCACCAGCGGGTTGATCTTCTGCGGATCGGCGCCGAGCTTGGCGGTGGCGTCGCGCATCGCGGCGAGGTCGACCACCGCCGGCACGCCGGTGAAATCCTGCATCAGCACGCGTGCCGGGCGATAGCTGATCTCATGCTCCGACACGCGGGTGCGCAGCCAGTCGGCCACCGCCTCGATGTCGGCGCGGGTGACGGTGACGCCGTCCTCGAAGCGCAGCAGGTTTTCCAGCACCACCTTCATCGAGTGCGGCAGCTGCGACACCCCTCGCAGACCATTCTTCTCCGCCAGTGGAATGGAGAAGTAGGTGTAGGTCTTGTCCCCGACGGTAAGCGTGGTCTTGGACTTGAAGCTGTCGAGGGATTTCGAGGTCACGTGCAATGCCTTCGCGTTTGGTGTTGCAAGGCGCCGCCTCGGTCCTGACGCAGGGACCGGAAAGTCCCGTGGGACCGGGGGGCAATGGGGGCTGACTGGAAGCATTCCAATCTAATGGGGTATATAGAGAAACAAGATGACGCTTGCCAGTGCGGACTTGGGTTCATTAGGCATGCGCCTCATGACCAGTCCCGAGGCCGCGCCAGCATCGCCGATCCGGGTGCGCGGCCTTGCCGTGCGCCGCGGCGAACGGCTGCTGTTCGAAGGGCTCGACTTCGACGTCGCGGCCGGCGGCGTGCTGCTGGTGCGCGGCCCGAACGGCGTCGGCAAGTCGACGCTGCTGCTGACGCTGGCCGGCATCGTGCGGCCTGAAACCGGCACGATCGAAGGCTTCGAGGGCACCGACCTGCACCTGCTCAACTACCAGAGCGGGCTGAAGCCGCGGCTCAGTGTCGGCGAGAACCTGCGCTTCTGGCGCGACATGAACGGCCCCGGCGGCCTCGCGATCGAAGCCGCGCTCCACCAGGTCGGCATCGGCTCGCTGCTCGAGCTCGAAACCGGCTATCTCAGCTCCGGCCAGCTGCGCCGCCTGTCTCTGGCGCGGCTGCTGGTCTCGCGGCGGCCGATCTGGCTGCTCGACGAGCCGAGCGCGGCGCTCGATGCAGCGGGCGAGGCGATGCTCGGCCGGCTGCTCGACGCGCATCGCGCCGGCGGCGGCCTGGCGATCATCGCCACCCA
>JBQCFF010000072.1:0-3022 GCA_051959485.1 Devosia sp. | reverse complement strand
GAGCAGCAGGGCGGCGACCAGTTCTTCGGCGAGAAGGCGCTCGAGATCTCCGACCTGATGCGGACCACCACCGACGGCAAGGGCTACGTCTCGGTGCTCGCCGCCGACGAGCTGATGCGGGCGCCGCGGCTCTACGCGACCTTCCTGCTCTGGCTGTTGAGTGAACTCTTCGAGGTGCTGCCCGAGGTGGGCGACCCGGAAAAGCCGCGGCTGGTGTTCTTCTTCGACGAGGCGCACCTGCTGTTCGACGACGCGCCCAAGGCGCTGGTCGACAAGGTGGAGCAGGTGGTGAAGCTGGTGCGCTCGAAGGGCGTCGGCGTCTATTTCGTGACGCAGAACCCCGCCGACGTGCCCGATTCCGTGCTGGCGCAGCTGTCCAACCGGGTGCAGCACGCGCTGCGCGCCTATACGCCCAAGGAACAGAAGGCGGTGCGGGTGGCGGCCGAGTCGTTCCGCCCCAACCCCGCCTTCTCGACCGAGGAGGTGATCACCCAGCTCGGCGTGGGCGAGGCGCTGGTTTCGGTGCTGGAGGACAAGGGCATTCCCTCGATCGTGGGGCGGACGCTGATCCGCCCGCCCTCGGGCAAGGTGGGGCCGATCACCCCGGACGCGCGGCGCGCCCTGATCGCGACGTCGCCGGTGGCCGGGCAGTACGACCAGGCGATCGACCGCGAGTCGGCGTTCGAGGTGCTGCAGAAGAAGGCGCAGGCGGCGCAGCAGGAGGCCGCGGCGCAGAAGCAGGCCGAGATGGCGACAAAGCAGCGCGAGGCCGAGGCGCGGGCGGAGCGGGCCGCGGCGCCCAGGGCCTCGACCCGGGCGAGCCCGGTGGAAGCGGCGGTGACCTCGCTGGCGCGCTCGGCGGCGAACAGCCTGGGGCGGGCGCTGGTGCGCGGCATTCTCGGGAGCCTCACCCGTGGCCGCTAGTGCCACGCCGACCATTGCCGTCTTCGCCTCCGACCAGGGGCCCGGGGATGCAGAGCGCTCGGCGCTGATGTCGGAGGCCGGCACCATCCTGGCGCGGCACCGGGCGCGGCTCGTCTGCCTCGCCGATGGCGCGCTCGAGGCGATTCCGCTGATCACCGCGGCCCGGGCGGCTGGCGGCGAGGTGCTGATCGTGGCGGACGAGGGGTTCACCGCGCCGCCGGCCCTTGCGGCAGTGCCGGTCGAGCACATCGACGATCCCGAGGCGCGGCTCCGGCGGATGGCCGAACTGGCCCAGGTCTTCGTCGGCCTGCCCGGCTCGCTCGCTTCGGCGGCGGCGCTCTACCGCACCTGGGTCGGGGCCGGCGCAGGGGCCAGCCGCAAGCCGGTGGTGCTGCTCAACAAGAACCGCGCCTTCGAGGCGATGCGCGGCATGGCCGCCGACATCCTCAGCCACTCGGTGCCCCACGCCGACCGGCTGGTGACCTTCACCGACAATGTCGAGGATCTCTGGAACAAGGTGAACTGGGCCCTGAACCTGCACGCGTGAGGGCGGCATGACGGACATCGAACTCCCACTGCAAGGTGGCCGTGTAACGGCCGGTGTGGTTCGCGTGGGGGAAACGGTCCGGCGTCCCGTGACTGGCGATCGGGCCGACAGCCAGGAGCTGTTGCGTTACCTGGAGGGCGTGGGCTGTGACGCGGCGCCCCAGTTCCTGGGCGTCGACGCGCAGGGGCGGGACGTCCTGAGCTTTCTGCCGGGCGACGTGCCCTTGGACATCGGCCACTATGATGACCTCACCCTCGGGGCGGCCGCCAGTTTGTTGCGGCGCTTCCACGATGCAACAGTGGAGTTCGCGCCGGTCAGGGCCGTTGGCGCCGAGGTGATGTGCCACAACGACTGGGGACCGCCCAATGCCGTCTTCCGTGACGGCCGGCCGGTGGGGATGATCGACTTCGATACGGTGAAGCCGGGCCTCAGGTTGTGGGACATCGGCTACTCCGCCTTCAGCTGGCTCGACCTCGGTGACCGCGGCTACACCGGCGACGAACAGATTCGCAGGCTGCGGGTCTTTGCCGATGGTTATGGGCACGCGGAGTACTCAGCGGCGACGATCGCTGTATTCGCGGTAGCCCGGCAGACGGCGTTGTCGGTTGCCGGAGAGGCGCGCGGCAAGCGCGAGGTGGCCCGCTGGGCAGCGGCTTGCGCGCGCTGGACGGTGGCGAACGTCACCGAGAAGCTGTTGCCGACCGGGATGATGGCGGCCCGCTGAACCTGCACGCGTGAGGGCGGCGGCGCTGCGCGCCACGGCGCTTCAGTGCTGCGGCTGGGGGCGTTCGGCGGTCCAGAGCGGGATGACGTTGCCGGCGGCGGCGAAATCGGGGCGCGGGGCCCGGCGGCGGAGCGTCTGGTGGATGGCGCGCTGCGCGGCGGCGCGCTGCCGGAGGCGGGACTGGACGCGTTCGAGCAGGTATCTCGGCGACATCGGCTTCATGATGACCTCGTCGATGCCCGCCCTGCGGCACAGGGCCTTGGTCTCGGGGGTGACTGCCGAGGCGAGGGCGATGACCTGGAAATCGGCGTGCTCGATGGCGGGATCGTCGCGCAGGTCGCGGATGACGCGGTCGGCCCGGGCGTGCTCGGCGTCGAAATCGGCGACGACGAGGTGCACCGGCGCGAGGCGCATGTAGACCTGCAGCGCCAGTTCCGACGCGAAGGGACGGACCCGGAAGCTCGGGACCGAGGCCAGCACCATCGTCAGAATCGAGCTCAGCGCCGGATTGGCGACGAGGACGGCGATGGTCTTGCCCGGTTCGGCCAAGTGGGTGCTCCGCTGGTTAACGAAGCGTTACCACCCGGCGGCGAAAAACAGAAGGCCCGGCACCAGTGCTGCCGGGCCTTCATGCGATTACCGGAGTTGCCGCAGCTTAGCGGGCTGCGTTGTAGAGCTTCTCGACATATTCCCAGTTGACGAGATTGTCGACGAAGGCCTCGAGGTACTTCGGCCGGGCGTTGCGGTAATCGATGTAGTAGGAGTGCTCCCACACGTCGACGCCGAGGATCGGGGTCGCGCCGTGGACCAGCGGCGACTCGCCGTTC
>JBQCFF010000071.1:0-12805 GCA_051959485.1 Devosia sp. | reverse complement strand
CTCGCCCATGCCGGGGTGAAGGACGACTTCACCTACGTCTCGACCGCCGGCGGCGCCTTCCTCGAATGGATGGAAGGCAAGCCCCTGCCGGGAGTGGAAGCGCTGAAGGGGTGATTGGGAGCCTGCTCTGCATGATATGCTTGGCGTGAGGCCGTTTCCTCACCCCTTCGTCTGATACCAGAACGTCCAATTTCCGGGGAGCTCCAGCGCGCTCATACTGATTTCGTCGCGCAAAGGAGACCCCCCATGGCCTCGCTCAATGCCATCGCCAAGAAACTGGTCACCCGTGGGCAAGGCATACTTGCCGCCGACGAGTCCGAGGGCACAATTGCCAAGCGCTTTGCGCTGATCGGACTGCCGGTTACGCTGGAATCACGCCGCGATTATCGTGAGATGCTGTTCCGATCGACCGAGGCGATGACGAAGTACATTTCCGGCGTCATCCTTACCGAGGAAACGCTGGAGCAGAGTGCCAAGGACGGCACGCCGTTCCGCGAACTGTTCGCCGAGGCGGACGTGATCCCCGGCATCAAGGTCGATCGGGGCGCCTTCCCCATGCCGGGCTCCCGCGACGAGAAGATCACCGAGGGCCTCGACGGCCTGCGGCAGCGGCTGAAGCACTATGCCGAACTGGGTGCCGGCTTTGCCAAGTGGCGCGGCGTCATCGCCATCACCAGCTACGCTCCCTCGCGCAACGGCATTCGCGCCAATGCCCATGTCCTGGCGCGCTACGCGATCCACTGCCAGGAAGCCGGCATCGTACCGGTGGTGGAGCCCGAAGTGCTGGCCGACGGCGAGCCGGGCGACCATTCGATCCAGCGCTGCCAGGAGGTTACGGCAGAGACGCTGGAGGCAGTGTTCAGCGAACTGCGTTTGGCGGGCGTCGACCTTTCAGGGATGCTGCTGAAGCCCAACATGGTGACTCCCGGCGTGCGCTCGCGTGAGCGTGTGAGCGTCGAGGAAATCGCTCAGCGCACGGTAGATACCCTCCGCGCCTATGTACCGGCCGCGGTGCCCGGCATCGCTTTCCTCTCGGGCGGCCAGTCCGACGAAGAGGCGACTGCGCACCTCTCTGCCATGAACCAGGTCCCCAACCTGCCCTGGGCGCTGACCTTCTCCTATGGTCGCGCGCTGCAGACTTCGGCGCTGGTGACGTGGAACGGCGACCCGCAGAACGTGGCGGCGGCGCAGCGCGCCTTCACCCATCGCGCCCGGATGAACGCGCTGGCGGCAACCGGCGAGTGGCGGCCGGACCTCGATCTCGCCGCCTGACGATCTTTTGACCCGAAGACTCCCAACCAACTGAGGCGCGGCCCCGGCCGCGCCCCTTCTTTTTGCCGCCCGGCCAGTTATAAGTCGCGGCATGTCCGCCGAACTCTTCCTGATCGCTCCCCCCGATATTGCCGCCGAAACCCTCGGCCCGGCACTGCGCGCCACCTTCGCCGAACGCGAGGTCGCGGCGCTGCTACTGCCGCGCGGCAGCCTGGGCGAGAACGCCTACAAGGCCCTCGTCAAGGCCATCACGCCCATGGCGCAAGGGGCCGGGGCCGCCGTGCTGATCGAAGGGGAGCCGGGCCTGGTGCGCCTGCTGGGCGTCGACGGCCTGCACGTTTCCGGCGGGCTCAAGGCGGTGCGCGAAGCGGTGGCGGCGCTGAAGCCGCAGCTGATCGTCGGAGTTGGCGACATCCACTCGCGCGACGATGCCATGCGCATGGGTGAACTCGAGGTCGATTACATCCTATTTGGGCCGCTTTCCGGATCGATAACCGCACCCCAGCGCGAAATGGCGCGCTGGTGGGCCGAGACCATGGAAATACCGAGCGTGTTGAGCGACCCCGCGGCGGGCTACGCCGGCTATGAGGCCGAGGGCTGCGAGTTCATCGGACTTGGCCTGCCCGTGCCGGAGCCGACGAAATGAGGTGGCGGCTCGCCCTGCTTGCCGCCGCGCTGGTAACCCCTGTGCTGGCGCAGGACGACACGACCGTGGAGGACCTGCGGCCGAAGGATATGCAGTTCGACAATCTCGGCTACCAGGAATTGCCGATCAATCCGGTCCCGCCCGAGCTACAGGTCGGCAATTCCAGCGATGCCGCGACCATATCGACCGAAATCTTCGGTGACCACGTCGACGCAGCCTATGGCGCCTACCAGCGCGGCTATTACCTCACGGCGCTCGAGTTTGCCCTGCCTCGCGCCGAGAAGGGAGACCGGGCGGCCCAGACCCTGATCGGCGAAATCTATGCCGACGGTCTTGGCGTCGCGCAGGACAAGTCCAAGGCGGCGACCTGGTACGAGGCGGCGAGCCGGAACGGCGATCCCCTCGCCACCTTCGCCCTGGCCATGATGTACCAGAATGGCGACGGGGTGGAGAAGGACCGCAAGAAGGCAGCCGAGCTGTTCCAGCGCGCTGCTGATGCCGGCAACATGATGGCCAAGTACAATCTCGGCCTGCTGCATATCGAGGGCACTTATGTCGAGCCGAGCCTGGTGAAGGCCGCCGAGTTGATCAAGGAAGCAGCGGTGAGCGGCATCCCCGAGGCGCAGTACGACTACGGCAGCATGCTGATGGAGGGCGCCGGCGTGGCCCCCGATCCGGCCGCGGCAGCCGAGCAGTTCCGCCTGGCCGCCGAGAGTGGCCTCGCTTCGGCTCAGGTCGATTACGCGACCCTGCTCTACCTCGGCAAGGGCATCGCCCAAGATCGGGCGGCGGCCGCGAGCTGGTATTCGCGCGCCGCCGACGCCGGCAATCCGGTGGCGCAGAACCGCTACGCCAAGCTGCTCGCTGCCGGCGAAGGGGTCGGGCAGGACGTGGAGAGCGCTGCCATGTATCGCGCCCTGGCGCGCCGGCAGGGCCTGACCGATGCGCAACTTGATGGCATGCTCGCCAAGGCACCGGCCGACCTGATCGCCAAGGCCGAGGAGCGCGCCCGCTTCTGGCCGTTGCCGCCGCCGACTCGCGTGGCCGAGGCCACTATCCCGGCCAGCCCCATTCCCGCAGTACCCGACGCACCCGATCCGGCCGCCCCTTGAACCAGGGGCGGTTCTGAGGCACAACGCGGCTCCTCCCCTTCCCGTGACCCATTCCTGCGCGGAGTTTTTCGTATGCGCTCGGCGCTTCTCAACGTCATGGTCCAGGCCGCCACCAAGGCCGGCCGCTCCCTCGCCAAGGATTTCGGCGAGGTCGAGAACCTGCAGGTGTCGATCAAGGGGCCGGCCGACTTCGTCACCAATGCTGACAAGCGCGCCGAGGAGATCGTCTTCAACGAGCTCAGGAAGGCCCGGCCGACTTACTCCTTCCTCGGTGAGGAAGGCGGCGAGGTGAAGGGCACCGACGGGCAGCACCGCTGGATCGTCGATCCGCTCGACGGCACCACCAACTTCATGCATGGCATCCCGATGTTCGCCGTCGCCATCGCGCTCGAGCGCGGCAGCGAGATCGTTGCCTCGGCAATCTACAATCCGGTGATGGATGAGCTGTTCACCGCCGAAAAGGGCGGCGGCGCCTGGCTCAATGATCGCAAGCGCCTGCGGATCGCCAACCGCAAGCACCTCGCCGATACCGTGATCGTGACCGGTATCAACTCGCAGGGCCGGGCGCTCGATTTGCTGCAATTGAAGCAGCTGGCGCAGGTCACGCCCGCCGTAGCCGGCATACGGCGCACCGGGTCGGCCTCGACCGACCTCGCCTGGCTCGCTGCCGGACGCTTCGACGGCTACTGGGAAGCTGGACTGAAGCCCTGGGACGTGGCCCCCGGCTTCCTGCTGGTGCGCGAGGCCGGCGGCACGGTGACCGATTATGCCGGCACCGCCGGGTCGGTCTGGAACGGCCAGGTGATCGCGGGAAACGAGAACATCCAGGGCCAGTTGCTCAAGATCGTGAAGGCAGTCAGCTGAGCCGGGCCACGCTGACGTCGTATTGCCGCGATTTCATGGGGTTAAGCACGCACCCGTGCGCCCCGGCGTTTGCGCCCTGCGCAAAACGCTTTATGTTCTGAGCCGCACCGGACTTACGAGGAAAAGCAGCGTCATGTCGCAGAGCTACGACCCGTACCGCCTTGCGAGCCCGGCGGTATACCTGGTGAAGATGATCATCTTCCTGGTGCTGGTCGCGCTTGTTGGGGCGATCCTCTACACCGAGCTGGTGCGGTTCTTCTGGGCCAACCCCTTCATCAACAGCCTGATTCTGCTGACCCTCGCCATCGGCATAATCCTGAGTTTCCGGCAGGTGCTGCGCCTGATTCCCGAGATCAACTGGGTGAACTCGCTGCAGCAGGGCCGGATGCCGGCCACCCAGCCACGCCTGCTCGCCCCGGTCGCCAACCTGCTGCGCGACCGGCTGGGCGAGGCGGTGATCACCCCCTCGTCGATGCGCTCGATCCTCGATTCGGTCGGCAACCGCCTCGACGAGGCGAAGGACACCTCGCGCTACCTTACCGGCCTGCTGGTCTTTCTCGGCCTGCTCGGCACGTTCTACGGCCTGCTTGAGACCGTGACCCACGTCGCCTCTACCATCCAGGCGCTGGACGCGACGGGAGGCGACACGGCGAGCCTGTTCTCGAACCTCAAGGAAGGGCTGGCGGCGCCGCTGGGCGGCATGGGTACCGCGTTCTCGGCCTCGCTGCTCGGCCTTTCCGGTTCGCTGATCCTCGGCTTCCTGGACCTGCAGACGTCGCAAGCGCAGAACGCTTTCTATACCGACCTCGAGGACTGGATGACCTCGATGACCGAGCTCGACCATCCGGTCACCCAGATGCAGGCCACCGGGCTCGGCGTCTCGTCTGACGAGATGTCGGCCATGCTCGCCCAGTTCGGCTCGACGCTGCAGAACTCTAACTCGTCGCAGAACGCCATCCGCGCCATGGCCGAACTGGCCCGCGGCATCGATGGGCTGGTCAAGCACATCAAGGCCGAGCAGGAGGACCTGCGCGGCTACATCATCCAGCAGGGCGAAACCAACCGGAAGCTGCAGGCCCTGATGGAAGCAATGATCCGCGAAGGCGAAGCCGACCGCGAGCGGAAGCCGAACTAGGAGCTGCCGATGGCCTACGCCTCCCGCTCCCGCCGCTCGCAGGCGACAAACTACTGGCCCGGCTTCGTCGACGCCCTGTCGAGCCTGCTGCTGGTTATCATTTTCCTGTTGTCACTGTTCATGCTGAGCCAGTTCTTCCTCGGCCAGGAAATCAGCGGCAAGGACGACGCGATGAGCCGGCTGAACGCCCAGATCGCCGAGCTCACCGAGATGCTGCAACTCGAAAAAGCCGGCTCCAGCGACCTCAACACCACCATCGCCACGCTGCAGGCGACGCTGGCCACGACCACCGGCGAACGTGACCAGCTGGCGGCGCAGATGGCCGGCATGGGCGGCCAGGACGACGGCAAGGATGCGCAGATCGCCCAGCTCGAGGGCCAGGTGCTGGCCAAGGACGATCTGAGCCGCGAGGCCAACGCGCAGATCGCGCTGCTCAACCAGCAGCTCTCGGCGCTCCGAACCCAGATCGGGGCGCTCGAGGAAGCGCTGCAGGCATCCGAATCCAAGGACACCGAGAATCGCGGCCAGATTGCCGATCTCGGCCGCCGGCTGAACCTGGCGCTCGCGCAACGGGTGCAGGACCTTAGCCGCTACCGCTCGGACTTCTTCGGCAAGCTTCGGCAGATCCTCGAGGGCCGCGCCGACGTCCGGGTCGTCGGCGCTCGCTTCGTGTTCCAGTCAGAAGTGCTGTTCGCGCCCGGCGAAGCGGCCATCTCGCCGGAGGGCGAGGCGGAGATGCAGAAGCTCGCGAGCGCCATCAAGGAACTGGAGGCGCAGATTCCGGACGACGTGAACTGGGTGCTGCGCGTCGACGGCCATACCGACAAACGACCGATCAACACGCCCGAGTTCCCCTCCAATTGGGAGCTCTCGGCCGCCCGCGCCATCGCGGTGACGAAGTACTTCGTGGCGCAGGGCATCCCGGCCCAGCACCTGGTCGCCGCCGGGTTCGGCGACAGCCGGCCAATCGATCCGGGCGATACACCCGACGCGCTGGCCAAGAACCGGCGCATCGAGTTCAAGCTGACCGACGGCTGATCGGCTTAGTAGAGGGTACCGTCGCTGGGGGGCATCTGCGCGCTCCCATCGCCGGGGCTCGAGCCCAGGCTCTGGACCTGCAGGTCGTGCGTGAAACCCGGTGTAAAAATCTGCGGGTTGGCGCGGGTGCTGATGATGTCGCAGGAATGGTCGACGGTGTTGCCGGCCTGATCGTACTGGCAACACAGCATCTTGCCGGTCGAGGAACAGTAGAGCGCGTGATAGGTCGGCCGGTTGTGCATGATGTCGTCCTGCATCTTGTCGATGCACTGGCCGGCCGAAGCGGACTGGATCTGCGCATCGGTGCAGCCGTTGGTGAGCCGCTTGGGCTTGGCTTCGACACCGGCGGTCGATGCGAGGGTGAGAAGGGCAGCGAGGATCAGGGCGGTCTTGGCGGTCGGCACGATGAAGTGGGGCATTTCCATCTCCGTGAGCTCTGACGCGACGGAGAGGATCGCGCCGGCTCGATGAACCGGAGCTGAATCCTGCCTTCATTGCCTTATTCGGCCGCCGGCACGATCTCGTCTCGGAACTGCAGCTTGGCGAGTTCGGCGTAGCGACCGCCCTTGCGCACCAGCTCGGTATGGGTCCCCTCGCCGATCAGCTGGCCCTTTTCCAGCACCAGGATGCGGTCGGCGTCTCGAATGGTGGCGAGGCGGTGGGCGATCACCAGCGTGGTACGCCCCTCCATCAGATGCGCCAGCGCCAGCTGCACCAGCCGCTCGCTTTCGGCATCGAGGGCGGAGGTGGCCTCGTCGAGAAGCAGGATCGGCGCGTCCTTGAGCAGGGCACGGGCGATGGCGAGGCGCTGCTTCTGCCCGCCCGACAGCATCACGCCGCGCTCGCCGACGATCGAGTCGTAGCCGTTCGGCAGGTCGAGGACGAAATCGTGCACCAGCGCGGCCGTGGCCGCCGCCTCGATCTCCTCGAGGCTCGCACCGGGCCGGCCGAAGCGGATGTTGTCGGCAATGCTGCCGGCAAAGATGGTCGGCTCTTGCTCGACATAGGCGAAGCGGCGCCGAAGCTCGGCCGGATCCACATCGCGTACGTCGAGGCCGTCGACCAGTATCCGGCCCGCCTTCACGTCGTAGAAGCGCTGGACCAGGGCAAAGATGGTGGACTTTCCCGCCCCGGATGCGCCCACCAGCGCCACGGTCTTCCCCTGCGGCACGGTGAAGCTCAGGTCGGCGATCACCCGCTCGTCGTCGCGCGTCTCATAGGTGAAGCTGACATTGTCGAACTGGACCGACCCGACGGGCGGCTCCGGCATCGGCCTGGGATGCGCCGGCGCCAGGATGCCTGGTTCGGTGTCGAGGATCTCCACCAGCCGCTCGGTCGCGCCGGCGACGGTCTGCACCGTGCCCATCAGCTCGGACAGGTTGGTGAGGGCGTTCGCCGCCATCAGGGCGTACATCATGAACTGCGCCAGTTCGCCCGGCGTGACCATGCCGTCGAACACCGCCTTCGAGCCCCACCAGACCAGCACCACGAGACCTGACATCGAGAGGAAGGTCATGCCGGCGAGCAGGCCCGCGCGCGTACCGAGCCGGCTGACCTCGGCCTGGAAGGAATCCTCGGCGCGCTGGCCGTAGCTCTCGGACTGCACCGTTTCCTGCACGAAGCTCTTGATCGTCTTGGTGGCGCCCAGCGCTTCGGTCGCCATGGCGGACATCTCCGCGACGGTATCGGTGGCGCGCCGCGATTGCCGGCGTAGCCGCCGCGCGAACATCACGACCGGTACCACGATCGCCGGGCCGACGATGACGATGGTGAGCGCCATGTACGGACTGGTGACGAACATCAGCGCCACGGCGCCGACCAGGGTGACGATGTTGCGCATCGCCATCGACAGGGTCGCGTTGAGGGCGGCGCGGATCGTCGCGACGTCGCCGTTGAGCCGCGAGGTGAGTTCGCCCACCCGGTGCATGTCGAAGAAGGTCGCATCGAGCACCAGCAGGTGGTCGAACACCCTGCGCCTCAGGTCGGTGAGGACCCGCTCGCCGAGAATCGACATGAAGTAGAAGCGCCCTGCCCCGCCGGCCGCCATGATGGCCGCGACGAAGATGGCGAGCGCCCCGTACTGGCTCACCGCCTCGATGTTCTGGGTGAGGAACCCCTTGTCGATCAGCCGCCCGGCGATGGTGGGGATGCCGAGCGATGCGAGCGAGGAGACGAGCAGGAAGCCGATGACTGCCACCACCCGCCAGCGGTAGCGGAGGACGAAGGGCAGCAGGCGGCGAATGGGGCGCAGATCACGGCGCCGCTGCTTCAGCGCCTCGCCCTTCACGCCCAGCCGAGGCGGCGATTTTCCGGCGCTGTCGGTCATCGTCGGGTTCTGCTTCAAGATGGGCAGACGTATAGGCGCGGGCGGCGCCCCCCGCAACCCGCGAAGCCTCGCGTCCTCCCCTTGCGTGGCCGGGGGTTTTTCTCTATGAAGCGCCCCAATCGAGATTGACGGCAGTCCGGGCGCGCGTGGCGCCCGTTGTATTTGAGGCGAGCGCCATGAAGAAAGACATCCACCCGGACTACCACACCATCACCGTGGCGATGACCGACGGCACCACCTACCAGACCCGTTCGACCTACGGGAAGGAAGGCGACACGCTGCAGCTCGACATCGACCCCAAGACCCATCCGGCTTGGACCGGCGTGCAGGGCAACCTGATGGACCGCGGCGGCCGCGTCACCCGCTTCAAGGACAAGTTCAAGGGCCTCGGCTTCTAAGCCCCCCTACGAACGCCAGAGTTTGGGAAGCCCGGCCGTCGCGCCGGGCTTTTCGTTTGGGGGCCCGCCCCTATTCCCGGAGCTTGCCGAAGGCGGCCTTGAGGCGCGACAGCTGGTCGGCGATGCCGCCCTGCGTCGTCGGGGCATAGTCCGGCACGCCACCGCGTTCGAGCTTGTCGAACTGCTGGACCCGCTCGAACAGCCGGTCGCCCTTCGAAATGAACTCCCGCAGCCGTTCCGGCAGCTCGTCGTAGCCCGGGCCGCCCCGTTCCGTCGGAGTGGCCGAAAACCGGACCTTCTCCTTCTCGGTGCGCGCATTCTCGGCGGTGAGTTCGCCTTCGTTGACGGCGCGTTGCAGCAGCAGCCAGCTGGCAAGCTGCATCAGCCGGGTGGTGAGCCGCATGCTTTCGGTGGCGTAGCAGAACGAGGCCTCGCGATTGAGCCCGCGGCTCTCCGCCCGGCCGTCGCTGTCGAGATAGGCGGCGACCTCTTCGATCAGCCCCATGCCTTCACGATAAAGTGCGTCGAATCCGCCCGAGGCGATGATCCGCGGGCCGATGGCGACCGGCTGCCGGGTTTGTTTGGCGTCATCCACGAAAACGTCTCGCACCTGAGGGCAAGCCCTAGCTTTGCGCCCGGCTCCGTTGCCAGCGGCTTAACGGAGGCCCGGCGAGGGCGCAAAAGAAAAAAGAGCCGTCGAAACGGCTCTCGAAAGTTAACAGGGAGGCGTCAAACAGAGGGAGAAACCACTCTGCAAGTCCAGAAACTGGACAATAATGAGGTTAACCCCAAGGTGTTAATTTGAGGTTAACAGGACTCGCTTTCTTAACCTTGCCAGGTGGTGACCAAGGTGGCCCTGCCCGCCTCCCCAATGCGGAACCTTTCCCCCGCGCCGATCCTTGTTCAGTCAAACCAAGCGCCGCCCAGCAGAGAACGCGTCAGGCGTCGGGCGCTAGCTAGACAAGGAGCCGTCACCATGGTCCGCCGCCATTTCCGCCCCCTCATCGCCTTCGCCGCGGTCATCGTCGCTGCCGGCAGCGTCACGGCCGCCGGCCTGACCTTTACGGCCCACACCGTGTCGAGGACCGTTGCCGAACTGCCGGAGGTGAAGACCAAGGTGCTGCCGAGCTATGTGGTGCGCCTGCCCGAGGCCAAAGCGGCCGACCTCGACATCTCGAAGACCGTCGAGGTGAAACCTCGGGTGACGGTGCCTGCCACGGCGCCGCAGATGCCGGTGACCCAGGCCGCCGTGCTCACCGAGCCGGCGACTGGACCCGAAACCCTGCCGGCCCAGCCGGTCAAGATGACCATGGAGCCGCCGACGCTGGTCGCCGAGGCTTCGCCGCCCGACAGCGCGCCGGCAAGCGACGGCAACCTGTACGTGGTCAGGAATGACGTGTTCGTGCGCTCCGGTCCGTCGAAGCGCTATGGCAATATCGGCACCGTGACCAGTGGGACGCAGATCAACGTCACCGGCGAGGACGGCGGCTGGCTCAAGGTCAGCTTCAAGGGCAAGTCGGGCTGGGTCTACAAGAGCTTCCTCGCGCGGGTCCGCGGCGAACAGGTCGCCGAGGCCGACACCGGCCGCGCCCCCTTCTAGCGCTTGAACAGGGAGTCGGCGGCCGCGCGGGTGTTCCTGCGGGCCGCGATGGCCTGCTCCAGCCGCACGATTTCGTCCCTCAACAACGCTATGCGCTGCTCGAGTTCTTCCACGGACATCGCGTCGATCGGCATGCCGACCTCGTGTCCCTTGGGCTTCCTCACCTCGTCGTCGTCGAGCATCAAGTCATCTCCGTGCTGAAGCCTTCCGATCCTATGCCCCTGCAGGATCGGCGCAAGCAGTTGCACGCCGGCAGCACGCGCGGCACAAGTGTGCCATGAGCGTTCCCCATGAAATGACCGCCATCGCCATCACCGCCCCGGGTGGCCCCGAGATGCTGCGGCCGGTGCGGCATGCCATCCCGGCACTGAACCCCGGCGAGGTGCTGATCCGCGTCGCCGCGGCCGGGCTCAACGCGCCGGACCTCGGGCAGCGCCGCGGCACCTACGCCCCGCCGCCGGGCGCCTCACCCCTGCCGGGGCTCGAGGTGGCGGGCGAGGTCGCGGCGCTCGGCGCTGGCACCGCTAACCTCCAGTTGGGTGAGCGCGTCGTGGCGCTGACCAATGGCGGCGGCTACGCCGAGTACGTGGCGGTGCCGGCAGGCCAGGTGCTGCCGCTGCCCCGCGGCTGGTCGCCGGCCGAGGGCGCCACCCTGCCCGAGACGTTTTTCACGATCGAGCAGACGCTAGTGCTCCGCGCCGGGCTGTCGGTGGGGATGTGGGTGCTGATCCACGGTGCCGCCGGCGGCATCGGCGGCACGGCGATCCAGGTGTCCCGGCTGCACGGGGCGCGACCGATCGCGGTCGTCTCCTCGGCGGAGAAGGCGGCCTATGCACTGAGCCTCGGCGCTGAAGCCGTCATCCGACACGACGAGGAGGATTTCGTCACCCGCACGATGGCGCTCACGGCCGAGCATGGCGCCGACCGGGTGATTGACATGGTGGCGGGCGAGAACCTCGACCGCAACATTGCCGCGAGCGCCCGCTTCGGCCACATCGTTTTACTCGCCACAGCCGGTGGCGGCAGGGCCGAGATCAACGCGGCCCGGCTTATGATGAAGCAGATGACGCTCTCCGGCTCGACGTTGCGGCCGCAGTCCAGCGACGTGAAGGCGGCTATCGCGCACAGTCTGAGGCAGAATGTGTGGCCCGCGCTGGAGGATGGGCGGATCCGGAAGCCGCGGATCCAGCGTTTCGCGCTCGCCGACGCGCCGGACGCACACCGGGCGCTCGAGGCGCGCAGTAACTATGGAAAAATCGTGCTGATTACTGACTTCGAGCGCGGACAAGCCGATTGAAACGGGCCGAACCGGCGCGTATATAGGACGTTATTCCCCCTCATTGTTACCCCCCGAGGCGGGGCGGACCGGAGAAAAGCCGGCCGCGCCTCAAGGAGAGATTTATCATGGCCACGCCCCTTCTGATGCCCAAGGCAACCGCCGTCTGGCTGGTCGACAACACCGCGCTCTCGTTCGAGCAGATCGCCGCCTTCTGTGGCCTGCACCCGCTCGAGGTGCAGGGCGTCGCCGACGGTGACGTGGCGAGCGGCATCATGGGCGTGAACCCGATCCAGAACGGCCAGCTCACCCGCGAGGAGATCGAGCGGGCCGAGGCGGACTCCAGTTACCGAATGAAGCTTTCAGACCCGAAGGTCCGGGTCGCGGCGCCGAAGCGCAAGGGCCCGCGCTACACCCCGATTTCGCGCCGCAACGAGCGCCCCAATGCCATCAAGTGGCTGCTGCGCAACCATCCCGAAATGAAGGATGCGCAGATCATGCGCCTGGTCGGCACCACCAAGTCGACCATCGACGCGGTGCGCGACGGCACGCACTGGAACAACGCCAACATCACCCCGATGGACCCGGTGACGCTCGGGCTCTGCAGCCAGATCGACCTCGACCTCGAGGTGAAGCGGGCATCGAAGGGCACGGCGGCGCCGGATGAGGCGGATCAGGGCACCATGCTGCTCACCGCCGAGGAAGCCCTGTCCAGCGCAGAGCGCCGGGCTGCCGCGGGCGAGCTGCTCGACAGCGGCGAGGACGAGAATCGTCGTCCCGAGCGCGACGAAGAGCTTGACGCCGATTCGGTGTTTGCGAAACTTAAGTCGCTGAAAGGCGATTCCGACAACTAGGGCGCGCAAGCCCCGCAATATGCGGGCAGGAATTCCATGGAAGGTAATCTCCTGCTCGCCATCTTCGTTCTCCTGGCGGCCACGGTGCTGCTGGTGCCGCTTGCCAAGTGGGCGGGACTCGGCACCATCCTGGGCTACCTCGCCGCCGGCATCCTGATCGGTCCCTACGGACTGCAGCTCGTCTCGGACAGCGAGATGGTGCGCAGCATCGCCGAGTTCGGCGTCGTGATGATGCTGTTCCTGATCGGCCTCGAGGTGGACGCCGACGAGCTCTGGCGGATGCG
>JBQCFF010000070.1:0-12222 GCA_051959485.1 Devosia sp. | reverse complement strand
AGGTACCAGCAGTTGAGGTAGCCGTCGGGCGCCTGCGCCCGCTCGAAATCGTCGACGATCGCCTCGATCTTCGCCTCGATGTCGGCGTCGCGGCGATGGCTGAGCGCATAGGCGGCGGCCTCGATCCACTTGCCGACGTCGGAATCCCAGAACACCTGCACGGTGAAGCCGTTGGGGTGGCGCGGGAAGCGCAGCGGCGGCGGCGGGCTCGGCAGCTTCAGCGACTCGAGGATGCCGTACTCGGTGAGCTTCCTGTGCTGGCTCGGGATGGTGCGGGCAAGCACGGTGTCGAGCCGCTCCTTCCAGAAATCGCCCTCGAGGCGCACGTCCACGAAACGGACCGCATGATACTGGCTCATGTCTACTCCCTTTACCCCGCGGGCCGAGCGTGCCGGCGGGTGTTGACCTAGCGTTGGGTGGATTGCCGGACGACCAGCGTGCAGGGCAGGCGGCGGATGCCGCGCAGCTTCTCCCCGCCGATCATCGCCAGCAGCAGGCGCCCGGCCTCCTCGCCGAGCGCGCTGAGATTCATGTCGACGCTGGTGAGCGGCGGGCGGGCCGCTTCCGCCAGCACTTCCCAGTTGTCGAAGCCGAGGACGGCCACTTCGCCGGGCACGTCGATGCCGCTGTCGCGCAGCGCCTCGACGGCGCCGCGGGCGATCTGGTCGTTGCCGCAGAACAGCCCGTCCGGGCGCTCGGCGTGGCCGTCGAACAGCTGGGCGACGGCGTCGCGCCCCCAGGCTTCCGACCACTGCCCCGCGAGGTAGTATTCGGGGTGCTCGGTGAGCCCCGCCTCGGCCAGCGCCGACTGGTAGCCGCGGCGGCGCAGCAGCACCGCCTCGAAGCGTTCCGGCCCGGTGAGGTAGGCGATGCGCTTGCAGCCGATCTCGGCGAGATGCTTGACCGCGAGGCGCGCCCCGCCCTCGTCGTCGGGCAGCAGCGACAGCGCGTTGCGGTCGTCGGCCTGCGAGAAGACGTAGATCACCGGCAGCCCGGGCGGCAGCGGCCCGACCGGCGGCCGCTTGTCGGCACGGCGGGCAGTGACGACCAGCCCGTCGATGCGCTTGCCCAGGAGGTGATCGAGGTGCTGCCGCTCGCGCGCCGGATCGTCGGTGGCGTTGCACATGAACACCCCGATGCCCTGGTCGGCGAAGCGCTCCTCCAGCGCCTGGAAGATCGGCAGGGTGAAGCGGCCGAACGAGTCGGTGGAGATGATGCCGACCGTCATCGAGCGGGTGCGGTGCAGGCTCTGCGCCATGTCGTTGGGCCGGTAGCCGAGCTCGCGCGCCGCGGCGCGGACCTTCTCCCGCGTTTCCTCGCGCAGCCGCCCGTTGGCGTTCAGCGCCTTCGAGGCGGTGCCGAGCGAGACGCCGGCGCGCCGCGCCACGTCGCGGATGGTGGGATGCTTGCTTCCGGTATCGCTCATCGCCGCGGCCTCAGCCCTTAACCGCCCCGGACATGAAGCCGCGCACGTAGTAGCGCTGCAGCAGCAGGAACAGGATGACGCACGGCAGCGCCATCACCACCACGCCGGCTTCGGTGGCGCCGTAGTTTATCACCCCCATGGTCTGCTGGCGCAGGTTGGCGACCGCCACCGGCAGCGGCTGCTTGGTGGGGTCGGTGAGCAGGATCAGCGGCGCGAAGAAGTCGTTCCATGCCGCAAGGAAGGCGAACAGGCCCACCGTCACCAGCCCAGGCACGACCGAGGGCAGCATGATCCGCCACAACACGCCGAGGCTGCTGCAGCCGTCGATCTGCGCCGATTCCTCGAGCTCGCGCGGAATCGCCTCGAACGAGATGCGCATCATGTAGGTGGCGAAGGGCAGCTGGAACATGGCGATCATCAGCGCGACGCCGACCAGCGAGTTGGACAGCCCCACGGCGTTGAGCATGACGTAGAGCGGGATGAGGAGCGTGGCGTAGGGCACCATCAGGATCGAGAGCGTCAGCAGGAACAGTGCATCCTTGCCCCAGAACTTGAAGCGGGCGAAGGCATAGCCGCCCAGCGTCGAGATCACCAGCGTGATGACGACGGTGAGGATGGAGATCACCGCGCTGTTCCACGCGACGGTCGGCAGCCCGGCCCCGAACTCGAACATGGTGCGGTAGTTGCCGAAGCCGAAACCGTCGATCTGAGCGGTGCCGGCCTGCGGGCTGATCGAGGCGTAGAAACTCCACAGCAGCGGGAACAGGAAGATGATCGCGAGCCCGCCCGTCGACACGTAGTACGGGGTGCGGCTGAAGGCGGAGGGTTGCTGGCCGACGGTCATGATTCAGTCCCGCTCCGTTCCGCGCAGGAAGCGGAACTGCAATGCATTGATGAGCACCAGCACGACCAGTACGAGGATCGAGAGCGCCGCCGCGGTGCCGAGATTCTGGCGCTGGAACGCCTCGCGGTAGATCACCTGGACGGCGGTCACCGTGGTGTTGTCGGGCGCCCCCTTGGTGAGGATGAAGAACTGATCGAAGGCCAGCAGCGAGCCGGTTACGCAGAGGATGGTCGCCAGCGACAGCGACGGCCTGAGCAGCGGCAGGGTGATGTGGCGGAAGGTCTGCCACCTGGAGGCGCCGTCGAGCGAGGCGGCCTCGTAGACGTCGTCGGGGATGCCCTGCAGGCCGACCGTCAGGACGAGCATGTAGAAGCCGGCGAACTTCCAGACCACGAGGAACGTCGTCGAGAGCAGCGCCGCGAGCGAGGTGCCGAGGAAAGCAATGGGGTTGTCGATCAGGCCGAGCGCCTCGAGCGGCGGGCTGATCGGGCCGATGGCCGGCGAATAGAAGCCGTAGGCGAGCAACGAGGCGGCGGCGAGCCCGAGCGACACCGGCAGCAGGAAGACGGTGCGCAGGAACGCCGTCCAGCGGCTTACCGTCTGCACCAGCAGCGCCAGGCCGAGGCCGAGGCCGAGCAGCAGCACGGTGACCAGGATGGTGTACTCGATGGTGAACCACACCGACGGCCAGAACAGCTGGTTGCGCCAGATCGAGACGTAGTTCCTGGGGAAGTTGAAGCCCTCGTCGCCGGTGAGCAGGCCGTACTTGCTCAGCGACATCTTCGCCACCAGCACCAGCGGGGTGAGAAAGAACACCACGATGAAGACCAGCGTGGGGAGGGTGTAGGCGAACCCGACCAGCTGGCGGCGCAGGCTGCTGCGGGAGCGCCGGACCGGCCCTTCCACTGCCGCTGCATCAGAGATGGACGTTGTCGTCACTATCAGTCCTCGGCTCGAGGGATCGGCCCGGCGCCGACAGGGAACCGGGCCGATGCATGCATCGGGTTACTGGCTCAGCGACTCGTTCATCGCCTCGTTGTTGGCCTCGAGGTTGGCCCCGTCGCCGAACACCGTATCGCGGAACAGCACGATCCACGGCCCCTGCGGGTCGTTGAAGGTGGCGCCGAAGTTCTTCGACAGCGGCGTCTTGCCCTTGGCGCCGATGGTGTTGAACAGCTTCACCCGCGGATCGGTGATGTACTTGTTGTCGCCGAGGTCGGTGCGGGTCAGCACGTTGCCGTACTTGGCCACCACCTCGACCTGGGCTTCCTCGCTCTGCACCCAGGCGATGAAGTTCCATGCCGCATCGGCCTTGGTGCTGTCGCGCGAGATGCCGATATCGTCACCGCCGACGAAGGTCGACTCGCCGCCAGTGAGGCCGGCGATCGGCGTCACGCCGATGTCGGCATCCTCGAGCCCGTTGCCGACGAGCGACGAGATCTGCGTGGCGGGCATCGGCATGACGCCGACGACGCCCTTGGGGAAGTACGAGGTCCAGGTCGGGCCGGCCTCGTCCTTGCTTTCCGGCATCATCATGCTGCCGTCGGCGACCATGTCGTGGAAGACCTTGTAGATCTGCTTCCACTCATCGGAATTGAGGTGCGACTCGGTGCCGTCGGCGTTCATCACGTCCTGGCCGTCGGCCCAGGCGATGGGGAACCAGGTGAAGACGTTGCAGCCGCCGCACTTGCCGCCGAAGAACGAGCCGTGGACGTCGCCGCCCAGCTTGGCCACGGCGCGCGCCTGGTCGGCGAACTCGTGCAGCGTGGTCGGCCCCTTCTCCGGGTCGAGCCCAGCCTCCTTGTAGAGCTTCTTGTTCCACATCCAGACCGACAGGTCGGCGATGAACGGCATGCCGTACTTCTTGCCTTCCCAGGTGCCGACCTCGATGCCGGCCGGCGCCACCTTGTCGATGTTCGGCATGCCGTCGATGCGGGCGGTGATGTCCTGGAACAGCCCCGCCGACGTCCAGTTCGGCATGAACACCACGTCGGCCGAGAACAGGTCCGGCAGCCCGCCGGCCGCCGCCGCCGCGCCGACCTTGGTCTGGTAGTCGTCGGTCACCACGTAGGTGGCGGTGATCTGGTTCTTGTGCGAGGCGTTGTAGGCCTGCACCAACTGGTCCACCCGGACCTGCGTCGCGGCGCGCGTCCAGAGCGTCAGCTGGGTGCCGTCATCGACGCCCAACCCGTTGTCCTGGGCCAGCACCGGCCCCGAAATCGCGGCGAGCACGCCAATGGCGGCAGCCAGCCCGTTCAGCTTGAAAAAGGTCATCCATATCCCTCCCATTTGCCGCATCCGCGGCTTCAGGAAAAGCCTTTCCCAACTTCCCGGCGCCGGCTGGTCCTCCCACCGTTGCGACGAGTGCGAAAAGCTTTTCTTGAACGAGACCTGCCACGTTTCTGAAGGGCGAGCAAGGTATTTAGGAAAAGCTTTTCTTGCAGCGGACGGGGGAAGGGAAGGAGGGAAGGCCCCGTCACCTCAGCGCTGCAAAGGCGCTGCCGCGCCAGCGGCCGAGCGCCACTTCCCATGATCCTTGTCGGAGCCCTGCCCCTAGGCGGCCGGGCGCAGGGTTTCCTCAAGCAGCTTCAGCTCGTCGGCCCAGTTCACCACGTTGGCGACCGCGACGTCGGCGGGGAGAAAGCCCTCGGCCAGTTCGGCGAGGCGCAGCGCCGAGGTGTAGAGCATCACCAGGTCGCGATCGACGCGGTGGCCGGTGAGCTGCTCGTAGCGCTCGAGGATGCGGAGCGTCAGGTCGGCCGAGATCCAGTTCGAGTAGCTGAGGTCGCGGTGGCGGGAGCCGAAGCCGGCGTCGCCGAAGTCGTAGACGCCGTTGAGGGTGCCGGTGGCGAAATCGAACGCCATGTTCCAGCCGTGGCCGTCGAACTGGCCGAACACCAGTTCGTCGCCCTGGATGGACAGCTTGCGGTAGGCGGCGGCCACCTTGCGGGCCCAGCCCTTGTAGCCGCGCGGCAGCCGCGGCAACGCCTTTTCGAGAATCTCCTGCGGCGACAGCCAGGGATCGACGGCGACGGCGCCGGCCTGCTGCAGGCGGGCCAGCGGCAACTGGTGCAGCTCGGCATAGAACTGCGCCATGCGGGTGGCGAGCGCGTTGCGCGCTCCCTCCCCGAGCATCAGGTAATCGTCGGCGAGCAGCTTGTCGCCGGGGATCTTGCGGTGTTCCGTGAATGGCTCGTCGCCGTCGAACAGCACCGGTTGCGGCAGCGGCATGGTGATGCGCGGGCGCAGGAAGTTGAGCAGCCCCACCTCGCGCCGCAGCCGCTCGCGCGCCCCATCGTGGCGCGCGAACCTGAAGATCAATCCGTCATGCTCGAGCGCGACGCTGTCCCAGCCCTCGGCCAGGGTGACGAACTGCGCGCCCACCAGGTGCGGCAGCCGCGAAATGATCAGCGCGCGGTAATGCGCCAGATCGGCACTCTCGGGCTGCAGCATAGTCCCCTCGCCTGCTCTCGGCCGGCGAATCTAGCGGGGAGAAAAGCAAAAGCAAATCAGGCGTGCTGCAATTCACGGCCGGCGTGTTCCGGGCGCACCGGACGATAGGCGGCGGCGGACTTGCGCCGCGAGGCACGCTTGCGCGGCTTGGCCTGGTACGGCACGCCGATCGCCTCTGCCACTGCCTGCTCCAGCATCCGGTCGAGCTCGATGCGGGTCATGGAACGTCTCCTTGTTGCTGCCGGGCATCGGGCACCCGGGATTTGGGGAGAGCAACGGCGTGGGCAGCGAAACGGTTGCCGCGCGACCGCTCAGCTTTCGGTGAGGTGGTCCGCAGCGGGCGAGTCACGCGGGGGTGGAAACGGCGGGTTCGAGCCGGCTCAGTGACCGGACGGCGGCTTGTTCGGCCGCTTCGGCACCGGCGCAAAGCGGACGCCGGCGATGACGTCGTCGGGCGCGGGCGGCTCCGGCTCGGGAGCCGGCGGTGGTGGCGGCGCCACGGGAGCGGGCGTCGCAAGCAACGCTGGCGCAGCCTCGGGCAGCTCGACCGGCGGCGGCGCCACCGGCATGGGCGGCGGCTTGATGCGCGGCGGCGGCGTGACCTGCAGCGGCTGGCGCACCCTTGCCGCAACGGCCGCCGGTGGCGCGACCTCGACCGGGGGCGGGGCGGCATCCGGGTGGGCGAGGGCCTCCGGCGTCGCGGTCGCCGGCTCGGGCGGTTCGGGGGGCACGGTCGGATTGGCCGCGGCTTCGATCACCACGGGTTGCGGCGGGGCTGGCGGTGGCGGCGGCGCCGGCCGGGGCGGCGGCAGGATGATCACCGGTTCCGGTGCCGGTGGGGCCGGCTCCGGCTCGGGTTCCGGCAGCAGTTCCGGTTCGGGTTCGGGTTCAGGCTCAGGTTCAGGCGCCACTGCGACGGGCTGCGGACGCGCTTCCAGCGCGCGGGCCAGTGCCACCAGTTGGCTGGACTCGGCTTCGGCAGGATCGGCGTTTTCCAGAGCTTCGGCAGCGGCGGCCTCGGGCTCGATCGGCACGCTGAGGGCAGCCTTGGCGCGGCGGCGCAGCGCGTTCCGCTGCTGCGGCGGCTCGGCGGGCACCGGCCCTAGCGGCGCGCTGTGACGGGCGATGGCGCGGCGCTCGAGCGCCGCATAGGCCATGAGGAACAGCATCGAGAGCGCGATCCCGAGCGCCAGACCCACGAGGACCCAGAGCAGCGTCTCAGCCGACACGGCGGCGCTCCGACCATGAACCTGCGATGGAGCGACACTGCATGGACGACCGACCCGCACCCGAACTGCCGCCGGCCTTGTAGCACGGAAGCTCGCGGCACTGGCAGCAGGACGCAGAGAAAAATCGCCCGCCGGGCGGCCGATGCATTGAGGGCGGAGGGAGGGTGGTGCCGCATGCCGGATTCGAACCAGCGACCCCCTCATTACGAATGAGATGCTCTACCGACTGAGCTAATGCGGCGTCCGGCGACGCTAATACGTGACCCGGCCCGTCGACGCAAGGGAGCTTGCACGTCTGTTCGGCGCGCCGATCAGGTGTCCGGCAGGGCGAGCGGCCCGGCGGGCAGGCTGGCCGGCTCGGTGGCGGCAGCCGGCGCGGGCTCGGGCGGTTTCGGCGTGGCCGGGACGGTGCCGGTGGTACGGGTGGCGACGGCGCTGGTGGGCACCCGCCACTCGAACGCATCAAGCCGGCCGGTGACCGGCGAGAGCGGCTCCCACTCGTCGGCGGTGATGCCGTCGGCGGTCCACAGTGGCTCGCGCGGCGCCCGCAGCGCCCGGTTCATCCAGTCGCGGGCCTTGACCTTGTCGCCGGTGTCGCCCTCCTCGATCTCGGCCATCATCTGGCAGACGGCCTGCGAGGGGTTGGTGCTCGAATAGCTGGCGAGGGCCTGGCGGGCGAGCGGCCAGTCGAAGGCGTCGATGGCGGCCCGGGCGAGGACCAGCGCGCCCGCCTTGTTGGGGGGCGGCAGGTCGATCAGCTCGCGCACCCGCTTCAGCCGGTCGACGGCGGAGGCGCCGGGGACGGCGTTGGCGTAAAGCGTGCCGACATCGGGATGCGAGGTGGCGCGCCAGACCCGGCGGAGCAGGCTCATGGCGCGGCGCGACTCGTCGCGATTGGCATAGATGCGGGCGGCGATCAGCGCGGCGGGGACGAAATCCGGCACCAGCTTCTGCGCCGCCAGCGCATGCTCGAGCGCCGCGTGCGGATCGCTGCCTTCGGCGAGCTGGGCCCGCGCCGTCTCGACCACCGCGAGGCGACGGCGCTTGCGCATCTTCTCCTCGCGGGTGACCGCCTGCTCGTCGGCCACCATGCGCGCCGCCTCGTCCCAGCGGCCGTTGCGGGTCATGTCCTCGAACACCGCGTCGCGGGCCCACGGGGCCTGCGGCGAGATATCGAGCGCCTTCTGCGCGAAGGTGAGCGCGGCATCGATGCGGCCCTGCTGCCGGGCCTGGTCGTAGAGGCCGGAGAGGGCGGCGAGCGCCGTCTTGCGGTTGCTGATCAGCGCCCGGTAGTGCTCGCGGGCCGAATGCATGTCGCCCAGCGCCAGGTCGGCACGCGCCTCGAGCAGCTGCGCCGCGGCGTTGCGCGGCAGGTTGCCGCGCGCCTCGCGCGCCAGCGCCCGGGCCCGCAGCGCGTCGCCCGCCTGCAGCGCGATGAAACCGTCGGAAAGGGCGGTGAAGCCGAGGTCCTTGCGCCGTTCGCGGGAGCGGCGGGCGAGGAAGAACGGCGCCGCGATGACGCGCCGCACAATGCCCCAGACGAGGATGATCAGCACGACGGCGACCAGCGCCGCCAGCGCCGCGATGCCGAGCCGCGGCTGCATCCGCATGCCGAGCATCTCGATGGTGAGGACGCCCGGCAGGCCGATCAACCAGGCGATGCCGGCGGTGACGAGCAGGCTGATGACCAGCCAGTAGGCGAGCCGGATCACGGGGCCGCCTCCGCCGCCGGTTGCGGGGAGGCTGGGGCTTCGGGCGCCGGCGGCTGCAGCGCGCGCGCCCGCAGCGTGGCGATGAAGGCATCGGCGGCGGCGAGCGTGCGGATGTCGGTCGCCGTGTTGCCGGCGGCGGCCTGCATCGGTGCCGGCAACTGGTCGAGCAGCGCGGCGGCGCCGACGAAATCGCGGCGGCCGACCGCGCCCTCGAGGCGGGAGACGATGGCCTCGGGCGAGGTCCCGTCGGTCTCCTCGATCGGACGGAGGGCGAGCAGGCCCTTGGCCCAGTCGAGCGCATCCTGCGTGAGGTCGCCGCTGCTCTGGGCGGTGCGGCCGGCAAGGACCGTCGGGACGGCGGTGGTGAACTCCGCCGCGACGGCATCGGGGCGCGGCAGCCCGGCGGGCGCGGCGGCGCGGATCGCGTCGGGCACCGCCAGGTCGGGCAGCAGCGTGGTGAGGCCGGCCAGCTCGGCGCTGAACGGCCGACCGTTGGCAAAGGCGCTTTCGAGCCCGGAGACCAGCAGCGGCAGGCGGACGGCGGGGCCGACCTCGCTCGAGCCGATCATGCTGGTCTGCGCCGCGACGGCTGATTTCGTGGCAGCCACATCGCCGCGCAGCGTCGCCACGCTCTGCTCGGCGGTCGCGGTGCGCTGGGTCAGCGCCTCGAGCGTGGCGCGGACCTCGCCGAGGCCGGATTCGAGGTTGGAAATGGTCTGGGCGAGCGCCGTGGCGTCGGCGCCGGACGCACCGGCGCCGATGGCGGCGATGCGGTCTTCGAGCCCGGCGACCTGCTGCTCGAGCGGCGCGAGATCGACTTTGACGGGCGCCGGAATGGCTGCGACCTGCTGGCGCAGCGCCTCGAGGTCGGCGGCGAGACCGGTGGTCGCCTGGTCGGCGCTCGCCTCGGCGGCCTTCGTCGCCTGCTCCGCGGCGGCCAGACGCTCGGTAAGGTCGGCGATGGCCGCCTCCTGCGCCTCGAGGCGCGGGGCGGGGTCGGCGATCACCGGGCGCTGGTCGGGCAGCGGGAGGAAGTTGACCGCCAGATAGGTGAGCACCGTGCCGAGTACGGCGCCGGCGACGGCAGCAATCGAGATGGCGCTCCACGGCTTGGCGAGGCGGGCCGGCGGGCGCGGCGGTGGCGGCGGCCGCGGCGTGTCGCTGACGGTGTCGGCACCCGGGTCGGTGGCGACGGCGGGCGACTCCTGGGTCGCCTCCGGCGCGGGCGCGGCGGCGGCTTCGGCGGCAGGGGCGGCAACGGCTTCGGCGGGCGCCTCCGGGGCCGCGGCGGATGCGTCGACGGAGGCCGGCTCCGGCTGCGGCGCCGCGCTGCTCGAGCGCGTCGCCGGCTTGGCCGTCAGGTCGATCACCGGCGGCTTGACCGGGCCGGATTTGCGCTCAGCCATGCGGCACGTTCTTCACGGAGAAGCCCTTCTGTTGGCTCATGCTGCGTTGTGGTCGCGGGCAAACGACAAGGCAAGCCCCATCATGGCCTGCTCGCTGGGATGCTCGGCAAGCCCCACCCGGACGAAGTGGGCATCGACCAGCGGCTCGGCAACGGCCTCGGAGAGACAAAGCATGCCCAGCTCACGGCGTTCGAGGCGGTCGATATGGGCATCGGCAAGGCGGACGAAGGTTTCGGCGGTGCGTTTCGAGTAGAGCAACACCGCGCCGATCGATCCGGTTGCGAAGGCGCCCGCGGCGGTGAGCGGCAGCGCCTCGACCGGGTTCATGGCATAGACCTCGGCGGTGATCACCATGCGGCCGAACGGCGCCAGCGACTTGGCGAGGTCGCCCGCCAGGTCGCGCGCCGCCGGGTAGAAGATCGGCCCCTTGAGCGGCGTGTGGGCGAGCAGCTCGGCGAGCGAGGTGAAGTTGCCGCCCTCGGCATGGACGACCTGCCTGAACCCCAGCGCCCGGGCGGCCGCCGCCGTACGCGTGCCGACGGCATAGACCGGCAGCTTCAGGTAGCGTTCGACCACCCCGCGCTCGCGCAGCGCGCGCAGCGCATTGGTGCTGGTGAGCGCCATGGCGGCGAAACCCTTGGCTTCGGGCAGGCTGGCCGGCAAAGTCTGGTGCACCAGCAGCGGGCACGGCAAGCCCTCGATGCCGAGCGCACCGAGCCGAGCGGCGGTTTCGCTCGCGTCGGGTTCTGGCCGGGTCACGAGCATACGCACTGGCACTACCTACCCCTTGAACCTGCGCTCAAAATCCGGACCGGCGGTGGCGAGCAACCGGCGGCCGAGCTCGGCGCCGATCTGCTGCGCCTCGTCGGGACGCCCCGCCAGCGTATCGCGATAGTACTCGCTGCCGTCGGGGCTGAGGATTTCAGCGGTCAAACTGCACGAAATTGCGTTCAATTCGGTAAACGCGCCGATCGGCGTTCGACAGGATCCGTCGAGCGTCGTCAGCAGGGCGCGTTCCGCCGTGAGCGCGGTGGAGGTGGGCGCGTGATCGAGCGGCCGTACCAGCTCGGCCACGCGGCTGTCATTGCTGCGGATCTCGACGCAGATGGCGCCCTGGGCCGGAGCCGGCAGGAAGCTGCGCGGATCGAGATAGGCGCGGATCTTGTCGGACTCGCCGAGCCGGTTGAGGCCGGCGACGGCCAGCAGGGTGGCGTCGGCGACCCCGTTCTCGAGCTTCTGCAGCCGGGTGCCGACATTGCCGCGGAACGGCACGATGGTGAGGTCGGGCCGCGCCCGGAGCATCTGCGCGCCGCGCCGGATGGAGCTGGTGCCGAGTCTCGCGCCGTGCGGCAGATCCTCGAGCGAGGCGTGGTGCAGCGACACGAAGGCGTCGCGGATATCCTCGCGCTCAAGGAAGGCGGCGAGGACGAGGCCGTCGGGCAGCACCGAGGCCATGTCCTTGGACGAGTGGACGCCGAGGTCGATCTCGCCGGCCGACAGCGCCTGCTCGATCTCGGTCGAGAACAGGCCCTTGCCGCCCGCCTCGCTCAGCGGCCGGTCGGTCAACCGGTCGCCGGTGGTGATGAAGCTGCGGATGGCGATGTCGTCGACCGGCACGCCATGCGTGGCGGCCAGCTTCTGCTGCACCAGTTTCGCCTGCCACATCGCCAGCAGCGAGCCGCGCGTGCCGATCGTCAGGAAGGGGGCCGATTGCATTTCACCACATACCTATATAGGCCAAAGCCGCGGTCGGGCTTACCCCTCCCGTCCCGGCCGGACAAGGTTCATGAGAGTTCTGGGCATCGAAACCAGCTGCGACGAAACCGCCGCCTCGATCGTCGAGCGGGGCGCGGACGGCCGCGCGGTGATCCTGTCGAACGTGGTGCGCAGTCAGCTCGACGAGCACGCGGCCTATGGCGGCGTGGTGCCCGAACTGGCGGCCCGCGCGCATGTGAGCTGGCTCGACCACATCATCGCCGAGGCGAGCGAGAGCGCCGGCGTGCCGCTGTCGGAGGTGGACGCGGTGGCGGCGACGGCAGGGCCGGGGCTGATCGGCGGCGTGCTGGTGGGCCTGACCACCGCCAAGGCGCTGGCGGCGGCGCTCGGCAAGCCGCTGGTGGCGGTGAACCATCTCGAGGCGCATGCGCTGACG